>NZ_JAIWYK010000421.1:32445-161621 GCF_022030075.1 Anoxybacillus sp. LAT27
TTCTTCGCTAATTCTTCTTCGCTTATTTCCCCTGTCTCCGCAGCTTTTTGTTTCGCCAATGCTGCTGCTTTTGCTTTCGCTGCTGCCGCTGCTTTTTTCTTCGCAAGCGCAAGGTCATCTTCGCTTTCGAGCGATGGCTCAGTTTGTTCGGCTGCTTGTTTTGCTGCCAATCGCTCTTTTGCTAATTGTTTCGCCCGTTCCGCTGCTTCTTTTTTTAGTTGCTGTAAATCTTTTTCATCACTCATTTACAGCACCTTCTTTCCCGTTTTCGCTTCATAGCGAATTTTTTCTTTTAGTTTATTAATGCCATAAATTAATGCAGCTGGATTTGGCGGACAGCCCGGAATGTATACGTCAACCGGTACAATTTGATCGACACCTTTGACGACGCAATACGACTTCACATATGGCCCGCCTGCTGTCGCACAAGAGCCCATCGCAATGACCCATTTCGGCTCAGGCATTTGATCGTATAAACGGCGAACGATAGGCGCCATTTTCTTTGTCACCGTTCCGGAGACGATCATGACGTCAGATTGACGAGGTGACGTACGGAAAAAAGATCCAAAGCGATCTAAATCGTAATGTGAAGAACCGACCCCCATCATTTCAATGGCGCAACAGGCAAGACCGAACGTCAACGGCCACAATGAATTGCTGCGCGCCCATGCTTTTAACTGTTCTAATGTCGTTAAAAACACATTGCGACGCATTTCTTCCATTTCCTGATCTGATACGTTTAACAATTTTACATCCATTTTAACACCTTCTTCTTCCAAGCATACACAAGTCCAATTAACAACATGACGACGAAAATAAGCATTTCGATGAGCGCAAATGCACCGAGTTTTTCAAACGCGACCGCCCACGGATATAAAAATACAGTCTCTACATCAAAAATGACGAACAATAACGCAAAAATGTAATACCGTACGTTAAATTGCACGCGCGAATCGTGGAAAGGGTCCAATCCGCTTTCGTACGTTGTTTGTTTCGCTGCATTCGGTGCATGTGGACGAAGAAAACGTCCCGCTGTGAGCGCAACGATTGGAAGTAAAATACCTAAACAAAGAAACACAAAGACGACTACATAACTGTTTACATAAACGTTCAACGATGCCCCACCCCTTTGTGACTTTATACACATTTTTCGAAAACATCATACTATTACGACTGTAACCGATAACATTATATCACTTCTTCACATATGTGTCGATAAAACTTGTTCCAAAAATAAACAAAAACCCTAAGAGACGATGCTCTTAGGGTTAAAAGTTACGATTCGCCACATTTAAACGGTTAATCGCACGGCGTAAAGCTAATTCCGCACGCTTATGATCAATATCCTCTTGCTTTGCTTGTAAGCGGCGTTCAGCTCGCTCTTTCGCTGCTTTTGCGCGTGCCACGTCAATATTTTCTGCACGTTCTGCTGCTTGTGCCAAAATCGTCACACGATCAGGGCGAACTTCTAAAAAGCCACCGCTCACCGCTACAAGTTCAGTTGCGTTTCCTTTTTTTAAACGAACCGCGCCAATCTCTAGCGGTGCGACCATCGGAATGTGCCCTGGCAACACGCCGAGTTCGCCGCTTTGCGCTTTAGCGCTCACCATTTCCACATCCGCTTCATATACTGGGCCGTCCGGAGTTACGACACTGACTTTAATCGTCTTCATGAAAAAATCCTCCTCGGTCCCTTATTAAACTTCTACGCCCATTTTTCTCGCTTTTTCAATCACTTCTTCAATGCGACCAACTAAGCGGAACGCATCTTCTGGAAGATGGTCATATTTTCCTTCCAAAATTTCTTTAAAGCCACGAACTGTTTCTTTTACAGGTACGTATGAACCTGGCTGCCCTGTAAACTGTTCAGCGACGTGGAAGTTTTGTGACAAGAAGAACTGAATGCGACGAGCGCGATGAACGACAAGTTTATCTTCTTCTGAAAGTTCATCCATACCAAGGATGGCGATAATGTCTTGTAATTCTTTATAGCGTTGCAACGTTTGTTGTACTTTACGAGCAACTTGGTAATGCTCTTCTCCAACAATCTCAGGAGAAAGCGCACGAGATGTTGATGCAAGCGGGTCTACCGCTGGGTAAATACCCATCTCAGATAATTTACGCTCTAAGTTCGTTGTCGCATCTAAGTGTGCGAACGTTGTCGCTGGTGCTGGGTCTGTATAGTCGTCCGCCGGTACGTAAATCGCTTGAATCGATGTAACCGAACCGACAGCTGTTGATGTAATACGCTCTTGTAATTGACCCATTTCTGTCGCAAGTGTTGGTTGGTAACCTACCGCTGAAGGCATGCGTCCTAATAACGCAGAAACCTCCGAACCTGCCTGTGTGAAACGGAAAATGTTGTCGATGAAGAACAATACGTCTTGTCCTTGCTCATCACGGAAATATTCCGCCATTGTTAACCCTGTTAACGCTACACGCATACGTGCTCCAGGTGGCTCGTTCATCTGACCGAATACCATCGCTGTTTTGTTAATAACGCCAGAGTCTTTCATTTCGTGGTACAAGTCGTTTCCTTCGCGCGTACGCTCACCAACGCCGGCGAATACAGAAATACCACCGTGCTCTTGCGCGATGTTGTTAATTAACTCTTGGATTAAAACTGTTTTTCCTACCCCTGCACCGCCGAACAAACCGATTTTTCCACCTTTAATGTAAGGCGCGAGAAGGTCGACAACTTTAATCCCTGTTTCTAAAATTTCAACTTGTGTAGAAAGTTGTTCAAATTTTGGTGCTGGACGGTGGATTGCATCGCGGCGAGCGTCTGCTGGGATTTCTTCTCCTAAGTCAATCGGCTCACCTAGTACGTTGAATACACGTCCGAGCGTGACTTCACCGACAGGAACAGAGATCGGTGCTCCTGTATCGATAACTTCCATTCCACGCACTAATCCGTCTGTCGTTGACATCGCAATTGTGCGCACTGTATCGTCCCCAAGGTGAAGGGCTACTTCTAACGTTAAGTCGATATCGACTTCTTTTTCGTTACGCGCTTTATGTTTAATTTTTAGGGCGTTGTAAATCGCCGGTAAGTGTCCGTCTTCGAACTTTACGTCTACAACAGGACCCATAACTTGAATAACGCGTCCTTTTGCCATCGTTTTCCCTCCTAACTGCTAATCAATCTTATTGCAATGCGTTCGCTCCGGCAACAATCTCTGTAATTTCTTGCGTAATCGCTGCTTGACGGGCACGGTTATAAGAAAGTGTAAGTGTCCGAATCAATTCTTTTGCGTTGTCTGTTGCGTTTTTCATCGCTGTCATCCGCGCTGCATGTTCGCTCGCTTTCGCATCGAGCAATGCACCGTAAATTAAGCTTTCTGCGTATTGTGGCAACAACACTTGTAAAATTTCTTCTTGTGACGGCTCAAATTCGTATGTCGTTAACTTTTTATCGGAAGCTAAATCCGTTAATGGTAATAGCTTTTTCTCTGTGACATCTTGTTGGATGGCGCTGACGAAATGGTTGTAAAACATATATAACTCATCGAACGTACCATCTGCAAACATGTTTACTGTTTTGTTCGCAATTTCTTTAATATCCGCAAATGCCGGTTGGTCTGGCAAGCCGGTAATATGTAAAGCTACCGGGATGTTGCGGCGTTTAAAGAAGTTTAAACCGACGCGACCAATCGCAATAATCGCATATTCTTCTGGCGAACGGTGACGCTCTTGAATCGTTTGAAAAACGGTACGAAGCACGTTGCTGTTGTAGGCGCCAGCTAAACCACGGTCAGATGTAATAACCAAATATCCTGTCTTTTTGACTGGACGCTTTACAAGCATCGGATGAGAAGCGTCGTTGCTTCCGAGCGCAACGCTCGCTACGACCTCTTGAATTTTTTCCATATACGGCGTAAACGATCTTGCATTATGTTCCGCACGGTTTAATTTTGATGCCGAGACCATTTCCATCGCTTTTGTAATTTGGCTCGTCTTTTTTGTTGTGTTAATGCGCGCTTTTATATCGCGTAACGATGCTCCCAAAGGTTTCACCACCTTTTTCGCTCAATTGTTGAAAGGGGGCGGAACAGCTTAACTGCTCCGCTTACGTTTCTTACTCCGATACGACAAACGTCTTTTTGAACGCTTCAATTGCTTTGTTGAAGTCTTCTTCGTTTGGAAGATCGCCTGTTGTGCGAATATGTTCCATTAGTTTTTGACCGTTTTCGTCTTTATCTAACCATGCATGGAACTCTTTTTCAAAGCGGCGAATGTCTTCGACTGGAATATCATCTAAGAACCCGCGCGTTAATGCGTAAATGATCGCTACTTGCTTTTCTACTGGTAGCGGCTCGTGTAAACCTTGTTTCAACACTTCAACTGTGCGCGCACCGCGAGCAAGTTTTGCTTGTGTCGCTTTATCAAGGTCTGAACCGAATTGCGCGAACGCCTCTAACTCACGATATGCCGCTAAGTCAAGACGCAACGTACCTGATACTTTTTTCATCGCTTTAATTTGTGCGGCTCCACCGACGCGCGATACGGAAAGACCGGCGTTAATCGCTGGACGCACGCCTGAGAAGAACAAATCAGACTGCAAGAAAATTTGTCCGTCTGTAATGGAAATGACGTTCGTTGGAATGTATGCTGAAATGTCGCCCGCTTGCGTCTCAACGAAAGGCAACGCTGTTAACGAACCTGCACCTTTTGCATCGCTTAATTTTGCTGCGCGCTCAAGCAAGCGAGAATGCAAGTAGAATACGTCACCTGGATACGCTTCACGACCTGGCGGACGGCGTAATAATAACGAAAGCTCACGATAAGCTGCTGCTTGTTTTGATAAATCATCATATACAACGAGAACGTGTTGTCCTTTGTACATGAAGTATTCGCCCATCGTTACGCCCGCATATGGCGCTAAGAATAAAAGCGGAGCTGGTTGTGACGCAGACGCTGTAACGACGATTGTGTAATCTAATGCCCCGTATTTACGCAACGTTTCAACGACGTTACGAACGGTTGATTCTTTTTGTCCGATCGCCACATAAATACAAATCATGTTTTTACCTTTTTGGTTGATGATTGTATCTACCGCAACGGACGTTTTACCTGTTTGACGGTCTCCGATAATTAACTCACGCTGACCGCGACCGATTGGCACAAGCGCGTCAATCGCTTTAATTCCCGTTTGTAATGGCTCATGAACAGATTTACGATCCATGACGCCAGGCGCTGGACTTTCAATCGGGCGGGTTGCTGTCGTTTCAATTGGACCAAGCCCGTCAACTGGTTGTCCTAACGGGTTTACGACACGACCGATTAACGCTTCACCGACTGGCACTTCCATAATGCGACCTGTACGACGTACTTCGTCGCCTTCTTTAATGCCTGTGTACGGTCCTAAAATAACGATACCGACGTTGTTTTCTTCTAAGTTTAGCGCCAATCCCATGACGCCGTTGGCAAACTCAACAAGCTCTCCTGACATAACGTTGTCGAGGCCATGAGCACGAGCGATTCCGTCACCGACTTGAATGACTGTGCCGACATCGCTCACTTCGATTTCAGACTGATAGTTTTCGATTTGCTTTTTTATCAGCGCGCTAATTTCTTCCGCTTTGATGCTCATGCATTTCACCCCTATCTATAAATGTTAGCGAGTTAACTGTCGCTGTAATCTTGCTAATTTTCCGCTGACGCTTCCGTCGAAAATGCGGTTTCCGATGCGCACTTTGACGCCACCGATCACATCTTTATCGATGATGTTTGTGATGCGAAGCGTATCGACGCCGACTTTTTTCGCAAACACGTCTGCAAGCGCATTCGTTTCATCTTCCGTCAATGGACGAGCGGAATAAACGATCGCCTCAGCTACACCGCGCGCTTCATTAGCTAGCGCAATAAACGCATCAGCTAAATCGTTGACGATGTCGATGCGATGGCGATCTAAAAGCAACATGAGCGTATGTTGCAACACCGTCGAAATGTTTGCAAATGCTTCTTGAACGAGCGCTTTCTTTTTCGCTAACGCAATTTTTGGATGGTTTAACACAGAAAGAAGCGTCTCATTTTGTGCAAACACTTGTTTAACGACGCGAAGTTCTTGTTCGAGCTGATCAAGAAGCTGCTGTTCTTTTGCAATTTCAAAAAGTGCCGACGCATATCGTTTCGCTACGACCTGTTTGTTCATCGGCTTTCTCCTACCTCTTGAATGTACTCGTTAATCAGCTTCGCTTGATCTTGTTCGCTCAATTCTTTCTCAATAACTTTTGATGCAATAAGTACGGATAACGAAGCGACTTGTTGGCGCAACGCTGCCATCGCTTGTTCTTTTTCTTGTGCGATTTCTTTTTTCGCCGCTTCTTTTAGGCGCTCTGCTTCTTGGCGAGCGGCTTGAATGATTTGTTCTTTTTGTTCTTCGCCGAGTTTGCGAGCTTCTTCGATGAGCGCTTGCGCTTCTTGGCGTGATTTTTTCACTAATTCACGTTGCTCTTCCGCAAGCTTTTTCGCTTCTTGATGATGCTTTTCTGCTTGCTCAATTTCGTTCGCAATATGCTCTTCACGTTGTTTCATGACGCCCATTAACGGACCGAACGCATATTTACGAAGCAAAAACATGAGCAATAAGAACATGACTAATTGGAACACAATATCGCCGCCGTTGAACCCATGTCCACCAGCGCCTAATACAAACATGTTTACCACCGCGCGTTTCACTCCCTTCAAAAATCGCCCGAATGATCGGAACGTGTGCGTACGAACATAAAGGAATGGCGAAGGTTCTCATGGAATGATCTTCGCCATTGTTGAACGAGTTTCGTTTCCGTATGCAGTTATAGCTCGTCTCGAACGAGCGCTCAGTTCTAGCGACCTTGAACCATGAACGCGATAACAACCGCGATGATTGGAATCGCCTCAACTAACGCTACCCCAATGAACATTGTTGTTTGTAACATACCGCGCGCCTCTGGTTGACGTGCAATTCCTTCTACTGTACGAGATACGATTAAACCGTTACCAATACCAGCACCAAGTGCCGCTAAACCAATTGCAATTGCAGCTGCTAATACACCCATTTGAAAAGTCCTCCTTCAATTTTTTTATGTTGAAATGAATGTGTATGAAAATTAATGGTCATGACTCACTTTGTGTGCCATATAAACCATTGTTAACATTGTGAAAATGAACGCTTGGATGGCGCCGACGAAAATACTAAATCCTTGCCATGCGATCGTTGGAATGATCGCCGCAATCGTTCCGCCGACTCCTGTCGCTAAACTTCCCGCCAAGAGCGCTAATAAAATTTCACCCGCAAAAATGTTTCCGTATAAACGGAGACCGAGCGTTAATGTGTTGGCGAATTCTTCAATGATTTTGAGCGGGAACAAAATTGGCATCGGGCTAACGAACCCTTTTGCATATTCTTTAAAGCCGTTAAGTTTGATGCCGTAGTAGTGCGATAACGCCACAACCATCGTTGCCAACGTTAACGTCACAACCGGGTCAGCTGTTGGGGATTTCCACCACAACTTATTGTCAATGACGACTGAAAACGGCAGACCGAGCATGTTTGCCACAAAAATGTACATAATGAGCGTCATGCCAAGCATATGAAAGCGTCCGCCCGTTTTCCAATCCATGTTGCTTTTAATGATGCCTTTGACAAAATCCATGACCCATTCAAGGAAGTTTTGCATGCCCGTTGGCTTCATCGCTAAGTTGCGTGTTGCTAATACGGCAATGACAAACACAATAACGGATGTAACCGTAATCATTAATACGTTGGCTAAGTTAAATGTTAAGCCAAACAACGTGTATAAAGGAGCTTCGTGATGCATCTGTACTCACCTCTCTTCCCCTTTCGTTTTTTGGAAAAAGAAATCTATTATAATGACAATATAAGATGTCATTAATCCCAATACGATCCACCCAATAGAAAACTGCTCTGGCCAGCGAAAAGCAATAAAAACAGCGAGCGCAGCCGCAGCCATGCGCGACATCATGCCGAGCGAGCGCGCTTTTTGTCCAGACGCAACCGCTTGTCCAAATCGTTCCACTTTCCGCACCATCGTCCAACCATTGTACAGGCTGATAACCGTTCCGAGAAACAAACTTGAAAACGTTTGCGAATAAGGCGTAAACGCCCAACCAAGCACGTAAACCGCCAGCAAGTATAGTATGTATGATTTGTGACGTCGCCAATGTTGCTGTAGCTCGTTCATTTTTCCTCTCCTGAAAAAAATGAGCGAATGAGGCGAATCATCGCATAAATACCAGCCGCCAAACCGAGAAGCAAACCGACAATTAAAAAAAGCGGTTCGGTGCCAAAACGTTCGTCGACAAACCGTCCTCCAAAAATCCCAACTAAAACGGAACCGACAAGCTGGGAAGAGATGGCCGTCATCAAACCGATCGCTCGAAACGGATGGCGCTCATGTGGTCGCATACGAAAGCCTCACTTTTCATTTTCAGAATTTACTGTATTTTTAAAAAGGTTATCTTTGTCCCTTTGTAAGCATACAATAGTGAAAACCTGATGTCAATGCGTTCAATCACAAAATCAGGGAAAATTTTTGGTAAGAAAAAAGGATGCATTATGACATCCCTTTTTCGTGTTGAAATGGCGTTGGTGGAACATCACTTTGTTTGAAATAGTAACGAATCGCTTCAACAATCCGCTTTGATGCCCACCCATCACCGTACGGGTTTGACGCTTTCGCCATTTGCTCGTATGCTCTTTCGTCTGTTAATAATTCACTTGCTAGCGCATAAATCGTTTGTTCATCCGTTCCAGCTAGCTTGAGCGTTCCTGCGTCAATGCCTTCCGGGCGTTCCGTTGTATCGCGTAGCACAAGGACAGGCACACCAAGCGAAGGGGCTTCTTCTTGCACGCCACCTGAGTCCGTTAAAATGATATGTGCTCTTGCCGCAAAGTTGTGGAAGTCGATCACATCTAACGGCTCGATTAAATGAATACGTTCATCGTTTCCTAATATGTCGTTCGCTAACTCGCGCACGACAGGATTTAAATGAACAGGATACACGACTTGCACATCATCGTAATCTTCGACAAGCCTTTTCACTGCACGGAACATATTTCGCATCGGTTCACCAAGGTTTTCACGACGATGCGCCGTCAATAAAATCATCCGACCTCCTGCAACTTTTTGTAAAATCGGATGCGTATACGCTTCACGCACCGTTGTTTTTAATGCATCAATCGCTGTATTCCCTGTAATGAAAATGGATTGTTCTGGCTTATTTTCTGCGCGCAAGTTTTCAGCTGCTTTCGCGGTCGGAGCAAAGTGCAAATCAGCTAATACGCCCGTCAATTGTCGATTCACTTCTTCTGGAAACGGAGAGTACTTATTCCATGTTCGAAGTCCTGCTTCCACGTGCCCGACAGCAATTTGGTTGTAAAATGCCGCTAGACTCGCGACAAATGTCGTCGTTGTGTCGCCGTGGACAAGAACGATGTCAGGCTGTACTTTTTTCATCACATCGTCTAGACCAGCGAGCGCCCTTGTCGTAATATCGACAAGCGTTTGACGCTCTTTCATAATGTTTAAATCGTAATGTGGTTGAATGCCGAAAATATCGAGCACTTGATCAAGCATTTGGCGATGTTGTGCTGTCACAGTTACAATCGACTCAATATCTTCATATTTTTGCAACTCTAACACGAGCGGAGCCATTTTAATCGCTTCCGGTCTCGTCCCAAAAATCGTCATCACTTTTCGTTTGTTCATGATGCCCACCTTACTTCGTTCCGAATAGACGGTCTCCAGCATCACCAAGACCTGGTACGATATAGCCGTGATCGTTTAATTTTTCGTCTAACGCGGCAATGTAAATGTCGACATCTGGATGCGCTTGTTGCACCGCTTCGACTCCTTCTGGTGCAGCGATTAAACACATAAATTTAATGTTTTTCGCCCCGCGTTTTTTGAGCGCATGAATCGCCTCAACAGCTGATCCCCCTGTCGCAAGCATCGGATCGACAACAATGAAGTCGCGCTCCTCGACATCTGTCGGAAGTTTCACGTAATATTCAACCGGTTTTAACGTCTCTGGGTCGCGATATAAGCCGATATGTCCAACTTTCGCCGCTGGAATAAGCTTTAAAATACCGTCAACCATTCCGATTCCTGCACGTAAAATCGGGATGATCCCTAGCTTTTTGCCTGCGATGACTTTCGCTTTCGCTTTGCTAACAGGCGTTTCAATGTCAACTTCTTGAAGCGGCAAGTCGCGCGTAATTTCGAACGCCATGAGCGTCGCCACTTCTTCAACAAGCTCACGAAACTCTTTTGTTCCTGTATGTTTGTCGCGAATGTATGTAAGCTTATGTTGAATTAACGGATGATCAAATACGTACACTTTACTCATGTCAGTCGCCCCTTTTTGTAATATGCATTCTTGTAAATTTTACATAAAAACAACGGATGATTCAACTGAAGAAAAGGTGCCCCTTTCGTTTGGGACACCTTTATTATTATACGTACAATGGGAACTTTTCCGTTAATGCAGCAACGCGACGGCGCGCTTCGTCTAATTTTTGTTCATCGTCTTTATGTTTGAGCGCAATCGAAATGATGCGCGCAATTTCATCCATTTCTTCAAGCCCAAAGCCACGGCTTGTTACCGCCGCTGTACCGATGCGAATGCCACTTGTGACAAACGGGCTTTCTGGGTCATATGGAATCGTGTTTTTATTGACTGTAATACCGATCTCATCGAGCACTTTTTCAGCCACTTTTCCTGTTAATCCGATGGAACGGAGGTCAATGAGCAATAAATGGTTGTCCGTTCCGCCAGAAACGAGTGTAAATCCTTCTGCTACGAGCGCTTCCGCTAAACGTTTCGCATTGTTTACAATGTTTTGCGCATACGTTTTGAAATCGTCTTGTAACGCCTCACCGAGCGCCACAGCTTTTGCAGCGATAACATGCATAAGCGGACCACCTTGAATGCCCGGGAAAATCGCTTTATCAATTTGTTTAGCAAACTGTTCTTGGCATAAAATCATGCCTCCGCGTGGACCGCGTAACGTTTTATGCGTTGTTGTCGTGACAAAATGGGCATACGGAACAGGATTTGGATGCAACCCTGCCGCGACAAGTCCGGCGATGTGGGCCATATCGACCATGAAATAGGCGCCTACTTCATCAGCAATTTCGCGAAACTTCGCAAAGTCAATCGTGCGCGGATATGCGCTTGCCCCAGCAACGATTAATTTCGGTTTATGCTTTAATGCTTTTTCACGAACGTCATCATAATTAATACGGTGCGTTTCTGGGTCAACGCCGTATTCAATGAAATTGTATTGAATACCGCTAAAATTCACCGGGCTTCCGTGCGTTAAATGCCCGCCGTGCGATAAGTTCATGCCAAGCACAGTATCCCCATGTTGTAAAATTGTAAAATATACCGCCATGTTCGCTTGTGCCCCTGAGTGTGGTTGAACATTTGCATGCTCGGCTCCGAACAATTGTTTTGCACGCTCGCGCGCAAGCTCTTCCACGACGTCAACATGTTCACAACCGCCGTAATAGCGACGGCCTGGATATCCTTCAGCATACTTGTTCGTTAATACTGATCCTTGCGCTTCCATCACCGCTTCACTAACGAAGTTTTCCGATGCAATCAATTCAATTTTCGTTTGTTGTCGTTTTAACTCATCTTGAATAGCTTGAAATACTTGCGGATCTTGCTGTGACAAGCGACTCATTGACAATCCTCCCCTAAAGTGTGAATATTCTTTTTTATCTTAACACATTTTCAAATGAAAAAGTGAACAAATTTAACCGATCGAACATGATTTGTTCGCCTTTTCTTCTGAATAGACGGCGCGTTCGCCTCCGATGAGCTTCGGTCTCGTTTTTGCAAATGTAACGATCGCATGTCCGATTTGCTTAATCGATGTGCGGACAGGAACCGCCACATGTTTTAAATGCATACCAATTAATGTAGCACCGATATCAATGCCAGCATCTGCTCGAATATGTTCAACGACAACAGGATCATGAAGTTGCGTATATGCGTATGCCGCCATTGCGCCACCCGCGTTGCGAACAGGAATGACGCTCACAATTTCAAGCTGCTTTGTCACAGCGGTTTGTCGTTCCACTACTAATGCCCGGTTTAAATGTTCACAACATTGAAACGCAAGCTGCACTCCTGTTTCATCGCGCCATTGTTTCAGTTCTTGAAACAACATCGCCGCCACATCCATCGTTCCGGCTGTTCCGATTTTTTCTCCAATGACTTCACTTGTACTGCAACCAATGACGACAACGTCATGATTCGTTAGCGGCACTTGCGCACGAAACTCAGCAAGCGCCTTTTGCCATTGACTACGCCATTGTTCCATGTCCGTCACGATACTCCCACCTTTATTGCTCGTTTTCATAAGCGGAAATTTTTTGAATGCGTTTTTCGTGACGACCTCCTTCAAATGGGGTTGTCAACCATACTTTTGCAATTTCGCGCGCCAATCCCGGTCCGATGACGCGTTCGCCCATCGCCAATATATTGCTATCGTTATGTTCACGCGTTGCTTTTGCACTAAATACGTCATGAACGAGCGCACAACGAATGCCTTTCACTTTATTTGCAGCAATGCTCATACCGATTCCTGTCCCGCAAATTAAAATGCCGCGGTCAAATTCACCACTCGCCACTTTTTGTGCGACCGGCAATGCGTAATCTGGATAATCGACCGACGTTTCACATTCACATCCAAAATCTGTATATTCAATTCCCATTTCATCCATGAGTTTTTTAATTTCCTCGCGAATGCGAATACCACCATGATCTGATGCGATTGCTACTTTCACGTTTGAACCCCTCCTTATCGTTATAAAGAAAAAACCGTCTCTCTTCATTTTAACGGGTCGAGACGGTCTTTTCATCATTTATTATGCTTATAAACGAAAACGGGCAATCGTTTGTTTTAATTTTTCTGCTTGCTCACCAAGTTCTGTTGCTAGTTCTCGCATGCTTTCGATGACCGCGGTTTGCTCTTGTGTTGCCGCTGTCACTTCTTCCGCCCCAGCGGATGTTTGTTCGGCAATGGCAGCCACTTCTTGCGATTGAACAGATGTTTGTTGAATGTATTTCGTTTGTTCATCAACAAGTTGGGCAATTTGTTTGACCGCATCTGCTACTTCATGAATGGATGCGCTCATATGTGCAATCGCTTCATTTGTCTCGTTTCCTTTTTTCGCTTCATCATTTGCTTTTTTTACTTGCTCCGTAATTTGGCTAACGACGTTGGCTACTTCATGTTGAATGTTTTGAACGAGCTCGGAAATGCCTTGTACCGCCTTAGCACTTTCATCCGCTAACTTTCTTACTTCTTCCGCAACGACCGCAAATCCTTTCCCGTGTTCACCAGCGCGCGCTGCTTCAATCGAAGCGTTTAATGCTAGTAAATTCGTCTGTCCTGCAATATCCCCAACAAGCGAAATAATTTGTCCTACTTCTTTCGCATGATCTTCTAAACGTCGCACGACATGTAGCGACGCTTCGTTGTTTTTCGCTAATTGTTGAATGCCAGCGATGAGCGAACCGATGACGCGACGGCTTTCTTCAAGCTTTGCAACCATCTCGGTCGACAGTTTTTCCGATTGCATCGCTTTTTGTTGTACGTTTCCTGCGATCGCTAATACATCTTCTACTGCTTCCGCTGTCGTTTGCATCGCAACAGCGGAATTATCCGCTCCTTTTGAAATTTCATCAATCGTGCGCGCGATGTTTTCCGCTTGTTCCGCCGCAACTCGAGACACGTTTGTCATCTCGACAACTTTTTCATTCGTATGGGCAAAGTTTTGTTGAATGCTTTGCACCATTTCGCGTAAACTGCGCAACATATCGTTAAATGCAAGCGCAAGCGAACGAATTTCATCATCCGACTTTGGCACAGGTACATCTTGTCCAATTTCCCCTTCTGCTGCTTTTAACGCCGCTTGTTCAAGTTGAGAAAGCGGTTTCGTAATGAACCGCGCCGCATAATATGCCAATACACCAGACCAAAAAATACCGAGCAATAGCGTTAAAATGGTAAACGTATTTTCCCCAAACGGAAGCCATTGTTTGACGTAGTCATAGAGCACATAAATATAAAAGGCGCTCGTTGAATACGTAATGATCGCTAATACCGTTGTGAAAATGGCTAGCTTTTTTTGTAAGCTAAATGTGTATTTTCCCCCCATCATACATCCCCCTTGCTTTATAGCTTTTCATGTAGCTTTTCAATTGCTTGTTCGAGCTCATCGCGCGTTTGACGATACACGTCAATCGAGCCCCCAAATGGATCGATAACGTCTTTGCTGTCACCAAGAAATTCGTACAACGTAAACGTTTTTCCTTCTGCTTCCGGAAAACGAGACAACACATGTTGCTTGTGACTTTCGGTCATCGTCAATACATACGTTGCCCAGTCAATATGTTCTTTTGTTAGCAACGAAGCACGATGGTCGACATCGATCCCTTTTTCAGCGAGCACCGCTTTCGCATGTTGTGACGCATCGCTCCCCTCAAACGCAAAAACGCCAGCTGACCTCACTTGTACGTGCGGCAGTTGTTTATGTCTAAGTAGCGCCTCCGCCATCGGACTTCGACACGTATTTCCTGTGCATACAAACAAAACGTTCGTTTGACTCACCATTCACACCTCGCATCATTTCCCACATGTTTACTATTATTATAAAGCAAACCGTAAGACAAAATATAGAGCAAAAAAGAAAAAAGAACTGGAAACGCCCCAGCTCATAAAGGAAATAATAGTTTACATGCAAATAAAAGTAAAATGGTGCCACCTAACGCCTCGCTATATGTACCTAACCAACGTTGAAAGCGACGCCCAAGAAGCAACCCTATCCACGTTAACACCATGCTCGTCAAGCCGAATGCGGTCACAGCGAGCACCATTTCCACCCCATAAATCCCTAAACTTAACCCGACAGAAAAACTGTCAAGGCTAACGCTAAACGCAAATAAAAACAAACCGATGCCAACAGGCCTCAGCCAACGTTCTTGTTCATGATGGAAGGAAGCGATGACCATTTGCACACCGAGAACAAACAACAACGCCCCACCGATGTACGTCGCAACATACCCTAATTGAATAGATAACAACCGACCGATCGTCATCCCAGCTAAAGGCATGACAACATGAAAAAAGCCTACCGTTGCTCCAATATAGGCAATTTGCTTCAAACGAAGCTGAAGCAATCCCATGCCGAGGCTGACTGAAAATGCATCCATCCCCAACGCAAATGCCATCATCGCTAATGTGATCATTTCCCCAATCATACAAATGCCTCCTTAGGACGTGCCCTCACGTTAACATATGCACGCGCTAAGGAGTTTAGACGTTATTTTTCCATCATTTGCTCATGCCCTGCTGCTTTTAATAGACGATTCATAATAGCGGCACCGATTCCTTCATGAGGAAACGCTTCGCTATAAATAATATCGACATTCGTTTGATCGAACGTTCGTAACGCATCATATAGCTGTTGAGCGACCGTGCGTAAATCGCTACGTTGTCCACACGAAATAATGGTATCCGCTTCATACGTATGACGTCCTTCTTCCGTCGTTAACACACCCACTTTAAAACCGTTGGCACGTTTTTCATTGACGAGCTGTTGTAAAAACGTAGAAGAACCGTGCACAACAACGAGCGGAGCTTTCGGGGCGTAATGTGTATATTTCATGCCCGGAGATTTTGGCACCGCTTCTTTTTCCACGAGCGCACGATCGATATCCACAACCCCAATCACTTGTTCAACGTCTTCTTTCGTCACACCACCCGGTCGTAAAATGGTCGGGATCGATGTCGTACAGTCAATGACCGTTGATTCAACCCCAACACCCGTCGGTCCTCCGTCAACAATGGCGGCAATCCGTCCATCTAAATCATCAAGCACATGTTTGGCCGTCGTCGGACTCGGTCTCCCTGAACGATTGGCGCTCGGTGCTGCGATCGGAAGCCCGCTTGCTTTGATAAGCGCAAGGGCAATCGGATGGTTCGGCATGCGCACCGCAACCGTATTTAACCCTGCTGTTACGCGCGGAGAGACTGCTTCTTTTTTTGGGAGAACGAGCGTTAATGGACCAGGCCAAAAATGCTCTATCAATGTGTATGCAACAGGAGGAATGTCGCAAGCAATATCATGCAACTGCTCCATTGTCGCAATGTGAACAATAAGTGGATTATCGCTCGGTCTCCCTTTCGCTACAAAAATGTTTTCCACAGCTGCTGTGGACATGGCGTTCGCTCCAAGACCATACACCGTTTCTGTCGGAAAAGCAACAAGCTCGCCTCGTTGTAAATACGCTGCGGCCTGTGTCACTTGTGGACAACTGTTTAACTCATCCACATTTTTATCCACAAAAAACACATGTGTTTTCAATGCTTTCACCTCATACATATTCAAGTTGCTTGTTTGTTGATTGACATTTTACAAGCATTCCACAGCCACTTCTTTCATGAGTATAAAAGATTCATACAAAATACTCAACAACTGTCCACAAATTGTGGATATGTTATTGCTTTTTGTTGATAATTTTGTGGATATGTTATTGCATAAGCTTTTTCCATACTTCTGCAACGAAAAATTTCACTTCTACTTGCTGTTCATCTTCCACAACGAGCGGTTGTTCAGTCATTTGTTCGATCGGTGTCTCTCGTTCCACTTGTTTTTCCACAGGACGAACCGCTTCACCTGTGGAAAAGTCGAGAAAACAGAGCGGTGGGAATAAAACACACCACCAATTCGCTCCTTTTCCTTTTCCGAGCGTAATCAATACCGCATCGTATTCACCTGCTGGATATACATACGAGCCGTATATTTTCGTTGGAAATGATACACGTCCAAATGTCACGTTGTACGACTGATTGCTCTTTTTTTCTTGAAGAACACGAGCGACCGTTTGCTCAATGTCTGGCACATGTTGGGCAATAACTTGCTTTGCTTCTTCAAATGACGTCAAATCGCTTACCCATGTCGTAATTTGTTTATTTACTTCGTCGCGAACTGCACGCTTTAATGCTTGATCTTCCGGCGAATCGCTATTTGCTAAAATGCGCAACCGTACCGCTTCGTTTGGAATCACAACATCGCTTTGCGCCTCTGTTTGTTGGCTATATATCGTCACAAGCGCACCGATCATAATCATTGTTATATATAAAATAATCACGTATTTATTCATCGTTTATCTCCCCTTTCTTGTTATGCAGTGTAACCAGAAAAGGAGTTTGATAAACTATGAAAATGAAAAAATATAAAAAAGCTTCCGATGTTACTCGGAAGCGAGATCGGCGATGACGATGCGCTCTTTGCTGTTTATGTCAAAAAGGACGTCAACATGCGCGGAAGGAAACGTTTGCTGTAACATCGTTTGTACCGCCTGCCCTTGTCCGTGCCCGATTTCAAATGCAATAAGTGCTTGCGAGGTAACTACATGTGGCAATTGTTCCATCAAGCGACGATAAAACAACAAGCCGTCTTCGCCACCGACAAGCGCACGAAGCGGTTCGTTTTGTACGACGGGCGATAGCGCTGGAATGTCAGACGCTGGAATGTACGGCGGATTAGAAACGACAACATCTACTTGTATGCCACGGTCAATGATCGGTTGCAGTAAATCCCCTTCGAACCAATGAACGCAAGCGCCAAGCTGATTGGCATTTCGCTTCGCCACTTCTAGCGACGAAGCGGCAATATCAATGCCATACACATGCCACGTTGGCCGTTCTAACGATAACGTAATCGCAATCGCTCCGCTACCTGTTCCGACATCAACGACGGAAAGCGCTTTTTCGGTTGTGCGGGCAAGCACGTGAGAAACGAGCTCTTCTGTTTCCGGGCGCGGAATTAATACGTGTTCGTTGACGATAAACGTTCGACCGTAAAACTGTTCATGTCCGATGATATATTGAATCGGAACGTGTTGTAGCGCATGCTTTTTTACGTCTGCCATAAACGTTTGCTTGCTTGCTTCATCCATTGGATCACGCAACGAGGCAAATAGTTGCGCGCGCGTCATTTGTAAGTGGTGGCGCAATAACCATTCGGCAGCCGTTTCTTCCTTTCCATGCTCTCGGAAAAAAGAAGAAGCCCATTGCAGGACTTCATATATTTTACTGCTCATTGTTCGCTTGCTCCAATTTTTTCGATTGATCGTCTAAAATGAGCGCATCAATAATTTCATCTAACTTTCCTTCTAACACTTGATCAAGTTTTTGAATCGTTAAACCAATGCGATGATCGGTGACGCGATTTTGCGGGAAGTTGTACGTGCGAATACGTTCAGAACGATCGCCTGTTCCGACCGCTTGTTTGCGCGTTTGGTCGTACTCGGCGCGCGCTTCTTGTTGGTATTTATCGTAAATGCGCGCACGCAATACTTTCATCGCTTTTTCTTTATTTTTAATTTGTGATTTTTCGTCTTGGCACGATACGACGATTCCTGTTGGGATGTGCGTCAAACGAACCGCTGACATCGTCGTATTGACGCTTTGTCCACCCGGACCGCTTGAAGCAAACGTATCAACGCGAATATCTTTTTCGTTAATTTCAATTTCGATTTCTTCCATCTCTGGCAAGCACGCAACTGTCGCCGTCGACGTATGAATGCGTCCGCCTGATTCCGTCTCTGGCACGCGTTGAACGCGATGGGCACCGTTTTCAAATTTTAATTTTGAATATGCCCCTTTTCCTTGAATCATAAAGATGATTTCTTTGTAGCCACCAAGTCCTGTCGGATGAGCTTCAATCACTTCTGTTTTCCATCCTTGCGACTCCGCATAGCGCGTGTACATACGGTATAAGTCGCCTGCAAAAAGCGCCGCTTCCTCTCCGCCTGCCGCTCCGCGAATTTCCATAATGACGTTTTTATCGTCGTTCGGATCTTTCGGAAGCAACAATACTTTTAACTTTTCAACAAGCTGTTCTTCGCGCTCTTCTAGTTCGCTAATTTCCTCTTTCACCATGTCGCGCATGTCCGGATCAAGCTTTTCTTCCAACATCGCTTTCGCATCTGCCAATTGCTCACGCACCGATTTATATTCGCGATACGTTTGTACCGTTTCTGCTAAATCGGACTGTTCTTTTGAATAATCACGTAATTTTTTCGGGTCATTTAATACTTCTGGATCCATTAATAGTTCATTTAATTTTTCATAACGGGCTTCTACTGCCTGTAAACGATCGAACATTTTTCTCACCTCGACTTTTCATTATATCATAAACGATCATACGAAAAAACTCGCCCTTATGGACGAGTCGCCGTTTCTGTACTTGTTTTCTTTTCCGCAGGATGATCAGGCACTTCATGATGATGACGACAACGTGGCTCGTACGATTCGCTCGCTCCGATTAAAATGACGGGATCGTAATAAGACGCCGGACGACCGTTAATGAGCCGCTGCGTGCGCGAAGCAGGAGAGCCGCAGACGGTACAAACAGCTTGCAACTTCGTCACCGATTCAGCGATAGACATTAACGTTGGAACAGGCCCAAAAGGTTCGCCACGAAAATCTTGATCTAAACCAGCGACAATGACGCGATATCCTTCGTCTGCGAGCTGCTGAACAACGTCAACGACATGTTCGTCAAAAAATTGCACTTCATCAATTGCGACCACGTCTGTATGCGTTGTAATATGCTTTCGGATATCCGACGCACACGATACCGGAATGGCGATGACAGATGTACCATTATGTGAAACGACAGCTTCTTCGCTATATCGGTTGTCGATGGCTGGCTTAAACACTTTCACTTCTTGTTTTGCAAACTGTGCGCGACGTACGCGGCGAATAAGCTCCTCTGATTTTCCTGAAAACATACTGCCGCAAATGACTTCGAGCCAGCCGGATTGCTTCATAACATACATCAGGGCGTCCCCTTTCTTTCAAGCTTTCATAAGAAAAGCGCAAAGCGCCCGCCTATCGGCGAAGAGCGCACAAGCCCCACCGAGGAGGCTTAGCCGCCAAAAGAAGGGGCGGCGCGACTCGAGCCGATGGCGCTTGGAGCTAGACAACGCTCCACCTAATCGTAAAATTTTATACTCTCCTATCTTACGAAAAAAACAGGCAAGTGAAAAATGTTCGCTTGCCTGTTTTCATGACATACGGATTACTTAAGGCCGTATTTTTTGTTAAATTTATCAACACGTCCTGCAGCAGAAGCGAATTTTTGACGTCCTGTGTAGAATGGATGGCACGCTGAGCAAATTTCTACGCGCACTTCGTCTTTAACAGAACCGCTCTCAAACTCGTTTCCACACGCGCATTTAACCATCACTTTTTTATAGTTTGGATGGATTCCTGCTTTCATCTCATTTCATCTCCTTCCGCCCTGAATCTTTTCGAAACAGAGTTTATATGCAATGAAAAACACACATGATAAAATTATAACAACCGTTCCGTTGTTTTGCAACTATCCATTTATAACCGTTTTAAATTTCCAGCTGCTTTCCACTCTTCGTCTAACATCGCAAAAAACTCTTCATTCGTTTTCGTTTGCTTTAGTCGGTGAATAAAACGCTCAATAAAGTCTGGCGTATCCGACATCGTCTTGCGAATAGTCCACAATTTTTCTAAATGTTCTCTCGGAATTAACAATTCTTCTTTTCGTGTACCTGAACGACGAATGTCAATGGCAGGGAAAATCCGTTTTTCCGCTAATGAGCGATCAAGATGAAGCTCCATATTTCCCGTTCCTTTAAATTCTTCGTAAATGACATCATCCATGCGCGACCCTGTATCAACAAGAGCGGTCGCTAAAATCGTTAAACTGCCACCTTCTTCAATATTCCGCGCCGCTCCGAAAAACCGTTTCGGACGGTGGAATGCAGCCGGATCAATTCCTCCTGAAAGCGTTCGTCCGCTCGGCGGAATGACTAAGTTGTATGCGCGCGCTAAACGCGTAATACTATCCATTAAAATGACGACGTCACGTTTATGTTCAACAAGACGCATCGCGCGTTCAAGCACAAGCTCCGCCACTTTAATATGATTTTCTGGCACTTCATCAAACGTCGAGCTCACGACATCAGCCGATACGGAACGTTCAATATCCGTCACCTCTTCTGGACGCTCATCAATGAGTAAGACAATGAGCTCAACATCTGGGTGATTTGTTGTAATGCTGTTGGCAATTTCTTTTAACAACATCGTTTTTCCCGCTTTTGGAGGCGCGACAATTAAACCGCGCTGACCGAATCCAATCGGAGCGATTAAATCGATGAGGCGAGTCGATAGTTTGTCCGGTGTCGTTTCGAGCTTCATTTGTCGGTTTGGATAAAGCGGCGTAAGCGCTGGGAAGTGAACGCGCTCTTTTGCGATTTCTGGGTCTTCTCCGTTTACAGCTTCGACATGTAGCAGACCGAAATATCGTTCGTTTTCTTTTGGAGGGCGTACTTTTCCTGATACTTTATCACCGTTGCGCAAATCAAAGCGGCGAATTTGCGATGCGGAAATATAAATATCTTCCGAACTAGGGGAATAGTTAATTGGACGTAAAAAACCAAATCCTTCTGATTGAATAATTTCAAGCACACCTTCCATGAAAAAGAGGCCGTCTTGTTCCGCGCGCGCTTTTAAAATGGCAAAAATCAATTCTTTCTTTGTCAGTTTACTGTAATACGAAATTTTGTATTGGCGAGCTAACTCATATAGCTCTTTAATCGTCATATTTTCTAGCGTTGCAATCGTTAAATCTCCTAACTCCATACTTACACCACTCTTTTATTTAATTTTCATGAATTGCTCGTTGGATTGGAAACAGCGAAGATGAAAAGATGATTACGAGAAGAGACATGACACGACTATTTTACCCTTTTTTTATATTGTCAATCAATAGAAAAAGAGCGAGAGCGCGAAAAGTTCGCGCATCCCGCGATTATTTGATGACGAGGTTCGGCTTTTTCTTTAAGCTGTGCCGTCCTTCAATGAAACGAACCGTGCCCGATTTCGCACGCATAACAACGGAGTGTGTTTCGCCATATGCCCCTTTAAATTGTACCCCCCGCAACAATTCTCCGTCCGTTACACCCGTTGCTGCAAAAATAGCGTCGTCTCCTTTGACGAGATCTTCCATACGCAATACACGGTTCACATCTAGCCCCATTTTTTTGCATCGTTCCAACTCAGCATCGTTTTGTGGCAATAGTTTCCCTTGTATTTCTCCACCGAGACATTTCAGCGCGACAGCCGCTAATACCCCTTCTGGTGCGCCTCCTGAGCCAAATAAAATGTCTACACCCGTATGGTCAAACGCTGTATTAATGGCAGCGGCGACGTCACCGTCATTGATGAGCTTAATACGTGCCCCCGCCTCGCGCAATTCCGCAATAATGCGCTCGTGGCGTGGACGATTTAAAATAATCGCCACAACGTCTTCAATATCCTTGTTTTTCGCTTTCGCTACCGCTTTTAAATTATCGATAATCGGAGCGTTAATGTCGATCATGCCGACCGCTTCCGGACCAACAGCAATTTTATCCATGTACATATCTGGCGCATGAAGCAAGTTACCATGATCCGCCACAGCGACGACCGCTAACGCATTCCAGCCACCAGAGGCGACAATGTTTGTTCCCTCAAGCGGATCGACTGCGACATCGACGCGCGGGCCGTAACCGTTGCCAAGCTTTTCCCCAATGTATAACATCGGTGCTTCATCCATTTCCCCCTCACCGATGACAACCGTTCCTTTCATCGGGACTGTGTCGAATACATCGCGCATCGCAGACGTGGCTGCCTCATCCGCTTCATCTTTTTTGCCGCGCCCCATCCAGCGCGCTGCAGCTAGTGCTGCGGCTTCTGTTACACGGACAAGCTCCATCGATAAGCTTCTTTCCATCGTTTCTCCCTCTCCCCTTTGTTGCATTATGTGTTCTTTAGTTGTTCGATTTCTTGCTCGGTCATTTGTTCGCGCCAAATCGTTGCGCCAAGATTAGCAAGTTTGTCAACTAAGTTGCTATAGCCACGGTCAATATGTTCCAACCCTGTAATTTCTGTAACCCCTTCGGCCATTAATCCCGCGACCACAAGTGCAGCTCCTGCACGCAAATCAGTGGCACGCACTTTCGCTCCTTGCAGTCGGGATGGACCTGTAATGATCGCTGAACGCCCTTCGACTTTTACGTTCGCATTCATGCGCCGCAACTCATCGATATGTTTAAATCGGGCGCTATAAATTGTATCTGTCACAATGCTCGTCCCAGACGCTTTCGTTAATAGTGAAGTGAATGGCTGTTGTAAATCGGTCGGAAAACCAGGGTAAACGAGCGTTTTAATATCGACAGCACGAAGATGTTCTTTCGTCGCAACAAAAATTTGGTCATCGCTCGTTTCGACAACAACGCCCATTTCACGCATTTTTGCAATGACAGCCTCTAAATGTTGCGGAATGACGTTGTCAATAATCATTTCTTTCCCCATAGCCGCACCGATAATCATATACGTTCCCGCTTCAATGCGATCCGGAATAATGGAATGGCGGCAACCGTGCAACTGTTCCACGCCGTCAATACGAATGACGTCTGTTCCTGCCCCTTTAATGCGCGCACCCATGTTTGTCAATAGCGTCGCAACGTCAATAATTTCTGGCTCTTTTGCCGCATTTTCAATAATCGTTCTCCCTTTCGCCAAGACGGCAGCTAACATAATGTTAATTGTCGCCCCCACGCTAACGACGTCCAAATAAATGCGTGCCCCGCGAAGCTCTTCCGCCCGTAAATAAATGGCACCTTGTTCGTTTGTCACTTTTGCCCCAAGCGCCTCAAAGCCCTTGATGTGCTGGTCAATTGGGCGCGGCCCTAAATGGCAACCACCGGGAAGACCGATGACCGCTTTTTTAAACCGTCCAAGCATCGCGCCCATCAAGTAATAGGAAGCGCGTAATTTTTTTACTTTTCCGTTCGGCAAAGGCATAGAAACGATATGTGACGGATCGATGACGACTTCGTTTTCATCGAAATGAAAAGCACCGCCAATTTCTTCGATTAATTGTCCGAGCACATGAACGTCTGAAATGTTCGGCAATCCTTCAATGACTACAGGTGAGTTTGCTAAAATAGCGGCTGGAATGAGCGCGACGGCGCTATTTTTCGCTCCACTAATGCGCACGGAACCTTGAAGGAGGTCACCGCCAACGATTTTTAACTTTTCCATATACGTCTCCCTTCTCGCAAAGCAAGTCATAAAATGCGACGGAAAACTGCTTTATTATTTTTGATTTGCTTTGTTCCAGTCTGCTAAAAACTTTTCGATGCCTTGGTCTGTTAACGGATGTTTAAATAGTTGCATAAGTACATTGTAAGGAACGGTCGCAATGTGCGCTCCTTTTAATGCGGCTTCGGTCACATGTTGTGGATGACGAATGGACGCAGCGATAATCTCTGTGTCGATGTCGTGAATCGCAAAAATGTTAGCGATCGTTTCAATTAAGTCTAAACCATTATGACCGATATCGTCTAAACGGCCTAAAAACGGCGATACGTACGTCGCACCGGCGCGTGCCGCTAATAACGCTTGGTTGGCACTAAAGACAAGGGTCACGTTTGTTTTAATACCTTTTTCGCTAAATACTTTAACCGCTTTGAGTCCTTCTGGCGTCATCGGCACTTTAATTGTAATGTTTGGCGCAATTTTCGCTAATTCTTCCCCTTCTGCGATCATCCCTTCTGCGTCTGTAGCAATGACTTCGGCGCTAACGGAGCCAGAAACGAGAGAAGTAATTTCACGAAGACGATCGTGGAACGATACGTTTTCTTTTGCGACGAGGCTCGGGTTTGTCGTTACTCCCGCTAAAATGCCAAGTTCATGGGCGTGGCGAATTTCATCAATGTTCGCTGTGTCAATAAAAAATTTCATAATTTTCAACCTCCTAAACGCTTTCAAAATTGGAATGAAACAAAACCGCCCGCTTCAGCAAGGCTGAAACGGTGCGGCTTGCCTTACAACGCTTTGCCGGAAGAACCGAATTCGCGCATTTTGCCAATCACTGTTTCTTTAATCGCATCGCGGCCAGGGCCGAGGAATTTGCGCGGATCGTACACTTTTTCATCTTTTGCTAATACTTCGCGCACCACTTTTGTAAACGCCATTTGGTTTTCTGTATTGACGTTAATTTTTGATGTACCGAGCGAAATAGCACGTTGAATTTGTTCTGTCGGAATACCTGTGCCACCGTGTAATACGAGCGGTACACCTGTACGATCGCGAATTTCTTCCATCTCTTTAAAACCTAATTTCGGTTCTCCCTTGTATGGACCGTGTACAGAACCGAGCGCTGGCGCTAAACAGTCAATGCCTGTGCGCTTCACAAGCTCTTCGCACTCATCTGGATTTGCATAAATGATCCCTTCTGCCACCACATCATCTTCTTGTCCACCAACAGTTCCGAGCTCCGCTTCAACCGATACACCACGCGCATGAGCGTACTCGACAACTTTTGATGTAATTTCAACGTTTTCTTCAAACGGATGATGCGATGCATCGATCATGACTGATGTAAATCCAGCGTCGATCGCTGCTTTACATTTTTCAAAGCTTGAACCGTGATCAAGGTGAATAGCGACAGGAACAGTAATGTTCATGTCTTCCATTAACCCTTTCACCATGTTCACGACAGTTTTAAAGCCGCCCATGTAGCGAGCTGCCCCTTCTGACACACCGAGAATGACAGGAGATTTTTCTTCTTCCGCCGCTGCTAAAATTGCTTGTGTCCATTCTAAGTTGTTAATATTGAATTGACCGACCGCATACTTGCCTGCCAATGCTTGTTTAAGCATTTCCGTCATTGAAACTAAAGGCATCGCTGAATCCTCCTTAAATGTAGCCATAATTCACTATCCGAAAGCGCCTTTCACATGTACAATGACCAAAATACGACAAATTTATACAAGACGACATCGAATAGTATGTACATTATAAGAATAACAAACTTTGTTTCCACACATCAACATTATTCACTGAAACGGACGAAACTTTGTGAAAAAAGTTCAAAAAGCTGTCAATGGTTAACCGATATATTTTTTCACTGCATCACGCATATCGTCTATGTCAAAAGGTTTCGCAAAATGAGTCAGCGCACCGAGCTTTTTCGTCTCATGAATCATATCTAGTTCACCGTAGGCCGTCATGACGATAACTTTAACGTTTTCATTCATCTCTTTCATTTTCTTTAAAATTTCAACCCCATCCATGCCTGGGATTTTCATATCTAACAACACTAAGTCTGGAGAATGTTGCGCAAATAAATCAAGCGCCTGAACACCATTGGCTGCCTGATACGTTTCGTATCCTTCTTTTTGAAACACTTCGTTTAATAAAATACGAATGCCAAACTGGTCGTCCACAATTAAAATCTTCCCCGCCATATAAACACCTCTTATTTTCTCTTTTTCGTATGGAAAGTTCCTATTTTTATTATCGTATCATTACTTCGAAATTTTTACCATTTATCCTGCCTTATGTTCGAATTTTGATCATTTTTTTATTTTTTAATATAATGAACAACATAAATGATGTCGCATGAAAAGGGGATTTACCATGTTAAAAATATTATCGACACAACTTACAGGTGTGTTTCAACGAATAAGCACACAAGAAGAGGAACAGTTTGAAGATGCTGCCCGCCTACTCGCACAAGCAGTCATTAGTAACGGAACGATTTTTATTTACGGCATCGATGAAATGGAAGCAGTTGCTGCGGAGGCGCTTTATGGAGCTGAAAAGCTACCAAACGTAAAACGGCTAGATATAAACGAAGTGAAAACTGCTGATCGCGTGCTTATCGTTTCACGTTTTTGTACAAATGAAGAAGCGATTCGCATCGCTAAACAACTTCAAGAACAAAACATATGGACGATCGGTATGTCATCCATCATAGAAGAAACGACACAAACACTTGTTGATTACGTCGACGTGCATATTGATTTATGTTTAAAACAGCCGCTCGTTCCCGCAGAAGATGGCACGCGCATCGGCTTTCCTTCCGCTGTTGCCGCTTTATTTGCGTATCATAGCTTAGCGCTCATGACGCAAGAAATTGTCGCAGAATACGAGTAAGAGGATGCCCATATCGGACATCCTCCTTTATTTTTGCAACGATGCGCGAATAAATTCGCGGAAAAGCGGCTGTGGACGCGTCGGACGAGATGTAAACTCCGGATGGAACTGTGCCGCAACAAACCATGGGTGATCTTTCAATTCGACAATTTCGACAAGACGGCCATCTGGGCTTGTACCTGAAAAAACAAAACCGTTCTCTTCCATCATCGTACGGTACTCGTTGTTAAACTCATAACGATGGCGATGGCGTTCATAAACGACCTCATCTTGATATGCGTCGTACGCTTTCGTTCCTTCCACAAGCTTGCACGGATATAAGCCGAGGCGAAGCGTTCCACCTAAATCTTCAATGTCCTTTTGTTCTGGCAATAAGTCAATAATTGGATGCGGTGTGCTTGGATCGATTTCCGCTGAATGCGCACCTTTTAAGCCGACGACATGACGAGCGAACTCGACAGACGCTAGCTGCATACCTAAACAAATGCCAAGGAATGGGATACGCTGTTCACGCGCATAGCGAATCGCCTCAATTTTTCCTTCGATGCCGCGGTCGCCAAATCCGCCCGGAACGAGAATACCATTTACCCCTTGAAGCAACTGAGCGACATTGTTTCGATCGACATGCTCGGAGTTAATCCAACGAATATCGATGTCAGCATCAAAGGCATATCCTGCATGACGTAACGCTTCGACGACAGAAATATACGCATCTTGTAGTTCAACATATTTTCCAACGAGCGCAATCGTCGTTTTGTTTGATAAGTTGCGCACTTTTTCAACAAGCGCAACCCACTCTGTCATATCCGCTTCGTTGCAGTTTAGTTTTAAATGTTCACAAACAATTTGATCTAATTTTTGTTCTTGAAGCATAAGCGGTACAGCGTATAGCGTATCGGCATCGCGCGCTTCAATAACCGCTTTCGGATCGATGTCGCAGAACAAAGCAATTTTATCTTTCATATCTTGAGACATCGGCATTTCTGTGCGCACGACGATGACGTTTGGCTGAATACCTAAGCTGCGCAATTCTTTGACGCTATGTTGCGTCGGTTTCGTTTTCATTTCACCTGCCGCTTTAATATACGGCACAAGTGTACAATGAATGTACATCACATTGTCGCGACCGACATCGCTTTTAATTTGACGAATGGCCTCTAAAAATGGAAGAGATTCAATGTCGCCAACCGTTCCACCGATTTCGGTAATAACAACATCCGCATTCGTCTCACGTCCTGCCCTAAACACACGCTCTTTAATTTCGTTCGTAATGTGCGGAATAACTTGTACCGTTCCTCCTAAATAATCGCCGCGACGTTCTTTTTTCAATACGGTGGAATAAATTTTTCCTGTTGTGACGTTGCTGTATTTGTTTAAATTAATGTCAATAAAGCGCTCGTAATGGCCTAAATCTAAGTCCGTTTCCGCCCCGTCATCTGTGACAAACACTTCTCCATGTTGATACGGACTCATCGTTCCTGGGTCAACGTTAATGTACGGATCAAATTTTTGAATGGTCACTTTCAAGCCGCGATTTTTTAATAAGCGACCAAGTGAAGCAGCCGTAATTCCTTTCCCAAGCGATGATACGACGCCACCTGTTACAAAAATATATTTTGTCATGACCTTCCCCCTCGATTCATTTGGAATAGTTACAGTGTGTGCGAATTCGGGGAAAAATAAAAACGCTCCGCTTACAAATATGTAAGGGAGCGAACGTATCTCTATGAAAAGAGCCCAAACAGAATTCTACATATATCGAGGTAAAAAGTCAAGGTTATAATTCCTCATCTTCTCCTAACTCTAATTCTTCATCGACGACATCTAGCTCTTCATCAATCGGTTCATCATCTAAATCTAGTTCTTCGTCTAATAAGTCGTCAATCACTTCTTCATCTTCATCTAATTCAAAATCGTCGTCTAACAATTCTTCGTCGTCCAATAATTCCTCATCTAAATCGTCATATACTAATTCGTCCTCATCGACCATGTCATCAAAGTCATCAAAGTCATCCGCCACTTTTTTCTTCTTCTTCACGCGTTCTACAGGCACCGCTTCGTCTTCTGTTTGATCATACGGATACCATGAACGTAAGCCCCAAGCCGTTTCCCCAACACAAATAAACCGGCCGTCGACGTTTAAATCTGTATAAAACTGCGCTAGTCGTGCGCTTACTTCACTTTCAGATAGCCCTTTCATCGCGACGAGTTGCTCGACCATCTCTTGAAATGACACCGTCTGTTTTTTCTCACACAATAGCAAATACGCAAGTTCGACGAAAGACATCTCTCGCAATTGTTCTTGAGAGTATTGCTCCAAACTCACTTTCCGCACTCCCTTTCTCCAACGTATGAAAACAACAAAAATCCATACCATTCATTATAAACAAATTCATTTACTTTATGCTAGACGGTTGCCCAAAAAAAATGTCGGGACATCCCCCGACATTACATATTGCGGCGATATTGTCCACCGACTTCATACAACGCTTTCGTAATTTGTCCTAAGCTTGCTACTCTGACTGTTTCCATCAACTCAGCAAAAATGTTGCCACCGCTTACTGCGACATGTTTTAAACGAGCGAGCGCCGCTTCCACTTCGTCTTTATGTTCTTCATGGAATTTGCGTAAGTTTTCAAGTTGTAATTGCTTTTCTTCGTATGATGCGCGTGCAAGCTGTAGGCTTTCAATTTCTTCTTCAACCGCTGCGTTCGGGTTTAAATATGTGTTTACCCCGATGATCGGCAGTTCTCCGCTATGTTTTTTCATTTCATAATACATCGATTCATCTTGGATTTTACCGCGTTGATATTGCATTTCCATCGCACCAAGCACGCCACCGCGTTCATCAAGGCGCTCAAACTCTTTTAATACCGCCTCTTCCACTAAGTCGGTTAATTCTTCGATAATAAATGAACCTTGTAGCGGATTTTCGTTTTTCGTTAATCCATGCTCTTTTGTAATGATGAGCTGAATCGCCATCGCGCGACGAACAGACTCTTCGGTCGGTGTTGTGATCGCCTCATCGTAGGCGTTCGTATGCAATGAGTTACAGTTATCATGAAGCGCCATAAGCGCCTGTAGTGTTGTACGAATGTCGTTAAAGTCAATTTCTTGCGCGTGAAGCGAACGTCCTGATGTTTGGATGTGATATTTCAACTTTTGGCTTCGTTCATTTGCCCCGTATTTTTCACGCATCGCAACCGCCCAAATGCGTCGGGCTACGCGACCGATGACAGTATATTCTGGATCGAGACCGTTGCTGAAGAAAAATGATAAGTTTGGCGCAAAATCATCGATGTGCATGCCTCGGCTTAAATAATATTCCACGTACGTAAAACCGTTTGCTAGCGTAAATGCCAATTGCGTAATCGGGTTTGCGCCTGCTTCGGCAATGTGGTAGCCTGAAATCGACACAGAATAATAGTTACGAACGCGATTGTCAATGAAATATTGTTGAATGTCCCCCATCATACGCAACGCAAATTCCGTTGAGAAGATGCACGTATTTTGTCCTTGATCCTCTTTTAAAATATCCGCTTGAACTGTTCCGCGTACCGTCTGTAACGTTTGCGCTTTCACTTGCTCATATTCTTCTTTCGTCAACTTTCGCCCAAGCTCTGCTTCTTTTTTCTCTACTTGTTGATCAATCGCCGTATTCATAAACATCGCTAAAATGATCGGCGCAGGACCGTTAATTGTCATCGATACGGATGTAAGTGGGTCGCATAAATCAAATCCTTTGTATAGCTTTTTCATGTCGTCTAACGTACAAACGCTTACGCCGCTTTCGCCAATTTTCCCGAAAATGTCTGGACGTTCATTCGGGTCTTCTCCATATAACGTCACAGAGTCGAAGGCGGTGCTTAACCGTTTCGCCGGATCGTCTTTGCATAAGTAATGGAAGCGCCGATTCGTTCGCTCTGGCGTACCTTCTCCTGCAAATTGCCGCTTCGGATCTTCCTCTTGTCGTTTAAACGGGAACACACCTGCTGTAAACGGGAATACACCTGGCACATTTTCCTTATAAAGCCATCGTAAAATTTCTCCGTAATCTTTAAACTTTGGTAACGCGACCTTTGGAATATCTAAACCTGCTAAACTTTTCGTTGTGAGCGGGGTGACGATTTCTTTATCGCGCACTTTCGTCACAAACTCTTTAGCGGCATATTTCTTTTTGACATCTTCCCATGAAGCTAATAGTTTTCTTGACTCTGGCGTTAATTTTTCTTCATATGACCGCTTTGCCTCTTGCAAGGCTGCTAATGCTTGTTCATGATGGCGCTCATTCATCGTTTCGATGGCGCCTTCGAGCTGAAATACGCGACGAGCAATTTCACATTGTTCATTGACGCGCTTATGATATTGTCGGATCGTATCGGCAATTTCACGCAAATAATGGCGGCGTTCGTTCGGAATAATGACGTTTTGTTTTTCAACATGATCGACTTTTTGCAGCGTCGTCGTCCAATTCGTGCCCATTCGCTCATTAATTAAGTCGACTAATGCGACAAATAACGTATTTGTTCCCGGATCGTTAAATTGGCTTGCGATCGTGCCGAATACAGGCATTTCGCTTACGTCGCGATCAAATAATTGGTGGCTTCGCTGATATTGCTTCTGTACTTGACGCTTCGCATCTTCTGACCCTTTGCGCTCAAATTTATTAATGACGATGAGATCGGCATAGTCGATCATATCAATTTTTTCAAGCTGAGATGGGGCGCCAAATTCGCTCGTCATGACGTACATCGCAATATCGCAAATATCTTTAATTGCTGCATCCCCTTGTCCGATGCCGCTCGTTTCCACAATCACTAAGTCAAAACCCGCTGCTTTCACGACTTCAATCGCGTCTTGAATGGCAAGCGACAATTCCGAACGTGAACTACGCGTTGCTAAGCTGCGCATATATACGCGCGGAGAAGAAATGGCGTTCATACGAATGCGATCCCCAAGCAACGCACCGCCCGTTTTTTGCTTCGTCGGGTCAACCGATAAAATCGCCACTTTTTTCTCGGGAATTTCGTTTAAAAAACGACGCACAAGCTCATCAGTAAGCGAACTTTTTCCCGCACCACCGGTTCCGGTAATTCCGATAACTGGTACGCGTTTCGCCATCGCTTTCACTTGTTGCAAAACCGCTTCCGTTGTAGCGGCAACTTCGCTATGAGTATTGACGCGATTTTCGCATACGGTAATTAAGCGCGCCACCGCTTGAACGTCCCCGTTCGCTAATCGCTCTACTTCATCGGTAATTTCCTTGACGGTCGGAAAATCACATTCTTCCATCATGATGTTAATCATTCCTTGCAATCCATAGCGACGCCCGTCTTCTGGTGAGAAAATGCGGGCGATGCCGTATTCGTGCAACTCTTTTATTTCCCTTGGAATAATGACGCCACCGCCACCGCCGTAAATGCGAATATGCCCTGCGCCACGCTGTTGTAATAAGTCGTACATATATTTAAAAAACTCCATATGGCCGCCTTGATATGAAGATACCGCAATTCCTTGTACATCTTCTTGAATGGCGGCGTTCACAATTTCCTCAACGGAGCGGTTATGGCCGAGATGAATGACCTCCGCTCCGCTTGCTTGTAAAATGCGACGCATAATGTTAATGGCTGCATCGTGCCCATCAAATAAACTAGACGCCGTCACAAAGCGAACGTGATGTTTTGGACGATAAATGTGAGCCATGTTTCTCCCATCCCCTTTCGCTACCGCTTCATAATGCCTTCAAGCAATAGCTTTGTTTGCAATTCAATATATTCATCGAGCGTATACATTTTTTTCAACGCCCAACGACGGAATCCCCACATTTGACCGAGAACGAAAATGTTATGTGCAAACAATTGAATTTCTCGTTCCGTTAATGAAAATACCCCATTGTCTACGCAACGTCGTAAAATATGTTCGAACATCGCAACCATTTGCAATTCTTTATTAAGCACATACGGAAGCGATTCTTTGCCGAGCGACTTTGCCTCTTGATACATGACGAGCACTTCGTCTTGCAGCTCGTCAACGACACGGAAATAGTAATCAATCGCTAATTTTAAACCGTCTAAATCCCCTTTTGTCGTATCGATTGCTTGCTCCATACGATCGCGCACTTCATCGTAAATCCGATCGCACACTAAATAAAGGACATCTTCTTTTTTGCGAATGTATTCGTATAACGTTCCGATGCTAAAGCCAGAAGCGCGGGCAATTTCGCGCGTCGTCGTTTGATGAAACCCCTTTTGCTTAAATAGCGAAATCGCCCCTTTTATCATTTGATTGCGCCTTTTTTTCACAAGCCGTTCGTCTTTCACAGACGCGGGCACTTCACGTTTTTTCATCACATCACTCCTATTTCGTCAACATTCTTGAAATGACGATGCGTTGAATTTCTTGCGTGCCTTCATAAATTTGCGTAATTTTTGCATCGCGCATAAACCGTTCGACTGGATAGTCTTTCGTATAACCGTAGCCACCGAAAATTTGTACTGCCTCAACGGTGACTTTCATTGCTGTATCCCCTGCAAACAATTTCGCCATCGCAGATTCTTTTCCGTACGGTAAACCGTTTGATTCGAGCCACGCCGCTTGATACGTTAGTAAACGCGCAGCTTCAATGGCAGTTGCCATATCAGCTAGTTTAAAGGCAATGCCTTGTTGTTCTGCAATCGGCTTGCCGAATTGAATACGTCCTTTCGCATATTCTACCGCTGCATCTAACGCCCCTTGCGCGATGCCAACCGCCTGCGCTGCGATACCATTTCGACCGCCATCAAGCGTCATCATCGCAATTTTAAATCCTTCTCCTTCTTCACCGAGCAAATTTTCTTTCGGAATGCGACAATCTTCAAAAATAAGCTCCGTTGTTGGCGATGAACGAATGCCGAGCTTTTTCTCTTTTTTCCCGATCGAAAAACCAGGCGTTCCTTTTTCAACAATAAATGCGCTAATGCCGCGATGTTTTTTCTCTGGATCTGTCACCGCAAAAACGACATAAATGTCCGCTTCTCCACCGTTTGTAATCCATACTTTTGAACCGTTTAATACGTAATGATCACCATCACGCACCGCACGCGTTTTCATCGCTGACACGTCAGAACCTGCACCCGGCTCAGATAAACCGTACGCCCCAAGCTTTTCCCCTGTCGCTAGTGCTCGTAAATACGTTTGTTTTTGTTGTTCTGTCCCAAATTTATAAATTGGCCAACTTGCTAATGAAATGTGAGCAGAAAGCGTCACTCCCGTCGATGCGCATACCTTTGAAAGCTCTTCCACCGCGATGACGTATGCCAAATAGTCGCTACCGATACCGCCGTATTCCTCTGGCCATGGGATGCCCGTCAAACCGAGATCTGCCATTTTATTGAAAATGTCGCGGTCAAAACGTTCTTCTTCATCGCGTTCTGCTGCGGTTGGTGCAACTTCGTTTTTCGCAAAGTCGCGCACCATTTTTCGTATCATTTCATGCTCTTCGCTTAATTGAAAGTTCATTTCCCCATCCCCCTAAACAAATGTTTACTAATGACGAGCCGCTGAATTTCGCTCGTTCCTTCGTAAATTTCACATACTTTCGCATCGCGGAATAATCGTTCAACCGGATAGTCTTCGGTATAACCGTTGCCTCCGAAAATTTGTACCGCTTCAATAGCGTTTTCCATCGCCGTTTTCGATGCAAAAAGCTTCGCCATCGATGCTTCTTTTCCACACGGCATGCCGTTTGAGCGTAAAAACGCTGCACGATAAACAAGCAGTTTAGCCGCTTCAACGTTCGTGGCCATATCGGCTAGTTTAAAAGCAATACCTTGTTGTTCGGCAATCGGCTTTCCAAACTGAATGCGTTCTTTCGCATAATTCGTCGCGTGTTCAAGCGCTGCTTCCGCAATGCCGAGCGATTGCGCTGCAATTCCGATGCGACCGCTATCTAAATTAGCCATCGCGATTTTAAAGCCATCGCCTTCTTGACCGAGCAAATTTTCTGCTGGTACGCGCATATCTTCAAACGATAATTGAACGGTGCGCGATCCGTGAAGCCCCATTTTTTTCTCGTCTTTTCCGATGACAAGACCTGGGGTATGTTTTTCAACGATAAATGCGCTTACTCCTTTACTTCCTTTTTCTTCTGGATTTGTACGGGCAAATACGATGTACGTGTCCGCTTCTCCACCATTTGTAATAAATACTTTCGAACCGTTTAATACGTAATGATCGCCGTCGCGAATAGCTGTCGTTTTTAAGCTTGCCGCATCCGATCCTGACCCTGGCTCCGTTAAGCAAAACGCCCCTAAATATTCCCCGCTCGCTAGCTTCGGCACATATTTTTGCTTTTGCTCTTCCGTTCCAAAATATAAAATCGGATTGGTGCCGACAGACGTATGGACAGATAAAATGACTCCAACGGTTGCGCTCACTTTTGAAATTTCATGTATCGCAATGATATATGATGTAAAATCCATCCCCGCTCCACCGTATTGTTCAGAAACGGTAATGCCCATTAACCCAAGCTCCGCCATTTTTTCAAGAATGGGCCGCGGAAACTCCCCACGCTCCATGCGCTCGACGAACGGTGCAATTTCATTTGCTGCAAACTCGCGCACCATTTGACGCATCATTTGTTGTTCTTCTGTAAAATGAAAATTCATGGTGTCAACTCCTTTATTCGTACGTGTAAAATCCTCGCCCTGTTTTTCGTCCGAGCCAACCCGCTTTCACATATTTGCGTAAAAGCGGACATGGGCGGTATTTATCGTCACCAAGCCCATCATGAAGCACTTCCATAATGTATAAACACGTATCTAAGCCAATAAAATCCGCTAAAGTGAGCGGGCCCATCGGATGATTCATTCCGAGCTTCATCACTTCGTCGATCGCTTCTTTTGTGGCAACGCCTTCGTATAAACAATAAATCGCTTCGTTAATCATCGGCATTAATACACGATTGGAAACAAACCCTGGGAAGTCGTTCACTTCAACCGGTACTTTTCCTAACGTTTTTGTCATTTGCTCAATCGCTTCATACACTTCGTCAGCCGTCGCAAGACCGCGAATAATTTCGACAAGTTTCATAATTGGTACCGGATTCATAAAATGCATGCCAATGACTTTTTCTGGTCGTTTCGTTGCTGCGGCAATTTCTGTAATCGGTAAAGAGGACGTATTTGTTGCTAGAATGGCATGCGAAGGTGTAATTTCGTCTAGTTGTGCAAACAGTGCTGTTTTCACATCCATATTTTCAACAACAGCTTCAATGACGACATCGACATCGCTTCCATCTTGCAAATTTGTCGATGTACGAATGCGATCCATCGCTTCATCGCGCTGTGGTTCGCTTAACGTTCCTTTTTCAACAAATTTATTGATGCTTTTTGCAATATTGTTGAGCCCCCATTGTACACGCTCTTCGTTGACATCATTTAAAATGACATCATACCCTGCCGTTGCGCACACTTGGGCAATTCCTGATCCCATTTGGCCTGCGCCAACAACCATCACTTTTTTCATGTCCCCATCCCCCATTAATGAACTTCAATCATTATTGCATCGCCTTGACCGCCTCCGCTACAAATCGCTGCAATGCCAAGGCCGCCTCCGCGACGCTTCAATTCATGAATTAACGTAATCATAATGCGCGCTCCGCTCGCTCCGATCGGATGCCCAAGCGCAATGGCACCGCCGTTTACATTTACTTTTTCTTCTGGCAAGTCAGCAATTTTCATGCTTGCTAAAGCGACAGTAGCGAACGCTTCGTTAATTTCAAATAAGTCAATGTCGTTTACGGTTTTGCCTGTTTTACGCAACAATTCGTTGATGACGATGCCTGGTGTTTTCGGAAAATCTTTCGCTTCAATCGCAATCGCCGTATGGGCTACAATTGTCGCAAGTGGCGTGAGCCCTTCTTTTTGCGCGCGCTCTTCGCTCATTAATACGAGTGCAGCTGCTCCATCGTTTACCCCCGGCGCATTGCCTGCTGTAATCGTGCCTGTTGGATCAAATACGGGCGCAAGTTTCGCTAATTTTTCAAGCGATGTATCCTTGCGCGGTGATTCATCCACCGCTACGGTGATCGGTTCCCCTTTTCGTTGTGGAATAGAAACAGGGACGATTTCTTCAGCAAATTTGCCGCTTTCGATCGCCGCAATCGCTAATTGATGACTGCGATACGCCCAGCGGTCTTGTTCTTCGCGCGTAATGCCTAACTCTTTTGCTGTTTCACTTCCGTAAATACCCATATGCACACCTGTAAAACTGCATGTCAATCCATCATAGACCATTAAATCTTTCACCGTCGAGTCGCCCATACGCAATCCCCAACGTGCTTTCGGTAATATATACGGCGCATTGCTCATCGATTCCATTCCACCTGCAACGATGACGTCCGCATCTCCAGCACGAATGATTTGATCGCCGAGCGTGACGCTACGCATCCCTGAGGCGCACACTTTATTAATCGTTTCGGTTTTTGTCTCCCACGGAATCCCCGCTTCTCTCGCTGCTTGCCGCGATGGAAGTTGTCCTTGTCCACCTTGCAATACGGTGCCGAATACGACTTCATCAACATGTTTTGCATTCATATTTGCGCGCACGAGCGCCTCTTTGATCGCGATACCTCCAAGCTGCGCTGCGCTCAATGCGCTTAAACCGCCACCAAACTTTCCAAAAGGTGTACGTATCCCACTAACAATGACCGTTTTCCCCATGTTTCTCCCCCTTTTCGTTATAAGAAAGCCCTTTCAAAAATATTGAGCGAACGCTCGTTCAATGATGGACGGGCAAAGAAGGCGCACGAAACCGCACACCTTCCTATTGTTTTCATTATACCAGAAATATCTTAAAAATAAAACTATTTATTTTTTTTAGAATTTTTAATGAACAGGTCCAAATACCGCCTTTTCTAACAACTCCGCCACATCATACGTGCCAACTTTTTCTTCTACTTCTTTTGCTTTCGTACCATCTGATAACATTGTTAAGCAGTACGGACAGCCAGAGCTAATAACTGTCGGATTCACTTCTAGCGCCTGTTCTGTGCGCGCGACGTTAATGCGGGTGCCTGTTGTTTCTTCCATCCACATTAATCCGCCACCAGCGCCACAACACATGCCTGTTTCACGATGGCGTGCCATTTCAACAAGTTTCACACCCGGAATCGCTTTCAAAATTTGACGCGGTGCATCGTATACGTCGTTATATCGACCTAAATAACATGAATCATGGAATGTCACGACTTCGTTTACTTCATATTTCGGGACAAGACGGCCTTCTTCAACAAGCTTTGCTAGTAACTCCGTATGGTGATATACTTCCGCTTCAAAGCCGAAATCTGGATATTCGTTTTTGAATGTGTTATACGCATGCGGGTCGATCGTCACAATTTTTTTCACGCCCGCTTTTTCAAATTCGGCAATATTGGCTGTCGCTAATTCTTGGAATAAAAATTCGTTTCCTAAACGGCGTGGCGTATCGCCCGAGTTTTTCTCTTTGTTTCCTAAAATCGCAAATTTCACGCCTGCTTCATTTAATAGACGCGCAAAGGCTAACGCAATTTTTTGACTTCGATTATCGAAAGAACCCATCGAACCAACCCAGAATAAATATTCGAATTCTTCCCCTGCTTTTTGCATTTCTTTTACTGTCGGAATGCGGACATCTTCACGCAACTCGCGCCAATTTTCTTTTTCTTTGCGATTGAGTCCCCATGGGTTTCCTTGACGTTCGATATTTGTCATCGCCCGTTGTGCATCTGGGTTTAACTTTCCTTCTGTTAATACGAGGTAACGACGCAAATCAATAATTTTATCGACATGTTCATTCATCACTGGGCATTGGTCTTCACAGTTGCGACACGTCGTACATGCCCAAATTTCTTCTTCCGTAATGACATCGCCAATTAAGTTCGGCATTTCAATCGTTGCGGCTTGTTCTTGCATTCCTTGTGCCATAAAAGCGAGCTGGTTTCCTTTTGTGTTCGCAAACGCAAACGTCGGCACCCAAGGAGCTTTCGATGTAATGGCTGCACCTTTTTCTGTTAAATGGTCGCGCAACTTTAAAATAAGATCCATCGGTGATAACATTTTCCCTGTCCCCGTTGCTGGGCACATGTTCGTACAGCGCCCGCACTCGACACAGGCATATAAATCGATAAGTTGCGTTTGCTTAAAGTCTTCAATCTTCCCGACGCCAAACGATTCTTGTGTCTCATCTTCAAAGTTGATTTTTTCAAGTTTCGGTCTCGTTAATCGGCTGAAAAAGACGTTAACTGGTCCGGCAATTAAATGGGCGTGTTTTGATTGTGGCACGTACACTAAAAACGTTAATAAAATAAGCAAATGCACCCACCAAGCGACAAAAAACAACGCCGCTGCTCCTGTTTCGCCTACCCAACTAAACGCAAGCGCAATGGCAGAAGCGACAGGTTCGCTCCACGATGATCCTTCGTTATGCCAAATGCGTCCCATACCGTTACCGAATAACACCGAAAGCATTAGTCCACCGATAAAAATAAGGACAAGTCCTGCTTTGAAATCACGTTTTAAACGGACGAGCTTTTCGATGTAACGGCGATAAAACGCCCATAACACCGCCACTAAAATAAGCAATGTGATAATTTCTTGGAAAAACGTAAACGCTGGATAAAGTGGCCCAAGCGGCAAGTGAGCCCCTGGCACAAGCCCTTTAATAATGAAATCAATGGCACCAAACTGAACGAGAATAAAGCCGTAAAAGAACATGACGTGAATAATACCGCTTTTTTTGTCTTTTAACAGCTTTTTTTGCCCAAAGACGTTCACCCATATGTTTTGTAGACGCTCTTTCACTTTTCCATCAAACTCAACTTTTTTCCCTAACTTAATATACGCAATGCGCGTTTTCACGAGATACACAAACAAATGAACGGCGTACGCTGTCACAAGTAAAAAAGCAATCCAGTTCAACCAAAGCACAATACCCTTCCCCCTTTGTTGTAAAAATAAAATAAATTTTCTGAACAAACTTACTTTCATTATATAATGAATGAGCATTCAGTCAATATTTTTTCTCATTTTTTATTTTCTTTTTGGGAAAACTACAACAATGAAAGGAGTGGGGGCATGCGCTGGCTCATAGTTGCTATTATTTTATTGTTTCTTCTTTTGCTCGATTATAAATGGGGCGATAAAGTGTCAAAAACGACAGCACGAAAAAAAATCGGTGTCGAACGACAAAGCGACATCACGCTATTTACGACGGGTGAAACGTTGTTTGAAGACTATTTCGCGCAACTAGAACAAGCGAAACATCATATTCACATTTTATTTTACATCGTACGCAATGATGAAATCGGGCAACGATTTTTTTCTTTACTTGAGCAAAAAGTAAATGAAGGAGTAGAAGTGCGTCTACTTGTTGATTGGGTTGGCAGTTTCGGGCTACCGTCATCCCTCCGACAAAAAAGCGGGCAATTTGCCTTTGCGAATCGTCCGACATTGCCGTTTTTTTTCTACAAATTGAACGAACGAAATCACCGAAAAATTACCGTGATTGATGGAAAAGTTGGCTATTTAGGTGGGTTTAACGTCGGAAAAGAATATATTGGTCAAGATCCGAAGTTTGGCCATTGGCGCGACTATCATTTAAAAATTATGGGAGAAGGGGTTCATGATTTGCAGCGACAATTCCAAGAAGATTGGAAAAAAGCGACTGGGCAATCGTTTGGAGATGATGAACGGTATTTTCCACCTCTTCAAAAAGGAACGGTGAAACACCGCTTTCTTCCGACAAATGGAGCATATTTAGAGGATGAGTTTATTCAACTGATCGAACAGGCGAAAAGGGAAATCTTGATCGGTACCCCGTATTTCATTCCGAGCCAAAAATTGATGAACGCTCTTTTGAAAGCGATGAAACGAGGTGTTCAACTAACCATTATTGCCCCGATGCAAGCGGATCATCCGTTTGTCAGAGAAGCTTCATTTCCTCATTTTCGTCAGCTTCTTCGCGCAGGAGCTCGTATTTATCAGTTTTATAACGGGTTTTACCATGCAAAAGTAATTGTCATCGATGACGATATATGTGATATCGGCACAGCGAATTTCGATCATCGCAGCTTGTTCATCAACTACGAAATGAATTGTTACATATATGACAAACCGTTCATTCAATATGTGAAACAAACGATCACTCGCGATATCGACACATCCACGTTGTTGACAGCGGAATATTTTCGCAAGCAATCTTGGCTTGACCGACTAAAAGAAGGCGTTGCGACTTTGATGTCTCCATTGTTGTAATGAGAAAGGGTGCCCTATTTGGGACACCCTCTTTTGCATTACATTTTTTCCGGTGCATGTACACCAACAAGCGCTAACGCATTTTTCAATGTAATTTGTACAGCTTTCATAAGCGCCAGGCGAGCGCGGCTTTTTTCAACATTCGTTGCATCAAGCACTTTTTCCGCGTTGTAAAAACTATGCAACGCTGAAGCAAGATCAAAAATGTAGTTCGTCATGCGATGTGGTGAACGTTTCACCGCTGCTTCCGCAACAGCTGAAGGAAACTCTCCAAGTTTTTTCAATAAGTCTATTTCTTTTTCCGCTAATTCGTATGTGAAAGAGAGTTGTCCATCATAAGATAATCCTTGTTCTTCACCTTGACGAAGCATGCTGCATACACGTGCATGAGCATATTGCGCATAGTACACAGGGTTTTCATTCGATTGCGACACCGCTAAGTCCATATCAAAATCTAAATGCGTATCCGATGAGCGCATCGCAAAGAAATAGCGCGTGGCGTCTAGTCCGACTTCTTCCATTAAGTCGCGCAACGTAACCGCCTTTCCTGTCCGCTTGCTCATGCGCACTTTTTCACCGTTTTGATACAAGCTGACAAGCTGAATAATTTCAACTTCCAATACATCAGGGTCGTATCCGAGCGCAGCGATCGCCGCCTTCATGCGCGGAATGTAACCGTGATGATCGGCTCCCCAAATGTTAATAATTTTTTCAAACCCGCGCTCAAGTTTATCTTGATGATACGCAATATCTGGCAATAAATATGTGTACGTGCCATCTTGTTTGATGAGCACGCGGTCTTTGTCGTCACCGAATGTCGTCGAACGGAACCATGTCGCGCCATCTTGTTCGTAAATATGTCCTTTTTCGCGCAATGTCTCAAGCGCCTTTTCGATTTTTCCGTTATGGTAAAGAGACGTTTCCGAATACCATACGTCAAACGTGACGCGGAAGTCCGCTAAATCTTTTTTAATTTTATCCATTTCAAACGCTAATCCGTACTCGCGAAACTGTTGAAGTCGCTCTTGTTCATCGAGCGCGACAAACTTGTCGCCATGTTCTTCTGCTAATTTTTTCCCTAGTTCAATAATATCTTCACCGAAGTAGCCGTCTTCTGGCATATCTTTATCAATGCCAAGCGCTTGAAAATAGCGCGCTTCGACCGACTTGGCTAAGTTGGCAATTTGGTTGCCGGCATCGTTAATGTAATATTCTCGCGTGACGTCAAAACCTGCTTTTTTCAAAATGTTGCATAACGAATCACCAACCGCTGCTCCACGTGCGTGACCTAAGTGCAAACTACCTGTCGGGTTTGCGGAGACGAACTCAACTTGCACTTTTTGACCGTTGCCGACGTTTGTTTCGCCGTATGCGTCCCCTGCTTGTAAAATGGTTGGAACGAGTTCTGTTAAATAGCGATTGTCCATGTAAAAATTAATAAACCCTGGTCCAGCAATGTCCACTTTTTTCACGAACACAGCTTCACCGTTAAAATGGCGTACAATGTCTTCCGCAATCATGCGTGGTGCCTTTTTTGCAACGCGCGCGAGTTGCATCGCAACGTTTGTTGAATAGTCGCCGTGCGCTTTATCTTTTGGCGTCTCTAAAATGACGTTTGGAACGTCTGCTTCTGTCGCGACTCCTGAGCGAATGACTGCTTCCCTGATTTCTTCTTTTAACTTTTGTTTCATTTGTTCAACAATGTTCATTTTTTTGCCTCCTTAAACGAAATCGTCACCGTATGACGACCAACGTGTTTCCCTGATAAATGGAGTATGTAAGAAAAAAACAACTGCCCTTTTTTCGTTTTCTCGTTATACTGATACAGCACTTGTTCTGTTTTTGTTTTCATTTCCCAGCGCGCCATCGGGCTTTCGTACGTGCCGATCGTTTCCGACTGCTTGCGAAACGTATGTCGCATCGAGATCGCACCGGAACGAAGAACGACGACTTCATCATTGGCAATTTTCACAACGTTTTTGATCGTTTCTCCTTCATACGTCTCTTCAAACGTTACATACGTTGCGTCTCCTTTTAAGTAGTATAAACCATTTGCCTCAATGACAACAATTTCTTTTCGTGCACCGTCGCGAATTTCTGTCACCTGCTTTAGCTGTATCGGTACTCCGTTCACCTTCCCCACATCCTCGCTGTTGTTGTGACTGTAGATAAGTATAGAAAAAGAGGCGCATACATGCAATAGGCGGCCTCTTTTTAGAGACCGCCGAACAGGTTATGCTTGCTTTAAGTTTTTTAATACATTCCATGCAAACACGAGCACCGCGAGCGTCACAAGAGTACCTCCGATCGCTGTGAGCGGAATGAATGCTTCATTTCCAGAAACGACAAACGCTAAACCGATCATCATCACTGGTAATCCGATGTTATGAAGCCAAAAGTGTGCTTTCGCCGTTTTTGTTTCCGCAATATGAGGGAATAAATGATATAAAATGCCAGCAAGCGTCAACGCCGTCCAACCGAGCAAGTTAATATGGACGTGGACAGGTGTAAATGTAAAAACGTGCGTCATCGACATATAAAGCCCTAAACAGACGCCAATTGCGAAATAAACAGCCGAAATTTTAATCAATCGAATACCCATTTTTCTCACCTCCTTTCAAACGTTTCCATCATGTAAATGTTACTTTCAATGTATGACGTTGGAAATACTTTTATGAAAAAAAATCCCTGTCGCGCTGACAGGGATTTTTGTCTTTATTTTACCCAACCGAGAAGCATTTCGCGCACGAGTTTGCTTGCTGTGTTGGCTGTTTGTTCAGAGTGATCATATACAGGCGCAACTTCGACTAAATCTGCTCCGACAACGCGCACATCGGAGCGCGCAATCGCATGAATCGCAGCTAATAGCTCTTTCGATGTAATGCCTCCTGCATCGACAGTTCCTGTTCCCGGCGCATGCGCTGGATCTAATACGTCAATGTCGATTGTCACATATACCGGGCGGCCTGCAAGCGTTGGAAGCACCTCTTTTAACGGCTCAAGCACGTCAAATTTCGCAATATACATCCCGTTTTGTTTCGCCCATTCAAATTCTTCTTTCATTCCAGAACGGATACCGAAAGAATATACATTTTTCGGCCCAATGAGCTCAGCAATTTTACGAATTGGCGTCGAGTGCGACAACGGTTCACCCTCGTAATGTTCGCGTAAATCTGTGTGCGCATCCATATGAATAATTGCTAAGTCTGGATATTTCTTATATACCGCTTTCATAACTGGCCAAGACACTAAATGCTCGCCGCCAAGACCGAGCGGAAACTTTCCAGCTTCCAATATACGATCGACAAACTGTTCAATCATGTCTAAACTGCGCTGAGCGTTACCGAACGGTAAAGGAATATCACCCGCATCAAAATATTTCACTTCATCAAGCTCGCGGTCTAAATATGGACTATATTCTTCAAGCCCGATCGACACTTCGCGAATGCGCGCTGGACCGAAGCGAGAACCTGGGCGATAGCTCACCGTCCAGTCCATTGGCATTCCATAAATAACCGCCTGGCTTTCTTCAAAATTTGGGTGGCTCTTAATAAATACGTTGCCAGAATACGCTTCATCAAATCGCATCGTTTTCTCTCCTTACTTCACTAAGTCTTCAACAAATTTCGGCAATACGAAGCATGCTTTATGAAGCTGTTTTGTGTAATATTTCGTTTCGATGTCATGGAAACGATCATCGCTTACTTCAAGCGGATCATACTTTTTCGAACCGAGGGTGAACGTCCACATACCGCTTGGGTACGTCGGAATGTTTGCGATATATAAACGCGTAATCGGGAAAATTTCGCGCACATCACGTTGAACGGTGCGAATTAAATCTGCTTTAAACCAAGGGTTATCTGTTTGCGCAACAAAAATACCGTCTTCTTTTAACGCTTTCGCAATGCCTGCATAAAACCCTTTTGTAAATAAATTCACCGCTGGACCAACAGGTTCTGTCGAGTCAACCATAATGACGTCATATTCATTTTCACTTTGCGCAATATGCATAAAGCCGTCATCTACTTTCACTTCAACGCGTGGGTCGTCCAATTGACCGGCGATTTCTGGCAAATATTTTTTCGAATACTCGATCACTTTGCCGTCAATTTCAACAAGCGTCGCTTTTTTCACGCTCGGATGCTTTAACACTTCACGAATGACACCGCCGTCTCCGCCACCAACAACAAGAACGTTTTCTGGATTTGGATGCGTAAATAACGGAACGTGCGCCACCATTTCATGATAGACGAACTCATCTTTTTGCGTTGTCATCACCATTCCGTCTAAAATAAGCATGTTCCCGAATTCTTCTGTTTCGACCATATCGAGCTTTTGGAATTCCGTTTGCTCTGTATGTAAAGTGCGTCTAATTCGTGCTGTAATTCCAAAGTTGTCCGTCTGTTTTTCAGTAAACCAAAGTTCCATATTGAACACCCTTTCGTCAATAATGCACCGCTTATCATGCCCAAAAAATAAAATGCTAAACATGAAAAAGTATAGAGCAATCTAGCAAAATTTCAAGTAAAAATTGCTAGAAAACGTTTAAAAAAATAAAAATGTCTTTATACTAAATTGTAAACGTAAAAAATGAGGTGATGGCTATGGAGACGATTGCCATCGAACGATGGAAACGAACGTTTAAATATATGCGACTCTTTCTTTTGTTCGCTTTTGTTGCTAGCTTGTTATGCACACTCACGATCGCTGGGCTTATTATATTTGCGAAATGGAAAGGTCCTCCCCCTTTAGCCGTTCCGCAATCCACAATTTTTTATGCAGAAGACGGAACGAAAATTGGTGAAAATCATTACGGAGGAAAAAGATATTGGATAAAACTATCCGATATGTCTCAACACGCCATTGAAGCGACGATTGCGGTGGAAGATCGAAAATTTTTTGACCACTATGGTTTCGACTTGAAGCGCATCGCTGGGGCGATCGTCGCAGATATTAAAGCGATGAAAAAAGTGCAAGGAGCAAGCACAATTACTCAACAATATGCCCGCAACTTATTTTTAAGCTACGAAAAAACGTGGTGGCGAAAAATACAAGAAGCACTGTATACGATTCAACTGGAAGCAAACTACGAAAAAAACGACATTTTAGAAGGATATTTAAACACCATTTATTACGGACATGGTGTATACGGCATTGAGGCAGCCGCCAACTTTTATTTCGGAAAATCGGCCCGCGATTTAACCGTAGCGGAAGCAGCGATGCTCGCAGGCATTCCGAAAGGCCCGAGCTACTATTCGCCGCTTGTCGATATGGAACGAGCAAAAAAACGGCAACGCATTGTCTTACATTCGATGGTCGAGGCAAAATTTTTATCCGAGAAAGAAGCCGAAAAAGCAGCAAATGAACCGCTTCATTTTTCAAACGGCGAGCATATGAAAACAAAAACGATTGCCCCGTATTTTCAAGATGCGGTCAAACAAATGTTAAAAACAAAACTCGGATTTGATGAAGAAACGATTGAAATGGGCGGATTGCGTGTGTATACAACGCTCGATATCGACATGCAAGCAATTGCAGAAGCAAAAATAAAAGAAACGATTCATTCGCAGTCTAACATTCAAGTGGCGCTTGTCGCGATGGAGCCGAAAACAGGTGAAGTGAAAGCACTTGTCGGAGGGCGTGACTATGAGAAAAGTCCATTTAATCGGGCAACACAAGCAAAACGTCAACCTGGCTCTACATTCAAGCCGTTTTTATATTATGTCGCGCTACAACATGGGTTTACCCCATCAACGTTGTTACGTAGCGAACCAACGACGTTTACACTTGAAGACGGTTCGACATATGCACCGCGCAACTTTAACAACTATTACGCGAACGATACAATTACACTCGCCCAAGCGATTGCCTTATCTGACAACGTCTATGCCGTAAAAACGCATTTGTTGCTCGGACAAGACAAGCTTGTCGCCATCGCCAAACAACTTGGCATTACAAGCAAACTGAAACAAGTGCCATCGCTTGCGCTCGGGACGTCGCCCGTTAAGTTGATGGATATGGCACGCGCCTACAGCATTATCGCCAACGGTGGAAAAAAGGTCGAACCTGTATTTATTAAAAAAGTGACAAACTTCGAAGGAAAAGTGCTATACGAACAACAATCAAACGATGAACAAATACTCGATCCTGCACTTGCTTTTGTGACGACGCATTTAATGACCGGCATGTTTGATCCGACATTAAATGACTATGCTTCGGTGACAGGACAATCAATCATTCCGCGCATCACTCGACCGTATGCTGGAAAATCAGGGACGACGAAAACAGATAGTTGGATGATCGGTTTCACGCCGCAACTTGTCACAGCCGTCTGGACGGGATATGACCGAGATGAAACAATTGATCGCACAGATGAAAGACAATACGCAAAACATATTTGGATCAATTTTATGGAAGACAGTTTACGCGAAAGAAAAGTCGCGACATTCGAACCGCCAGAAGGCGTCGTTGGCGTATATGTCGATCCTCATAGTGGGAAACTTGCGACAACCGCTTGTCCGATCAAACGGTTAAGCTACTATGTCGTCGGTACAGAACCGACCGACTACTGCAAGGACCATCCAGCGGAAAAGAAAAAGAAGAAAAAGAAAAAGGAAAAAGATTCGTGGTTAAAACGGTTGTTTGATTGGTTTTAAACATAAACGCCCAAGCGAGTATGCTTGGGCGTTTATGCGTCCTAGTTTTATCATGTGTTACATTTGTATTTTTAGTTTACTCCTTTTCCCACTCAACGACAAGTATACATAGGTTTTCGTTCACAAAACCGTCACATTTTATCCATGATTTTGAAGCTGACGTTTTAACTCCTCGCTTGAGCGTTCCCACATGTCGCGGTTATGTTGTTGTAAAAACGAAGCTAACACCTCTTTTGACCGCTCATCCATATGATCAACAATAATATGTCGCTTTAACGATTTGTCCATGCGGTTCACATGTTCGGGAAGCGATTTATATCCGCGACGCGCCTCGCGATCGACCGTCATTTCGCATGCCGTCACCCCGGCATAATACGCCCCTTCTTCCGCCTGATCAATCGTTACCCAGACGAGCCAATAAGGTTTGCCGTTTGGCACTTCATCACGATTTGGTGTGAACTTAATGCCTTTTTCTACGACGCTGCGCGCATGCATCGCTCCCATATCAATAAACGCTTCGCCTGCTTCAACATCGATAATGACAGGAGAAACGTTCGCCAAACTAAGCACCCCTGTACCAAACGTTCCGTGCACTTTCGGCTCTTTTTTAATAATGTTAAACATCGGCTTTTTTTTCTCTTCCACGATCGTTCATCCTTTCATCATAAAATGAGCGTTGAAAATATGTCTTGTAGCCATTGAGCAACCGTTGGAATGGCTACGTGGAAAATTGGTCGAATCGTATATTGATCTAATGGCGTGAAAATGAGAATTAAAAAAATGAGCGCTCCATAATTTTCAAATTGTGTCATTTTTGCACGCATATGCATCGGCGCTAAATCTTCGATGATGCGATACCCGTCAAGCGGAGGAAACGGCAATAAGTTAAAAACGAACAGTAAAATATTCAATCCGATATAAATTTCAAAAAACTGATACAACCCGTCTCGAAACCATATTGGAATAAAGTCAAATATGCCGATGCGAATCATTCCATACCATAAAGCAAAACCGATAGCCGCAAGCAACAAATTGCTGAGCGGGCCAGCGACAGAAACGAGAATACCCGCCACACGTGGATGACGGAAATAGCCACGATTGACCGGCACCGGACGCGCCCAACCAAATCCGGCAATGAAAATAAGCAACGTCCCTAATATGTCTAAATGAGCGAGCGGCGACAACGTCAGTCTCCCTTGTTGTTTTGCCGTCGGATCGCCAAATTTATACGCCACGTATGCGTGCGCAAATTCATGAACAGAAAACGCAAGCGCAAGCGCCAATACAACATACGGTATTTCCCGAAGCGGATATGCTAAAAATTGGTCCACGTTCCTTCTCCTTTTCAAACGTTTTTATTTTTTGATTATTATACACGAAAAACAAGGGGAAGCACTACTGAGAACGGTCGATGAATGGTATAATAACGATTGTCGAATGAAGAGGAAAGGGGCGGTGGCCATGCCATATGTAACAGTAAAAATGCTTGAAGGACGCACAGAAGAACAGAAACGAGCGCTCGTTGAGAAAGTAACAGAAGCCGTTGCGGAAACGACAGGTGCACCGAAAGAAAAAATTGTCGTCTTTATTGAAGAAATGTCGAAAAATCATTATGCGATTGGCGGAAAGCGATTAAGCGACGAAAGCTGACCTGTGGAGGTCAGCTTTTTATGTACGCTTGTGCACGCAACTGCTCGATGTAACGATACGCTTCTTCCACTTCTTCTTCCGTATATCGCTGTTTGCTTTTTAATGTAAATACTTTTTCTTTCACTTCATCTTTACTTAAATCTTCAAAATATAAAATCGTCGAAACTAGCTCTAAAAATCTTGCACTTTGTTCATTTAAACTGCGCAAACAAACGTCTAAATCAGGCATGTCCAAATGATAGTGCTTCAAAAACTGCTCGCCCGCTTCCGTCAACACGTAACGATATTGATAGTACCCGCCTTTTTTTTCTTTCATTTCTTGCACAAAGCCAACGTTACATAACTCTTCCATACGCAACGTCAATTCTTCCGAATACGGACCGTAAAAATGAAAATCGAACTTTTCATAAAAAGGAAACTTCATCTTTTTCGCAATGTAAATCATTTTTTGTAGTTTTTTTCGACCGACAATTTCCCCTACTGCTGCTAACGCTTTCAACATTTTCGCATGCTCGAAAAGCAACGCCCTCATCTCCTATTCATATAAAAGTTGTTTAATTTTTTTCTTCACGTTTCGTTTTGTCGATAAATCATCGAGAAGATCTTGCGGAAAGTATAATTTATGATCGGTGCGACGCTTCCCGGAAATCGCATCAACAATCGTCGATTCCCGCGATAATTCACGCAACTCCCCATTCGGCATTAACAAATAAATCGGAAGCCTCTCCTCTTCTTCCCCCGGTCGGTAAAAATCGTAAGGAAGATCCGATGAAGAATCAACGACTAAATAATAATCCGGGTCAATGCCTGCTTTTTTAAACAACGTCGTCAATTCCACTAGCTTTTTCATTTCCTCATTCGTCGGTTGAAATTCGACGTATTTAAATAAATTACGATGCATAAAGCGACAGCATAAATCGCTTAAAATCGCATCTCGTTCATCTTGCCATTGTTGAAAATAATATAATGTTACCGCTTCATCTAGTTTCAAGTAGTCTTCTAGTTGCATATTTCCATGAAAAAGAGATTGGAAATGAACAGGAGGTGTTTGAAATGTATAACCAGCTAAATATAGATGTTTCGCACGGTGCAAAATTTTCGTTAAAATGACTTCGGCGCTACGCGTGACGGGATGGAAATATACTTGCCAATACATTTGATATCGGCTCATAATATAATCTTCTACCGCATGCATGCCGCTTCGTTTAATGACGACTTGCTCTTCACGAGGACGCATGACACGCAAAATACGTTCCATATCAAAATGCCCGTAACTGACGCCTGTATAGTATGCATCGCGCAATAAATAGTCCATACGATCGGCGTCAATTTGGCTTGAAATGAGACTAACGACAAGCTTATTTTCGTACGTCTTCGCAATCACTTCCGCCACTTTTTTCGGAAAATCAAACGATACGCGACGGAGCACCGCATTTACTTCCGTATCGCCTAAAATAATTGCGCGGGTAAATTGTTCATGATCAAGATGAAACACTTTTTCAAACGAATGCGAAAACGGTCCATGTCCTAAATCGTGCAAAAGCGCAGCGCATAAACAAAGCAAGCGCTCGTTTTCATCCCAATCTGGTCGACCGGCGAACACATCGTCAACGATGCGACGGACAATTTCATAGACACCAAGTGAATGATTAAAGCGACTATGCTCCGCGCCGTGAAACGTCAAATACGTCGTACCGAGCTGTTTAATGCGGCGCAACCGTTGAAATTCTTTTGTGCCAATTAAATCCCAAATAACTTTATCACGCACATGCACATACCGATGCACCGGATCTTTAAACACTTTCTCTTCGCTTAATTTTTCGTTGGGATACAATCCTTCTCCCTCTCTTCCGTTCATAACATAGCTTTATTATAGAGCGTTCTTTTTAAAAAACAAAGATTCCTTTTTTCAGAAATAAAGAAAAAAATCACCTTCGAACACAAAGGCGATTTTTATTTTTTCAACTTCGCAGCAATCTTTTCTATTAATTCATCTTCCGTCATCGCTGATACAGGGCGATTGTTGACGAACGCAAACACTTTTTTTCGACCAGGACCGCAATACGATTGACAGCCAATTTCAATAGTCGCGTTCGGGTCTAATTTTTTTAACCTTGGCAACAACGTTTTTAAATTTGTTGCTTGACAGTCATCACAGACGCGAAATTCATTTTGCATACCGTCCTCACTCCTTTTCGCTAACGAGTATTCTAACGCGTATACGCGAACAATGCAAGCTACATCTATTTCCTTTGAAAAATAGTATATCTTTCTTGTTTTTTGGTGATTATGAAAGTAAAAGAATGCGAAAGGAGTTTTTTTCATGACAAAAAAACGACAAGATGCTTGGACTGAAGAAGAAGATTTATTGCTAGCTGAAACGGTGTTGCGCCATGTGCGCGAAGGGAGCACGCAGTTAAATGCGTTTGAAGAAGTGGGCGATAAATTAAACCGCACGTCAGCGGCATGCGGGTTTCGCTGGAATGCAGTCGTGCGTCAACAGTACGAAGAATCGTTACAAATGGCAAAGAAGTTCCGTAAACAACGGCAACGCGCACTTGGAAATAAACATGCGTTGCGAAAACGGCCGCTTTATACACCTCCTGTACCTTCGCTTGAAGAGTTAGGAATGGAACCGTTAGAAGTGCAGGCGAATGAATATGAACATGTCGAAACAAGTCAGTTAACGCTTGACCATGTCATTGCTTTTTTGCACTCTTTAAAACAATCGTATATCGGTCAAGAAACAGCGCTAGTGGAAAATAAGCAGCTAAAACTTGAGCTCGAACAACTACAACAACAATATAAACAACTAGAACAACAATTTACAAAACTTCAAAAAGAAAATGAAGAATTACGCGAAGATTACGGAACGATGGCACGCATCATTAACCGTGCAAGACAAATGGAAATTTCAGAAGATGAGTTTAAGCCCCCTATTTTCAAAATGGATCGCAACGGAAATTTAGAAAAAATCGAAAAGATTGCCGAGTAAAAAAGCTGTCGCATCGGACAGCTTTTTTATTTCGGCAACATCGTCTCGTTTCGATCAATCATACGCTGAAAATACATGTAATATCGCTCCCATTCTTCCGGGGTGAGCGATGATGGCTCGAGCCTACTTCCAAACGCTTGGAGCGCTTCATATAGTCGGATGATCAGCACTGAAACAGTCATTTCTTTACCGAGCAGTTCACTTAATGATGCCATCGTATGTGGAACGATTGTCGGATACGTAAACTTCGTTTGTTCTCCCGCCAACGCTCGCTCATAAAACTGACGAATAAACTCCGCTCGTGTTGCGCCGCTTCCGTTTACACATATATACACTTGTACCGCGACACCGCCCCGAATGCGACGTTGTGAAATGCCTGCAAATTTTTTCCCGTCAATACTCAAGTCAAAACTTCCCGGGCAATACGAACCGACAACTTCTCCTGTTTGCACATGCGCTTCTGGCAGCATGTGTGCAATGAGTGTCGCCATCGCTTCATATCCTCGATCAATATCAATTCCTTTTTTTGTATCAGGAAAAATAAGCGAAACGTTTAAAACCCCTTCATCTAATACGACCGCCAATCCACCAGAGTTGCGGACGATCGTACGCCAACCTTGTTCATGTAAGTAGGCGAGTCCTTTTTCAATGTACGGCAATTTCGTATCTTGAATGCCGAGCACAACCGTCTGATGATGCACCCATAAGCGAACAACCGGCTGTGACTGACCGCTACCAACCGATTCACAAAGCGCATCATCAAACGCAAATGACTGCTTCGCATCAAACGATGGCCCGAGGGTTGTATGGTCGATCACTCGCCACATTTGTTGTTGCAACAATTCGCTCATCATTCCATCGCCGCAAGCGCCTGCGCTGCTGTGATAAGTGATAATTTGTATACATCTTCGGCGTTGCATCCGCGCGATAAATCGTTTACTGGCTGATTTAATCCTTGTAAAATTGGACCAACTGCTTCAAAATTGCCGAGACGTTGAGCAATTTTATAGCCGATATTTCCCGCTTCTAAGCTTGGGAAAATAAAGACGTTCGCATCACCTTGAATAACGGAATCTGGCGCTTTCTTTTTCGCCACAGATGGAACGAACGCGGCATCAAATTGAAACTCGCCATCAAGCGTTAACTCTGGCGCCATTTCTTTTGCGATGCGCACCGCTTCGATCACTTTTTCTGTTTCTGGCGATTTCGCTGATCCTTTCGTTGAGAAGCTAAGCATCGCTACACGCGGCTCAATATCAAACATTTTCGCTGTTTGTGCACTCTCTACAGCGATTTCTGCTAAATCTTGGCTATCTGGTGCAATGTTAATCGCACAATCGGCAAATACATATTTCTCATCACCGCGCACCATAATGAACACACCTGATGTTTTGCGAATACCCGGTTTTGTTTTAATAATTTGTAACGCAGGACGAACCGTATCCGCTGTCGAATGTGCGGCACCGCTCACAAGTCCGTGCGCTTTTCCCATATACACAAGCATCGTACCGAAGTAATTTTCATCGAGTAAAATGTTGCGTGCATCTTCTTCTGTCACTCTTCCTTTGCGACGTTCAACAAACGCAACAACCATCTCATCCATTTCTTCATACGTATGTGGGTTGATAATTTCTACTTTCTCAAGCGTCAAGCCAAGTTCTTTCGCTTTTTGAACAACCGCTTCTTGCTCGCCGATGACAATCGGATGTAATACATTTTCTGCCGCTAGACGTCCGACAGCTGTTAAAATACGTTCATCTAATCCTTCCGGAAACACGATCGTTACATTTTTCCCTGCCACCTTTTGTTTTAAGGCTGCAAATAAATCACTCACGAAATGTTCCTCCTTAGTTTTAAAAAATTCGTCTATCTATTAGAATACTCTTATTGAGACGAAAAGCAATGAATTACACCATAAACGAAAATAGTCTTTTTTTTATAACAATTCTGTTTTTTAAACTGAGTGATATATCGCCTAAAAAGTGATATATTTGTTAAGGAATATGTACAAAACAAAGGAGCGTTATTTATGTCACAATGGATTCATTATATTGAACAATGGTTGCTTGAATTTGGTGTGATTGGTCTCGTCATCGTTTCGTTTACAGAATCTTCATTTTTTCCGATTCCGCCTGATGTATTATTAATTCCGTTAAGCATCGCCCAGCCGGAAAAGGCGCTATGGTTTTCTTTTTTAACAACGATCGCCTCCGTCTTTGGCGCACTGCTTGGGTGGTACATTGGAAAAAAATTCGGCAGACCGATTTTACGTTATTTTATTTCTAATGAAAAAATGGACAAAGTAGAACAATACTTTCAACAATACGGAGCCATGGCGATTGTCATCGCAGGATTTACCCCAATTCCGTATAAAGTGTTTACGATTTTTTCGGGCATTTCGAACATCAGCATTCGCACGTTGCTTTTTTGGTCGTTTATTGGTCGTGGGGCGCGCTTTTTCGCTGAAGGTCTTATTATTTTCATCTTAGGTGCGCAAGCGAAAACATTTATTGAACAGCATTTTACAACAATCACGATCGTCGGCGGCATCGTTATTGTTATTGCTTTTCTTATTTACAAACGATTCAAATAGTGCGTTTGGCATAAACGAAACGCATATGATACAATTTCGGTAGTACATAACAAAAGGAGTGTTGGACATGAGCGAAGCAGCGCAAACGTTAGACGGTTGGTATTGTCTGCATGATTTTCGCACGGTTGATTGGGCGGCTTGGAAAACGCTCACAAACGAAGAGCGCCAAGAAGCAATACAAGAGTTTTTCACATTAGTAGAAAAATGGGAAAATACAGAAGCTGCCAAAGAAGGGAGTCATGCGATTTACACGATTATGGGGCAAAAAGCAGATATCATGTTTATGCTTTTACGTCCAACGATGGAAGAACTTCACGAAATTGAAACAGCAATCAACAAAACAAAGCTTGCTGAATATCTCGTGCCAGCCTATTCGTACGTCTCTGTCGTTGAACTAAGCAACTACTTGCCAGCAGAGGCAGGCGACCCGTACGAAAATCCAGAAGTACGTCGCCGTTTATATCCGATTTTACCAAAAACAAATCACGTTTGTTTTTATCCAATGGACAAGCGCCGTCAAGGAAACGACAACTGGTACATGCTTCCGATGGAAGAACGTCGCAATTTAATGCGCGCACACGGCATGACGGGTAGAAAATACGCTGGAAAAGTCGTACAAATCATTACGGGCTCGGTCGGCTTTGACGACTATGAATGGGGCGTCACGCTCTTTTCAAACGATGTACTTCAATTTAAGAAGCTCGTATACGAAATGCGATTTGATGAAGTGAGCGCAAGATTTGGTGAATTCGGCTCGTTCTTTGTCGGCAACATTTTGCCGAAAGAAAAAATGGAACAGTTTTTACATGTGTAGGCCTCCGATTTGGAGGTCTTTTTTTTTCATCTCTCTCATACATATAACAATGACGACTTTCCTCACATTTTCATACGTCTCATCATAGGCTAATAGCGATTTTCATAAAGTGAGGTGAAGGGATGGCTGTTGTTGCATATACAGAAGAAGATGTCAAATTGCTTGCGCGTCTCATGCGCGCAGAGGCAGAAGAAGACGGACAACTCGGCATGTTAATGGTTGGAAATGTTGGAGTGAATCGTGTGCGTGCAAACTGCCTAGACTTTGACGGTCTTCGTACGATTCGTCAGATGGTATTTCAAAGCCCTGGAGGATTTGAAGCGGTACAAAAAGGGTATTTTTATCAACGGGCACGTGAAGAAGATATTCGTCTTGCCCGACGCGTCATCCGCGGCGAGCGTTTCCATCCTGCTACAAATTCGCTTTGGTTTTTTCGACCGAACGGATCATGTCCGCCGCAATGGTTTAATCAATGGAATGCTGGACGATTTAAGTCGCATTGTTTTTATGCGCCAACACGTTCGAATTGTCCACGCGTATATTAGAAGGAGGGGTTACGATGAGTGACGAACGTCAACAAATGCCGTATTATCCATATCCGTACTACTATCCATACCAAATGCCGACGTATCCGTTTGGCATGCCTACACCACAAACGGGAGCGATGCAAACGCCAACAACCGCAAGCCAACCGCTACCAGGTATGCTTCCAATTGAAGAATCATATATTGAAAATATTTTACGTTTAAACAAAGGCAAAATCGCAACCGTTTATATGACGTTTGAAAACAACCGTGAATGGAATGCAAAGATTTTCCGAGGAGTCATTGAAGCCGCTGGTCGCGATCATCTTATTTTAAGCGATCCACAAACAGGAATGCGTTATTTATTACCGATGATTTACCTCGACTATGTGACATTTGATGAAGAAATTAATTATGAATATCCATTTGCATCAGGTGGCGGATTAAGCACATATGCTCCGCGTTAAAAACGAGGCGTCAAACACGCCTCGTTTTACATTTGTTTTATCGCGATATACGCTAAAAGTAGCCAAGCGATAATAAACGATACCCCCCCTAACGGTGTAATCGCTCCAAGTATTTTGATTTGTGTTAAGCTTAGCACATATAAACTACCCGAAAATAACACGATCCCTACAAGCATAAACCATCCAACCGGCGTCACGTTCGGCCATTTTGTCGCCAGCAATGCAACAATAAACAAACCGATCGTGTGGAACATTTGATATTGAACGGCCTTTTGCCACGTGTCGATATATCGCTCTGGAATTCTCCCTTCGAGCACATGCGCTCCGAATGCACCGAGCGCGACACATAATGCTGCGCTAATGGAAGCGATAATTGTAAATAGTTTCATGTTCATTCCGTTACAGAAAACTTACAAGACTTTATAAAAAACTTATAAAAGTCTATGTTTCCTTCCTTGTTCATCGCGCCCGATTTCGCGAAAAGCTACTCTCGTTTCCTTGGCGCTCCGAAGTCAAGTTTCTTGATGTTTTCCGTTTTTCTGTAACGGTATTCACCTCCCTCTGTTTCAACTCTATTCTTTTCGTACTTCCGCAATAGTCCTCGTCTTTTGCTTATTGTTGGGCAGAAGTATGACTTTGTACGTGCGAATCATCTTCTCCCAGCCCCTTTTTGACTTTTTTCACATAAAATGATCATCAGATTTTTATAAATATTTATACATTTATCATGAACAGTCAAAAGCCCTCTAAAAATCAAGTAATGATGGTCCGTTCGCTTCAGCATCGATGTCTAATCGTTCAGTTGTTGTCGGCTGCGGTATCGTAATCGCCGTCACATTTTGTGATCGTTGTTGTAAAATGACATCGCACAACGCGCGAACCGCATATATATGCTCACGCATCGCCTGCGGTGAGGAAGACTGCTTCGCCTTTGCGATTTCTTCTTCGATCTTTGTTAATACATTTGTCACCGATATGTCCAAAACGTTTTCACTCCCTACTTCTTTTTCCTTTACAACAATGGTATCTTATACATAGCAACTTTTCAAACTGAAAACGCTTAAAAAAGGAGTGACAACGAATGAAACGGACATGGTGGAAAGAAGCTGTCGTCTATCAAGTGTATTGGCGGAGCTTTTTTGACTCAAATGGCGACGGGTATGGTGATTTAGAAGGGCTCATTCAAAAACTCGATTACATTCACGATTTAGGGGTCGATGTCATTTGGCTAAACCCGTGCTATGAGTCGCCAGATAAAGATAACGGATACGACATTTCTGATTACTATCGCATTATGGATAAAGCTGGGGATATGGCGACGTTTGATCGTTTGCTTCATGAGGTGCATAAACGTGGAATGAAATTAATTATGGATCTCGTCGTAAACCATACATCCGACCAACATCCTTGGTTTATTGAATCTCGTTCATCAAAAGATAATCCGAAACGCGATTGGTATATATGGCGCGACAAACCAAACAACTGGCGTTCGTACTTTACGCCATCGACGTGGGAATATGATGAACAAACGGGGCAATATTATTTTCATTCATTCGCGGTGGAGCAACCAGATTTAAACTGGGAAAACGAAGAAGTTCGCGAAGAAATTTATAAAATGATGCGCTTTTGGTTAGATAAAGGCATTGACGGATTCCGTTTAGATGCGATTGCTCTGCTTGCCAAACCTGAAGGGTTTCCTGACGCTGAAAACCCATATGACATTCGTTATTTAACAAACAACCCAGGCGTGCACGATTACTTGCAAGAAATGCATGAAAAAGTATTAAAGCATTACGACATTTTCACAGTCGGGGAAGTCGCTTTCGTGTCGCCAGAAGAAGGATTAAAATATGTCGGGGAAGACCGAAACGAGCTACATACCCTCTTCCACTTTGAAGTTTGCGACGAAATGCCGACATGGGATCCGATTCGCTTTAAACAAATTCAAAAACGTTGGTACGAAGGTTTGTGGGGGAAAGGGTGGAACTCGCAGTTTTTGAACAACCACGATCATACGCGACAAGTGACGCGCTACGGAAACGACAAACAATTTCGAGTTGAATCCGCAAAATTGCTCGCTACGCTCGTACATACGTTGCCTGGAACGCCGTACATTTATCAAGGGGAAGAAATTGGCATGACGGGCGTCAAATTTGACTCGATCGATGACTACAACGACATTGCGATGAAAAATAAATATGCCGAGGAAGTCGCCAAAGGATGCGATCCGAAAGAAGTGCTAGAAAGCTTGCAGCTATTAAGCCGCGATAATTCTCGGACACCGATGCAATGGGACGATAGCGAAAACGCAGGATTTACGACGGGGACGCCTTGGTTAAAAGTGAATCCGAATTATAAAGAAATTAACGTTAAACAAGCGTTGGCGGATCCGAACTCGGTGTATTACTACTATAAAAAGCTCATTCAATTGCGTAAACAAAATCCAGTCATGGTGTACGGTACGTTCCGTGATTTTTCGGAACATGATCCGTACATTTACGCCTACACACGCGAGCTCGATGGCGTTCGTTGGCTCATCGTCTTAAATCATTGTGACAACGACAACGTTTATGAGTTGCCGCAGGATCTTGCTTCGGTCGACCGTCACCTTTTGCTCGGTAATTATACAGACGTGAAAGAAGAAGGCTCCGCACTTCATATGCGTCCACATGAAGCAAGAATTTATGCATTACAATAAGCAGCCGATGTGGCTGCTTATTTTTTATTGACTCCCTGTTCAAACGCCTCTAGCGCCCGTTTTTCACCGAATACGATCAATATATCTCCAACGCAAAACCGCTCATCTGGCGTTGGGTTACCAATCATGTTGTTTTGACGTTGAATCGCAATAATCGTCACGCCAAAGCGGGCGCGCACCGCTTGATCGCGGACAGATGTCCCGACAAATGAAGAATGCGATTCAATCGTAATCTCTTCGATCGCATATTGTTCGGCACGATCGTGAAAAATTGTATCGACATAATCAACACTCACCGGCTTTAACATCGTCATCGCCATGCGACGACCGCTTAAGAAGGCGGGGTTAATGACTTTGTCTGCTCCAGCGCGCCGCAATTTTTCCTCTGATTCCGTTCGCTCCGCACGTGCGACAACTTGAATATTAGGATTTAGCCCTTTTGCGGTTAAAGAAATAAAGACGTTATCAGCATCCGAAGGCAATGCTGCAACTAACCCTGCGGCACGATCAATGCCTGCGGCAATTAACACGTCATCTTCTGTCGCATCGCCTTCAACGTACGGAATGGGATCGCCCATTTCTTCAAGCCAGTCGGCATTCCGCTCGATGACAACGACACGTGTCCCATTTTTGACAAGCTCACGCACAACTTGTTCGCCAACACGACCAAATCCACATACGATAATATGGTGTGTCATCGTTTCTATTTTCTTTTTCATTTTTCTCCTCCGCACCGTTTTCGAAAATTCCCCTTCCATCATCATCGAAACAACCGCCCCTGTCGCATACGTCACGATACTAATACCGACGGGAATAATAATGAGCGCAAACATTTTCCCATAAAACGTTTGTGGAACTGTATCACCATAGCCAACCGTCAAAATCGTAACAACCGTCAACCAAAGCGCATCAAAAAATGTTAATTGCTCAGAAAACATAAACCCTACCGTCCCTGCGATAATAGCGACAATCATCGCAATGACAGAAACAGCGATAGAGCGCGACGAACTCATCCGTTTCTCCCCTTATGTTCTTTTTTTACAAACTTCATGCAAGGCGTCCCAGATGACTGCCTGACGACAATCGACGGCAACATCGCGCTTTTAAAACCGAATGCCCGACAGCCCCGCGGCATTTGCCCATCCCATGTCACATAAAAATGTTTACATTCATAACAGTTCACGCGTGTATCAAATGTTTTCGATTTGCCAGTCAATGGGCTCTCTCCCTGTCTGTTGTAAAAAGGCGTTCGTTTTTGAAAAGGGACGGCTACCGAAAAAACCTCGTGCGGCGGAAAACGGACTTGGATGCGGTGCTTCAATGATGTAATGATGCTCATTCGTGATGAGCGCTTTTTTTGCTTGCGCATGACGTCCCCATAAAATAAAGACGACAGGTTCATCCTTTTCATTTACAAGTTCAATGACACGGTCCGTAAAATGTTCCCAACCTTTTCCTTTATGTGAATTGGCTTCTCCCCGTCGTACCGTTAATACGGTATTTAGCAATAGCACCCCTTGCTTCGCCCATTTTAATAAATAACCGTTGTTTGGAATATAACACCCAAGGTCATCTTGTAGCTCTTTAAAAATATTTAATAGTGACGGAGGCAAAGCGACGCCCGGTTTTACAGAAAAACTTAATCCGTGCGCTTGATTTGGCCCGTGATATGGATCTTGTCCTAAAATGACAACTTTGACATCTGCATATGAAGTATAATGGAGGGCATTAAAAATGTCGTGCATATCAGGATAAATTGTTTTCGTTCGATATTCTTCTTTTAAAAACTCACGCAACTTTAAATAATACGGTTTTTGAAACTCCTCTTCTAATAAAGGAGCCCAGTCGTTTTTTAATATGCTCATCGTCGCACTTCCTTTCTAATACAAAGGCTACCCTACTTTATAGGATAGCCTGTTTTTGCTTAAAACTGAATTTTTTCTTCTAAGAAGCTTTTTAATTCTGCAATTGGAATGCGCGTTTGTTCCATTGTGTCGCGGTCGCGTACCGTCACCATTTCATCTTGTTCCGAATCAAAGTCATACGTAATACAGAACGGTGTACCAATTTCATCTTGGCGGCGATAACGTTTACCGATTGATCCCGATTCGTCGTAATCAACCATAAAGTGTTGTGACAATTGTTCAAAAATTGTACGTGCACCTTCTGATAACTTTTTCGATAACGGTAATACAGCTGCCTTATATGGCGCTAATGCCGGATGAAGATGCATGACGGTACGCGTTGTGCCGTCTGCCAATTGTTCTTCTTCGTACGCATCGATCATAAATGCAAGCGTCACACGATCTGCACCGAGTGAAGGTTCAATGCAATACGGAATAAATCGTTCATTCGTTTCTTGATCAAGGTAATGGAAGTCTTCGCCTGAATATTCCATATGACGACGTAAATCGTAATCGGTACGTGATGCGATGCCCCATAGCTCGCCCCAACCGAATGGGAATTTATATTCAATATCGGTTGTCGCGTTGCTGTAGTGAGATAGTTCGTCTTCGGAATGATCGCGTAAACGAATGTTTTCGCGCTTCATGCCAAGCGATAAAAGCCATTGTTCGCAATATTGTCTCCAATAATCAAACCATTGTAATTCTTCGCCCGGCTTGCAGAAAAACTCAAGCTCCATTTGTTCAAATTCACGCGTACGGAACGTAAAGTTTCCTGGTGTAATTTCGTTACGAAAACTTTTTCCGATTTGTGCAATACCGAACGGTAATTTTTTACGCATCGTCCGTTGTACGTTTTTAAAGTTGACAAAAATGCCTTGTGCCGTTTCAGGACGAAGATAAATTTCGTTGGCGCTCGACTCCGTCACACCTTGGAACGTTTTAAACATTAAGTTAAATTGACGAATGTTTGTAAAGTCACGGCTACCACAATCTGGACAAGCAATGTCGTGCTCTTGAATGAGCTGCTCCATTTTTTCAAACGGAAGCCCATCGACAACCATTTCAATCCCTTTCGCTTCAAGCGCGCCTTCAATTAACTTATCCGCTCGATGACGTGCTTTACATTGTTTACAGTCAATCATCGGATCGTTAAAGTTTCCTAAGTGGCCGGACGCTTCCCACGTGCGTGGATTCATTAAAATGGCCGCATCTAAGCCAACGTTATATGGCGATTGTTGAACGAACTTTTTCCACCATGCGCGTTTAATGTTATTTTTCAATTCTGTCCCTAACGGACCGTAATCCCACGTATTCGCTAATCCGCCGTAAATTTCTGAACCTGGAAAAACAAAACCGCGATGTTTCGCGTGCGCTACAATTTGATCCATCGTTACTGACATCGTTCATCCTCCTTTTGTAAAATATAAACAAAAAACGCCCTCATCCTTAGGCCTTTCGCCTAGGGACGAGAGCGCAACTCCCGCGGTTCCACCCTAGTTGATGCGTAACGCATCCACTTTTGCATAAAGCAACTCCAGACTGCCGTTTCACTAAGCGTCTTTACTAGGCTTTCACCACCCCTAGCTCGCTATAAAAGAACGATCTTAGCTACTATCCATCTTTCATCGTTGCACCTGTATTTCGTTCGGTTGATATTGTATCAAACGAAAATACGGGCGTCAAGGGAGTGGAGAATGGTTAATTTCGAATTAAGTAGTCAAACGCTCCTAAAGAAGCCGTTGCGCCGGAGCCCATAGAAATGATAATCTGTTTATATGCGCTATCTGTACAATCGCCAGCAGCGAAGACGCCAGGAACGTTTGTCGTACCGCGTTTATCGACGATAATTTCCCCAAAGCGATTGCGCTCTACCGTTCCTTCTAACCATTCTGTATTCGGTACAAGCCCGATTTGCACGAATACACCTTGAAGTTCAATATGGTGCTCTTCGCCTGTTGCGCGATCAATATATGTGAGACCGTTCACTTTATCTGTGCCTGTAATTTCTTTCGTTTGCGCGTTTTTGATTACTGTGACGTTCGGTAAGCTGTATAAACGATCTTGCAATACAGCGTCCGCTTTTAATTCTGGCGCAAATTCAAGCACTGTCACATGCTTAGCAATTCCCGCCAAGTCAATTGCTGCTTCAACGCCAGAGTTCCCACCACCAATAACCGCAACATGTTTTCCTTCAAATAGCGGACCATCGCAATGCGGGCAGTAAGCGACCCCTTTATTTTTGAACTCTGCTTCACCTGGAACACCGAGGTTGCGCCAACGTGCACCTGTGGCGATAATGACGGCTTTACTTTTTAACACCGCACCGTTTTCAAGCTCTACTTCAATAAGGTCTTTCTTTTCTAACCGTTTGGCACGCTGTAAGTTCATAATATCAACATTATAATGTTTCACATGTTCCTCAAGACTTGCCGCAAGCTTCGGACCTTCTGTATATTTGACGCTAATAAAGTTTTCAATGCCTAACGTGTCTAAAATTTGACCACCGAAGCGCTCCGCAACGATTCCTGTACGAATGCCTTTACGCGCTGCATAAATCGCCGCTGTTGCACCGGCAGGTCCGCCACCGATGACAAGTACATCAAATGGGTCTTTTTCTGCAAAAGTAGAAGCATCCGGCGTGCTTCCTAACTTCGCAAGAATTTCCTCAAGCGACATGCGTCCGCTTGCGAACGGTTCACCGTTTAAAAAGACCGTCGGCACAGCCATGACATCTTTTTGCTCGACTTCTTCTTTAAACGCTGCCCCATCGATCATCGTATGGGAGATGTTCGGATGTAATACGCTCATCACGTTTAACGCTTGCACGACATCTGGGCAATTATGGCATGTCAAGCTGACGTATGTTTCAAAACGATACGTCCCTTTTAAATGTTTAATTTGTTCAATGACCGCTTGATCGACTTTTGGTGGTCTTCCACTCACTTGAAGCAACGCAAGCACGAGAGAAGTAAATTCATGTCCTAAAGGCACGCCCGCGAATACAACGCCTGTATCTTCACCAACGCGATTGATGCTAAAACTTGGTGTTCTTTCTAGCGTTGTTTTCTCTACTTTGATTTTCGATGACATTGTCGCAAGCTCGTCGACTAAAGCAAGCATATCGCGGGAAACTTTATCGTCTCCCGCGCTCACTTTTAACACAATGTCATTTTCCATCAATTGTAGATATTGGGCGAGCTGTGCTTTAATTTCCGCATCCAATATCATTTACATAAGCCTCCTTAAATTTTACCTACAAGGTCAAGGCTTGGCTTAAGCGTTTCGCCACCTTCTTGCCATTTCGCTGGGCATACTTCCCCAGGATTGTTGCGCACGTATTGCGCTGCTTTAATTTTGTTTACGATTGTGCTTGCATCGCGACCGATGCCGTCTGCGTTAATTTCAACAGCTTGAATAACGCCGTCTGGATCGATGATGAACGTACCGCGTTGCGCAAGACCTGTTTCTTCATCAAGCACTTCGAACATGCGTGATAATTTTTGTGAAGGGTCACCGATCATCACATATTCGATTTTGCTGATCGCTGGTGAATGGTCGTGCCATGCTTTATGTGTGAAATGTGTATCTGTTGAAACAGAGTATACTTCTACACCAAGCTCTTTTAATTTTGGATATTCGTTTTGTAAATCTTCTAATTCTGTTGGGCAAACGAACGTAAAGTCGGCTGGATAGAAGCAAACAACGCTCCATTTCCCTTTTAAGTTTTCTTCTGTTACCTCGATGAAATCGCCGTTATGGAACGCCATCGCTTTAAATGGTTGTACTTGTTTTCCTACTAATGGCATTGTGAATCATCCTCCTTGTTGTATTTTTTTGCATATGCATAGCTTGTCCCAGTCGTACGAAAATTATGACTGAAACAATAATAAAATTATAACAATTACAATGCGATATAAATTATCATATAGGAATGTTTATTTGTCAAGTAAAAACTACACAACTGTCTGTCTTAGTTTTTCGACACGTTTTCTTTTTATTCCTTTCTCATAAATAAAAAAACAGAGCCTTCGCAAAGACTCTGCTTTCTCATATAGCAAAAGTAAAAGCAAGTAAAACAGATACATTACATAATAGCGCAATGACAAATAACCATGTTTGTTTTCCTTTTTTCTTCACCATATATTCCGCAAATACGGTCGTTCCAAAAGCGAAGCAAACGAACAAGAAAAACGAGCCGACGTACCCATGAAATACGTGACGAGTAAGAAGCGGTGAAAACAAAAGTAAAAGAAATAATTGCTGAATGCTCCACCAATACATTTTCCCCCTCCTAGCAATGAATAAAGTGGGCGAGACGGGAACGAAACGGTTCACCATTCCATATGACTTCACTCTTTGCTTGTCGCTTTTGTACTTCCGGCTCTGATAAAAGGAGCCAAAAGTTTTTCGTCGGTAAATCACCCAACCCATGTTTTTCACTTAATCGGTTTAAATACATTTGTCTCGTTTCATTCATTTGTTTCGATAAATGATCTCCTTCATTGGAAAAAGCATAAAGAACACTCGCTGTCGGTACGCGTTTGACACGAAACTCTTTCGCTACACGTAAAAAGAAATCCCAATCCCAATAATTATGAACGTATGAATCAAAATACCCGATTACATCATGAATGGTGCGCCGATACATGCTCCCTGAAGGAACATACGTCGAAAATGTACGCATTGCTTGTAAATCATATTCATATGCAAATAAAAAGCGATCGGTCGGTATACGCATACCATTTTCCGTGCGATAATGAAAAATTTCTACGTCCGAATATACAAAATCCGCATCATTCATATTCGCGATCATTCGCTCCATATGGCACGGCAATAGTAAATCGTCATCGTCACAAAGCATAATAAAGTCTTCTGTCGCCGCACGCACACCGATATTCCGAGCTTCGACGTGCCCGACATTTTCGCTTAATTCCATGAGCTCAATAGAAAGCTCAGGATATGCATCGACAGCAGCTTGTACCGATGAGCCCCCATCGTTGACAATAATGACTTGCGTTGGCTTATACGTTTGTTTGCTTAACGACTCTAGCAATTCTGCCAGCGGAAGTAACCGATTATATGTCGCAATAACTACAGAAACGCCCAAAAGAAAATCCCCTTTCAAAAAAGAAGCTACAATGATACCATTATAGCTTCTTTTCGAATGATTATGCGAGTTCTTGTTGTTTCGTTTCTTTGCCGAGGAAAAGAACGGCAAGTGCACCAATGAAAATCGCGATACAAAATACAGCAAAAATCATCGTAATTGATACTTTTTGTGCAACGAGATAACCGACAAGAAGCGGTCCTAAAATGCCACCAATGCGTCCAAATGAAGCGGCCATTCCTGCCCCTGTTGCACGAATAACCGTTGGGTACTGCTCTGGTGTGTACGCGTAAAGAGCTCCCCATGCTCCAAGATTGAAAAACGATAACAATGCCCCGAATGTCATAAGCGCAACAACCGTCTCAGCATTTCCGAAGAAATAAGCGCTTAACGCCGTCCCGATTAAATATATAACAAGTACCGCTTTGCGACCGATGCGTTCGATTAACCACGCGACGCTAAAATAACCTGGCAATTGCGCTAACGTCATGATGAGCACGTACTCAAAGCTTTTAATTAAACTAAATCCTTTCATGACCATGACGCTCGGTAACCATAAAAACATACCGTAATAAGAAAAGACGACCATAAACCATAAAATCCAAAGCATTGTCGTTTGCTTGGCATACGGTTTTGCCCAAACATCCACAATATTGCGCCAGACGGAACGACGCTCCACCTTTGTTGCCATAAATTTTTGTGAATCTGGCAAGTTTATGCGCAAATAAATCGCGTATAACGCTGGTACAGCCCCTAAAATGAGCGCCATTTGCCAACCGTACGTCGGAATAATGAAAAATGAAATGAGCGCCGCTAATAACCAACCGCCTGCCCAAAAGCTTTCCAATAAAACGACAATTTTTCCTCGTTCATGGGCAGGTACGCTTTCCGACACGAGCGTTGATGCAACCGGAAGCTCTCCTCCAAGCCCCATGCCAATGAGAAAGCGTAAAATTAAAAAGACCGTTAGCGTTGTCGCAAGCGCAGATAATCCACTGCCAATTGAAAATAATAAAAGCGTAATGATGAAAACTTGTTTTCGCCCAATGCGGTCAGCTAACAATCCGAAAACGAGTGCGCCGACGGCCATGCCAATCGAGTTGATACTCCCGATCCAGCCCATTTGCTCGGCTGTTAAATTCCACTCCTTCTGCAAGGCAGCGATAATAAACGAAAGCATCCCTACATCCATCGCATCAAATAACCAGCCAAGCCCGGCAATCCAAAGCAACTTGTTTCTTGATACGTCTTTACTCATGTCATCCCTCCGTTGTCAGCTGTCAAATGTCTTCCTCATGATTATATTTCCTTTTTTGTTATGTATCAATGCAAAAAGCGTCGGGAAAACCGACGCTTATCGCAAGTCTTCTTTTGAAAACGCTCCAGGAAGAAGTTCTTTTACTGTTGTTTCCTGCATATCGCCTTTCATATTCGCTAAAACAACAGGCATATTTGGATCACATAATTCAACAATGACTTGACGGCATGCGCCACACGGGGGAACTGGCCGCTCCGTATCTGCAACGACGGCTAACATCGCATACTCATGATCGCCTTCTGAGTACGCCTTAAATAAAGCGGTACGCTCAGCGCAGTTGCATAAACCGTATGATGCATTTTCGATGTTGCAGCCACCGTACACTTTTCCATCTTTCGTTAATAGTGCTGCTCCCACTTTAAACTTGGAATACGGAACGTACGCCCGTTCTCTCGCTTGTTTTGCCGCTTCAATTAACTGTTGTTTATTCATTGTTGATCATCCCTTCTTGGGCTGTTTAGTTAAAAAACGTCTTCATTAACCAATCGGCAACGACGCCACCTAAATATACGCCAAATACCCCCATCATTCCTGCCAATACAGGCGGAGCTGGCAATGGCAAACGTAAAAACTTAAACAAAATCCCAACAACAAGCCCAGCAAGTAAGCTTAATAATACTTCTTTCATCGGTCAATGCCTCCATTAGTATGCTTCGTTTGACGTTGTTCCTTCCATAATCGCTGGTCCAGAGCTTGTACCGATACGGTTTGCACCTGCATCAATCATCGCTTTTGCATCTGCCGCACTACGCACACCACCAGACGCTTTCACTCCAACGTTTGGACCAACTGTTTTGCGCATTAATGCAACGTCTTCTACTGTTGCACCGCCGCTTGCGAATCCTGTTGATGTTTTAACGAAATCTGCCCCAGCGCGAACCGCAATTTCGCATGCGCGCACTTTTTCCTCATCTGTCAACAGCGCTGTTTCAATAATAACTTTTGTTAAAGCTTTTCCTTTTGCTGCATCAACAACAGCACGAATGTCGCGCTCTACAAGCTCATGATCGCCGTCTTTTAACGCACCGATATTGATGACCATATCGACTTCTTGCGCACCATTTTCAATCGCTTGTTTTGTTTCAAACGCTTTTACTTCTGGTGTTGTCGCTCCTAACGGAAAGCCGATGACTGTACACACTTTTACTTTCGTTCCTTGTAAACGCTCAGCAACGAATTTCACCCATGTTGGATTCACACATACAGATGCAAATTCGTACTTTTTCGCTTCTTCCACTAGTTTTTCAATTTGTGCTTTCGTTGTTTCTGGCTTTAATAACGTATGATCGATCATGCTAGCAATGTTCATCATTCATTCCTCCTTAAAATTTGAAGTGATCGAAGCGCACGAGGCGCTTCGTCGTTAAATAAACATACCCGCAATGGATGCACTTAACAGCGAAGCGAGCATACCAGCAAGGACAGCTTTTAAGCCCATGCGTGCAATATCGCTACGACGATTTGGCGCTAAGCTTCCTAAACCACCAAGTAAAATACCCATCGAAGAAATATTAGCAAATCCACATAGCGCAAAGCTAACAATCGCTACCGTTTTTGCTGATAACTCTGGAATTTGTGGCGCAAACGATGAATACGCAACAAACTCGTTTAAAATCAATTTTTGTCCGATAAATCCACCAGCTGTCACTGCTTCAGACCAAGGTACCCCGATCGCAAACGCAATAGGTGCGAAAAGGAACCCTAAAACTTTTTGAAGCGTTAAACCATCGTAATTAAACAAGTTTCCGATTCCGCTAAGCAATCCGTTAATTAACGCGATTAACGCAATAAACGCTAACAACATCGCACCGATATTTAGAGCCAACTTTAAGCCGTCACTTGCCCCGCGCGCCGCTGCGTCGATGACGTTTGTAGATTCCTCGTCTTTTTCCATTTCAAAATGTTCATCTTCTTTAATCGGCTCTGTTTCTGGCACGATCATTTTCGCCATGACTAATCCCGCTGGCGCCGCCATAAAACTTGCCGCAAGTAAATATTCAAGCGGAACACCTAAAAGCGAATAACCAACAAGAACAGAACCGGCAACTGATGCTAAGCCTCCTGTCATAACCGCAAACAGTTCCGACTGTGTCATTTTTGATAAGTACGGACGAATAACAAGCGGCGCTTCCGTTTGACCGACGAAAATGTTCGCTGCTGCTGACATTGACTCCGCTTTGCTCGTCCCAAGCAATTTCGCGAGCGGGCCACCGATCATTTTAATGATCCACTGCATCACCCCAATGTAGTAGAGAACAGAAATTAATGCAGAGAAGAAAATGACGACCGGCAACACTTGGAACGCAAACACAAATCCGATGCCTTTTGCCGCAAACATCCCGCCAAACAAAAAGTTAATTCCTTCGTTCGCATAGTTAATAATGTTTGTGACACCATTTGTCAACCACTGCAATGCCGCTTTCCCTGCTTCCCACTTTAAAACGATAAACGCAAAAGAAACTTGAATCGCAAGACCACCTAAAATCGTTCGTGGATTAATCGCTTTGCGATTGTTTGAAGAAAGAAAAGCGATCCCAAGGACAACGACAATACCGACAAGTCCCCAAACGATATTCATGTTGAACACTCCTATAAGTTGAATTTTGATTACGTAATCAATATAACAAGAAAATGAACGTATGTAAACGTTAACATGAACAAATGTCAAAGAAAATTCATGGTTTCGCTAAATCTTTCTTCCTTTTTACATAAATAAAGGGGGCTTTTATTCTTTTCCCCCTCTTCCCTTTCCTTTATTCTTTTTCTAACAAACATTCGGCAGTAAATTGATCTGTTACTAATACGTTTGCATATTTTCCTTTCAATGCTCCGTATATGCCAGCAACTTTATGAATACCTCCCGCAATCACAATCGAGTATTCCTTATTTTTCAACTCTTCTAACTCAATGCCAAGCGTGCGTGCATTTAACTCCTCGCTGCATAGCTTTCCGTTTTGATCAAAAAAGCGTGAACAAATGTCACCGGCTGCTTTTGAATAAATCGTTTGCAAATCTTCTTCTGTAAAATAACCAAGCTGGAACAATAGCGACTCCGATTTAATTGGTCCAATCGTAAATACAGCAATATTCGCTTGTCGACCGAGATCGAGAATTTTGCGAATGTGGCGATCTGCTTCCATTGCCTGCTTAACAACGACGTGATCAACGATCGCAGGTAACGGCAAATGATGCACTGTTGCATTGAAGGCGCTTCCAAACAAGTGTAAAATATCTGACGCAAACGTATTCGTTTCTGATAAGCTAACGCCTCCTTTTAATTGCACAACTTTCACATCTTTGACGTGTTTATGCCTTAGCTGTAATGCGACGTGATACAACGTTGTTCCCCATGTGACACCGATCACATCGCCGTCTTTGACGATCGACCGTAAATATTCTGCCGCTTCTTTTCCTAAATATTTTTTAATAATGCCATCTTGATGTTCAGGGACCGACACAACAATTGCTTTTTTTAGATTGAACTTTTGTTCAAGTTGTTTTGCTAGCTGTTGAATATCTTCAGCCGGATCGTTAATTTTAATTTCTACAATCCCTTCTTCTTTTGCTTGTTGTAGTAAACGCGACACCGTCGGCCGCGATACGCCAAGTTTTTTTGCAATATCGTTTTGATTGTAGTCTAGTAAATAATACAATTTCGCTGCTTCAACGACTTTTTTTAGCTTATCTTGCTCCATCGCTTCATCACCTTTTATTATTGACTGAAAAAAGGAGCAACCTTCCATATTTGAAGGAATACTCCCTTTTCTTTCATCATACGAAAAAAACTGAACATTTGACAAGAAAAAGTTTTAACATAATTTCTATTATTTCGACCAACCTTCGCGTAAAATACGTTCGACTTCATCGCGTGTTGGCAACGCTGTCATTGCCCCTTTCGTTGATGCAGCTAACGCTCCAGAAACGCTCGCAAAACGCGCCATTTGTTCAATTTCCGTAAGGGATAACGAATCGATTGTTCCTCCTCTTTCGTGCAAGCAATACAGCATGCCAGAAACGAAAGCATCACCCGCTCCTGTCGTATCAACCGCCTCTACTTTAAGCGCTGGCGTAAATACGGATCCTTCTTTCGTAAACGCATAACTACCATTCTCTCCTAGCGTAACAACGATGAGGGGAATATTGTATAGGGCAAGGGCATCAATACCTTTTTGAATATCTTGCTCTCCTGTAATGAATGTCAACTCTTCTTCAGAAATTTTAAGTACATCCGCTTCTGGTAACATCGACACAATCATTTCGCGAGCTTGCTGTTCACTTTCCCATAAACCAAGGCGCAAATTGGGGTCATATGAAACGATCATGCCGTTTTCTTTAGCTAGCATAACAGCTCGCTTTGTAGCGCTTCGTGCTGGCTCACTAATGAGTGAGATCGAACCAAAATGAAGAATGCGATGTGTCCGAAATAACGACTCATCAATTTCTTCTTCGCACAAAAAGCGATCAGCGCTCGGGTTAATGTAAAAATCAAAGCTCCGTTCTCCGTTTTCCGCTAACGTTACAAAAACGACACCTGTGCGAACATCATCACTAAATTGAAGGAAAGATGTATTCACTCCATATGCATCAAGCGTTTCTTTTAGAAAAACGCCTAATACATCGCGACCAACTTTCCCTAAAAACGTCGCTGGAACACCGATCCGTGCAACACCAACCGCAACATTTGCAGGCGCTCCACCTGGGCTTTTTTGATACGCCTGATTTGTTGCATCAAGTGGAATAAAATCGATTAACGCTTCACCAAGACTAATAACTCCTTGCTTCATCATCATCCCTCCCATTCCATCGTAATACGTTTAATTATGCAAATGCAACGCACAAAAATAAAACGTGCTACAATAATCGTAAAACAACGTAAGAAACGGAGTGGATGTCATGAATCCTTTTGCCACTCATTTTGAAAGTTTAGAGGAGTTTGCCGATCGTGTGAGCGAGTTATTGCAATGTCCGATTACGATTGAAGATGCAAACCATCGCTTAATTGCTTACAGTGGACATGAGCATTATACTGATCCCGCCCGTACAGCGACCATCATTCATCGTCGTGTGCCAGAGCGCGTCATTAATAGTTTATGGCGCGAAGGGGTGATTCCAAAACTTTTACAAAGTGAGGAGCCTGTTCGTGTCGCCGAAATTTCAGAAGTAGGGCTAGGCAATCGCATCGCTATCTCGATTTGGAAAAATAAAGAGGTGCTCGGATTTATTTGGGCAATTGAAATGAATGAGCCGTGGACAGAACATCAGTTTGATTTGTTAAAACAAGCAGCGAAAGCAGCAAAAAATTTATTGTTGCAATTACAAATTCGCAAACATAAAAAAGAAGAGCGCATTCAAGAGTTTTTTTGGAAACTACTCACCGGACATTTTTCATCTGCCCATGACATCGTTGAACAATGCCATCAACTAAACGTACATGTGTATCCGTTTTTTTCTGTCGGCATTTTTCAATTTCAACAACACATTCAAACGCAAGTAGAGCGGCAAATTGATTACTTATTAAAAACGACACAACAACTCGCTATTCCGCTTTATACGATTGATCATCAGCGGTTAATTGTGCTCGTTGCGCCAAGTTCGAACGTCTATGGGGAAGCGCATATTGAACGATTTTTCCGTTCATTTATGACGCAAATGAAAGAACGATTTCGCGTTGACATTATGATGGGAGCATTCGGAAATGTATATGAGTGCTATACAAAAATTGCTAAAAGCTACGAAGAAGCGCAAACGGTATTGAAAATGAAACGCGCCTTTCCTCATCAACTTGCGAATATTCAAGGTTATCAACATCTCGGCATGTATCAATTTTTTGATTTACTTTTTGAGAAAAAACGACATGGGGATTTCCACAACGCAGCACTCGAAAAGCTGAAACAATACGATGCACAGCATCATACAAACTTAGTTGAGACGATCGAAACGTATCTCGACTGTGACAGCAACGTCAACGAAACGGCGAAAACGCTCAATATTCACCCGAATACGCTTGCTTACCGTCTGAAGCGAATCAATGAAATCGGAAACATCGACCTAGGGAACATGAGCGAAAAAGTGAAACTATATATCGATATGAAATTAGACAAATATCGGACAACATAGCTTTTGTGGAAATCCACAAAAGCTCGTTTTTTCTTTCTCTTTTCTAAACAAACACCAAATGATAAAAAACATTTATACTGTAGATAATAATGAAAGACAACATGAAAGGGGAAACAGCACATGATTATTGGTGTTCCAAAGGAAATTAAAAATAACGAAAATCGTGTAGCGATTACACCTGCTGGCGTTATGTCATTTGTCAGCAATGGACATACTGTTATCATTGAGAAAGATGCAGGAATTGGAAGCGGTTTCACAAATGAAGATTACGTTCAGGCAGGGGCGCAAATCATTGAGCACGCTGCAGACGTTTGGGCACAAGCAGATATGGTGATGAAAGTAAAAGAGCCGCTACCGAGCGAATACGAGTATTTCCGTCCAGGATTAGTGCTATTCACATATTTACATCTTGCTGCTGAGCCAGAGTTGGCACGTGCATTGAAAGAAAAAGGTGTCATTGCGATCGCTTATGAAACAGTACAAGTTGGTCGTACGTTGCCACTTTTAACACCGATGAGCGAAGTAGCAGGACGCATGGCAGCACAAATTGGCGCACAATTCCTTGAAAAACCAAAAGGCGGAAAAGGAATTCTTCTTTCAGGCGTTCCTGGCGTTAGTCGTGGAAAAGTTACAATTATTGGTGGCGGTGTCGTCGGAACAAACGCTGCAAAAGTGGCGATCGGCTTAGGTGCAAACGTAACAATTATCGACTTAAGCGCAGAACGTTTACGTGAACTTGACGATATTTTCGGAAGCCAAATTAATACGCTTATGTCTAATCCAATGAACATCGCACAAGCTGTTGCGGAGTCTGACCTTGTGATCGGTGCCGTATTAATCCCAGGAGCAAAAGCGCCAAAACTTGTGACAGAAGAAATGGTAAAAGCGATGCAACCAGGCTCGGTCATCGTTGACGTAGCGATCGACCAAGGTGGCATTGTGGAAACGAGCGACCATGTGACAACACACGACAACCCAACATACGTGAAGCACGGCGTCGTTCACTATGCAGTCGCGAACATGCCGGGGGCGGTTCCACGCACATCTACACTCGCATTGACAAACGTCACAATGCCGTACGCACTACAAATTGCAAATAAGGGCGTGCAAAAAGCTGTTGCGGACAACCCGGCATTACGCCTCGGTGTAAACGTAGCAAACGGAGAAATCACATACGAGGCAGTCGCACGCGACCTCGGTTACGATTACGTTCCGGTCGAAGTAGCGTTAGATAAACAATTGTTAGCATAAAGACGAAAGGTGTCCTGACAAACGGGACACCTTTTTCTTATAACACTTTCGATAAAAACGACTTCGTTCGCTCATGTTGTGGCGCATCAAAAATTTGTTGTGGCGTTCCTTCTTCGACGATTACTCCACCGTCCATAAAGAGAACGCGATCCCCAACTTCACGAGCAAATCCCATCTCATGTGTCACGACGACCATCGTCATTCCTTCTTTTGCCAGTTGTTTCATGACAGCAAGCACTTCCCCGACCATTTCGGGATCGAGCGCAGACGTCGGCTCGTCAAATAACATTACCTTCGGCTCCATCGCGAGCGCACGAGCGATCGCTACACGCTGTGCCTGTCCACCTGATAATGAATCCGGATATACGTGCGCTTTATCTTGTAAACCGACTTTCGCAAGCAATTGCATCGCCTTTTCTGTCGCTTTTTCTTTCGACCATTTGCGCACTTTCATCGGGGCGAGTGTAATATTATGAAGTACCGTCATATGCGGAAATAAATTAAATCGTTGAAACACCATGCCGACTTCTTCACGCACTTTATTTAAATCCGTTTTCGGATCTTTCAAATGAAATCCGTCAACGACGATATCCCCCTCATCAAAATCTTCCAACATGTTTAAACAACGTAAAAATGTCGACTTTCCCGATCCAGACGGACCGATGACAACGACCACTTCTTTTTCACGAATGTGTGCGTCAATACCTTTTAACACTTGTAGTGATCCGTATGATTTTTTTAAATTAGTAACCCGAATCATGCATCATACCTTCTTTCTAACCGATGTAGCAACTTGCTTAATGAAAGGGTGAGCACTAAATAAATAAGCGCAACCGTTAAGTACGGTTCCCAGACGCGATAATATTGCCCTTGCATCGCTCGTCCCCAATACATAAGCTCAGGTGCCGCAATAATTGCTGCAAGTGATGAATCTTTAATAAGAACGACAAATTCGTTGCCAAGCGGCGGAATCATGCGCTTGATCGCTTGTGGCAAAATAATGTAACGCATCGCTTGCACATGTGTCATTCCAAGCGAACGAGCAGCTTCCATTTGACCGCGGTCAATGGATTGGATGCCGGCGCGGAAAATTTCAGCGATATACGCAGCGGCATTTAAAGATAACGAAATCGCTCCCGACATGAGTGGATTCGGTTGAGCAGTAAACATCGGCATAACACCAAAATGAATAAGTAAAATTTGTACAAATAATGGCGTGCCACGGAAAAAATGAACGTACCAATCAAACGGCAAACGAACAAGACGATTTTGAACCATTTTCCCAAGCCCAATGGCTAAACCGAGAATCGTTCCGAAAAGGATACCGATCAAAGATAAGCCGATTGTCCATAGTACCCCTTTCAAAAAAAACGGGGCATATTCTACAATAATGTTGAAACGAAAATCCATCATCCCTCACCTTTCTTCTTGATAAAAATTGCGTAACTGTCTACAGTTACGCAATTTTTCGTCGACGTTATTGCTGTGTTATTGCTGTTGTTGTAATGATTCAATATTCGGTTCTGTACCAAACCATTTTTTATAAATTTCTGTATACGTTCCGTTTTCAATTACTTTTTTCAACGCTTCATCTACTTTTTGTTTTAACTCGCTTCCTTTCGGGAACATGAAACCGTAAAATTCAGATTCAAAATGTTCTGGGTCTTCAAATGCTACAATTTTCGCATCTGGGTTGTTTTTCACATATTCGTTCGCAACGGCATTATCTGTCACAACTGCTTCGACACCACCGTTTAATAAATCCATAATCGCAACGACTGTATTCTCAAACTTTTTAATATTTGGATTCTCTTTTCCTAAAATTTTTTCAACGGCTTCTTGTCCTGTTGTACCGTTTTGTACACCGACAACTTTTCCTTGTAAATCTTTCGCGCTTTTAATCGAACTTCCTTCTTTCACAAGAATCATATGTGTCGATTCAAAGTACGGAATGGAAAAGTCATATGTTTGTTTTCGATCATCGTTAATTGTAATACCTGAAACAGCCATATCCGCTGTCTTTCCTTGAATCGCTGCAAACAATGGATCCCAACCGATATTTTTTAATTCATATGCTAGTCCCGCTTCTTTCATGACTGCTTTTAATAAATCGACATCAAAACCGACAATCTCACCTTTATCCATGTACTCAAATGGCGCAAACGCTGCGTCTGTGACAACCGTAATTTTCTTTTCTGTTGTCGCTGTTTTTTCTGTTGAACTGCCACACCCTACGAGCGCAAACATAAGCATAAAAACAAGTGTTGCAATTATTCCTTTTTTCATCAACTTCTCCCCCTTACTATTTGCTGTAAAATAATAAACGCTTGTGTATGAACATGTTATGCTTTCTATGTTTCACATATTATCAGCTTTTTATTTTTTATGCAACAAATTTTATAAAAATAATTTTTGGAAAAATCTTTATTTTAAAAAATGTTTTTGATCAACTTTTCACAAATTCGTCAATCCTTTATTCTCTTTCTCATGTCAAAAAGTAGTATTCTTTATGTAGGGGGTACTTTTATTCTGACGATTGGGAGGAGATTATGATGGCGCTACTTACTGTGAACGAAGCTTTAATGGACGCTTGGAGAACGTTCAAAGGCGATAAGTGGAAAAAAGAAATTGACGTTCGCGATTTTATTTTAAATAACGTAACCGTTTACACAGGGGATGAATCGTTTCTAGAAGGTCCAACGGAAGCGACGAAAAAGCTTTGGGAACAAGTGATGAAACTTTCCAAACTAGAACGCGAAAAAGGCGGCGTTCTCAACATGGATACGGAAATTGTATCAACGATTACGTCACATGGTCCCGGTTATTTAAATAAAGAACTTGAGAAAGTAGTCGGTTTTCAAACAGACGAACCGTTTAAACGGGCACTTATGCCATTTGGTGGCATTCGTATGGCTGAACAAGCATGCGAAGCATACGGTTACCAGGTGAGCGACGAAGTAAAGAAAATTTTCACACAATATCGGAAAACGCATAACCAAGGCGTATTTGACGTGTATACGGACGAAATGAAAGCGGCGCGCAAAGCAGGCATCATTACAGGGCTTCCTGACGCCTATGGACGCGGTCGCATTATCGGTGACTACCGCCGCGTCGCGTTATACGGTGTCGATCGCTTAATTGAAGAAAAGAAAAAAGATTTACGCAACACAGGCGCGCGTACAATGAGCGAAGATATCATTCGTCTTCGCGAAGAGCTAGCGGAACAAATTCGTGCCCTTCAAGAGCTAAAAGAAATGGCGGCAAGCTACGGCTACGATATTTCCAAACCAGCACGCAACGCACACGAAGCGTTCCAATGGTTATATTTCGCTTATCTTGCGGCGATTAAAGAACAAAACGGTGCGGCAATGAGCTTAGGTCGCGTCTCAACATTTTTAGATATTTATATCGAACGCGACTTACAAGAAGGCACATTAACAGAACGCGAAGCACAAGAACTTGTTGACCATTTCGTCATGAAATTGCGCCTTGTGAAATTCGCGAGAACACCAGAATACAATGAATTATTTAGCGGCGATCCAACGTGGGTCACAGAGTCAATTGGCGGTGTCGCGATTGACGGGCGTCCACTTGTGACGAAAAACTCATTCCGCTTCTTGCATACGCTTGATAACTTAGGTCCAGCACCAGAACCAAACTTAACAGTTCTTTGGTCAACACAATTGCCAGAAGCGTTTAAGAAATATTGCGCGAAAATGTCGATTCAAACAAGCTCCATTCAATATGAAAATGACGATTTAATGCGTCCGGAGTTTGGAGATGACTACGGTATCGCATGCTGCGTCTCCGCGATGCGCATCGGTAAACAAATGCAATTTTTTGGCGCGCGCGCAAACCTTGCGAAAGCACTATTATATGCGATTAACGGCGGCGTTGACGAAAAACTAAAAGTGCAAATCGGTCCAGAATTTGCGCCAATCACATCTGAATACTTAGACTACGAAGAAGTAATGCGCAAATTTGACAACGTCATGGAATGGCTAGCAGAATTGTATATTAATACATTAAACGTCATCCATTACATGCATGATAAATATTGTTATGAACGCATCGAAATGGCGCTTCACGATACGCACATTTTACGTACGATGGCAACCGGTATCGCCGGATTGTCCGTCGTCGCTGACTCATTAAGTGCAATTAAATATGCAAAAGTAAAAACAATTCGCGATGAAAACGGATTAGCTGTCGACTTTGAAATCGAAGGCGACTTCCCGAAATACGGAAACAACGACGATCGCGTTGATGCGATTGCGGTCGATATTGTTGAACGCTTTATGACAAAATTGCGCAAACATAAAACGTACCGCGACTCGAAACATACGACATCCATCTTAACGATCACATCAAACGTCGTATACGGTAAAAAGACAGGAAATACACCAGATGGTCGTCGCGCTGGCGAACCGTTCGCACCGGGCGCTAACCCGTTGCACGGTCGCGACACAAAAGGAGCGCTTGCGTCATTAAGCTCTGTCGCAAAATTACCGTATGAATATGCATTGGACGGCATTTCAAATACGTTCTCAATCGTGCCAAAAGCGCTCGGTAAAGATGACGCGACACGCATTCAAAACCTTGTCGCCATTTTAGATGGTTATGCACTAAAACGCGGTCATCACTTGAACGTCAACGTCTTTAACCGCGAAACGTTGCTCGACGCCATGGAACATCCTGAAAAATATCCGCAACTAACGATTCGCGTATCAGGTTATGCGGTCAACTTTATTAAATTAACACGTGAACAACAAATTGACGTCATTAATCGGACGTTCCATGAAACAATGTAACGGAAGCTCCCACGATGCGTGGGAGCTTTCTACCTAGGAGGAAAACATCATGAACGGATTTATTCATTCAGTCGAATCGTGCGGAACAGTTGACGGTCCTGGTATTCGTTACGTCATTTTCACCCAAGGCTGTTTGTTGCGCTGTCAATATTGTCACAATGCAGATACGTGGGAAATTGGCAAAGGAAGACAAATGTCTGTTGATGAAATCATCGCCGATGCCCAAACATACTTGCCTTTTATGCAGGCATCCGGTGGTGGAATAACGGTGAGCGGTGGCGAACCGCTTTTACAAATCGACTTTTTAACGGAACTATTCCGTCGCTGTAAACAGCTTGGCATTCATACAACGATTGATTCGTCTGGCGGATGTTATACGACAGAGGCATCGTTCCAACAAAAGCTTGATAAATTGCTTCAATATACGGATTTAATTTTGCTAGATTTAAAACATATCGACGAAAAAAAACATCGAAAACTAACAGGAAAAACGAACGAACATATTTTAGCTTTTGCACGTCTATTATCAGAACGGAACGTACCCGTCTGGATTCGCCATGTGCTCGTTCCAACCATCACAGACGATGAAGAAGATTTGCATCGCTTAGCTGACTTCATTCGTACGTTGCGCAACGTCGAAAAAATTGAGGTGCTTCCGTATCATCAACTCGGCGTTTACAAATGGAAAGCACTTGGACTGACGTATCCGCTTGAAGGCATCCCGACACCATCTGAAGAAAGTGTTGAAAAAGCAAAACAAATATTAGGCGCAAAATAAGCTGGTCGTCATTGACCAGCTCTTTGCATAAACCGTTGTTTTAACTCGCCCCACGTCAATTGTGTTGTCCGCTGAACGAGCCAATCAGGCGACAGCGGAGCTAAATGGGATCCGATACCGACGGAAAACATATTTGTTTGCTTAATTGCTTTCATGCCTGCCTCTCCGTCCTCAATGGCAATACAACAAGACGGATCGACATGAAGCTCTTTCGCAGCTGTTAAAAAAATTTCTGGATCTGGCTTCATGCGCGTAATTGTTTTCACATCGACAATGACGTCAAAAAAAGAACGTACGCCAAGCCGTTCGACAACCGTACGTGCATTTGAGCTTGACGATGCGAGCGCCATCGGGACACCGTCGCGCTGAATGTCGCAAAGAAGCGCCAACATCCCCGGCAACACGTCGTTTGGTGACAATTGCTCGATCAACTCACGATAATATTGGCCACGGCGGTCGCCAAGAGCTCGTTTTTCTTCTTCTGTCCATTCATGTACTGTTTCACCGAGAAGCGCCTCGACCATCGCCTGTCTGCTCATGCCTTGTAGCTTTTGATTGAGCTGTCGATCAAACGGTACCCCAATTTCATCGGCGACACGTTTTGTCGCGATATAATATAGCTCAACCGTATCTGCAATGACGCCATCTAAATCAAAAATCACCGCTTCAATCATTGCGTCCTCCCATTTGACTTTCCACCATTTTTCTTAGCCGTGGGCTAAGCGAAAGCTTCATCCAATGTTCATATATTTCCTTCTTTTCCGCAAGCGACAAATGATAACGCTCCCCTGCCACTTGTTTTGCTCGCTTCGTGATTTCATAAAGGGAAATCGCTGCCGCGACAGAAATATTAAAACTTTGTACAAAGCCATTCATCGGAATAACGAACTTCCCGTCCGCTAAAGCAAGCGCCTCTTCAGATACTCCGCGATGCTCATTTCCGAACAAAAGCACCGTCGGTTTTGACACGTCAATTTGTTCAAGCGGAATCGTTCCTTCCCCTAAATAGCTTGCATATACTTGATAGCCGTTTTGTTGGAGGTGGCGAATGGCCTGTTCAATCGATGAATGTTTATGCACATTGAGCCACTTGTCCGCATGTCGCGTCACCCATTTATTCGGTTCAAATGGAGCCGCTCCGGTGACGACATGAACGTCTTGAATGCCGAACGCCTCGGCTGAACGTAACACCGCGGCTTGATTGTGCGGGTCATCAACCGCTTCCGTCAAAATGGTGATATATCTTGTTCGTTCGCTTAGCACATCGTACATGCGCTTTAAGCGACTTGGCAAAATCATTTCCCAAAGCAAGCGATTGTCGTCCGTCAACAGTCCTTCTTCGATGTGTAGTTCTTCCCCTTTTGTCATTCGCATGCGAGACAACCCTCCTACGCTTTGATAATATGCGCAGTTTTCCCATTGGTTAACTTTAATAAATCTTGAACAAAAAGTTTCATTTGCATGCCGATTTTCCCTGCGCTCACAATGATTTGCTCGTGCAAAAGCGCCGATTCGTCGACATATGTCGCATATAGTTTTTTCATCCCAATGGGCGAGCAACCGCCACGCACATACCCTGTCATTTTTTCGATGTCTGCCACAGGCAACATATGCACGCTTTTTTCACCGACAACGGTCGCCGCTTTCTTCAAATCCAACTCCGCTGCGACAGGGATGACGAATACGTAAAGTTGACCGCTTGCCCCTTTTGTGACAAGCGTTTTATACACTAGTTCTTCACGTTGCCCAATTTTTTTCGCAACCGATATTCCATCAATTTGTCCATCCGTATAATCGTAAGTAAACAGTTCATATGGTACACGTGCACGATCGAGCATGCGCACAGCATTCGTCTTTGCTTGTTTCATGATCCGTCCCTCACTTTCCTCTATTAGTGTACCATAAACAAAAAGAAGGGACATCCTTCATCGGACGTCCCTTATCCTCTTAAACCCCCTTATACGCTTGGCGATAAATGTCGGCAAGATCGCTGACTAACGGTAATTTCGGATTAGCTGTTGTACATTGATCTTCAAAAGCTAGTTCAGCGAGTTGATCGACTTTGCTTTCAAATGCTTCTTTGCTGACGCCTGTTGCCGCAATGCTTAATGGCATGTCAAGTTCTTTGGCGAGCTTAATGATTGCTTGAACGAGGCTTTCTACTCCTTCTTCTGTCGTTCTCGCCGGTAAACCGAGCAAACGGGCAATTTGAGCGTAACGTTGGTCAGCGACGAAATGTTCATACTTCGGAAACGCTGTAAACTTCTTCGGTTTTTGCGCATTGTAACGAATGACATGCGGCATTAAAATTGTGTTCGCACGTCCGTGTGGGATATGGAATTCTGCCCCAAGTTTATGCGCTAAACTATGGTTAATGCCTAAAAATGCGTTCGCAAATGCCATACCAGCGATCGTTGATGCGTTATGCATTTTTTCACGCGCTACTTCATCGTTGCCGTTTTTATATGCGCGTGGCAAGTATTCAAAGACGAGTTGAATCGCTTTTAATGCTAATCCGTCTGTATAGTCGTTTGCCATGTTCGATACGTATGCTTCAATCGCATGTGTTAATACGTCCATACCTGTATCCGCTGTAATATGTTTTGGCATCGTCATGACGAATTGTGGGTCAACGATGGCGACATCTGGTGTTAACTCGTAGTCAGCAAGCGGATATTTGACGTTATTTCTCTTATCTGTAATGACCGCAAACGATGTCACTTCTGAACCTGTACCAGATGTTGTTGGAATCGCGACAAATTGCGCTTTTTGACCGAGCTTTGGATATTTAAAGACACGTTTACGAATATCTAAAAACTTTTGTTTTAAACCGTTAAAGTCTGTATTCGGATGTTCATAGAACAACCACATCGCTTTCGCCGCGTCCATCGCCGAACCACCGCCGAGGGCGATGATGACGTCTGGTTGGAACGCATGCATCATGTCGGCACCTTTCATCACTGTTTCAATCGATGGATCTGGCTCCACTTCTGAGAAAATTTCGCAATGCACATAATCTGGACGTTTACGCAAATAGTATAACACTTTATCGACATAGCCGAGCTTCACCATACCTGGGTCTGTAACGATAAAGGCACGTGAGATGTTTGGCATTTTCGCTAAATATTGTGTCGCATGTTTTTCAAAATAAATTTTTGGTGGAACTTTAAACCACTGCATGTTTACATTCCTTCTCGCTAATTTTTTAATGTTAATTAAATGTGTCGCACCAACGTTTGTCGAAACGGAGTTGCCTCCAAACGTACCGCAACCGAGCGTCAACGACGGAATGTATGCGTTATAAATGTCCCCGATCGCTCCTTGTGAAGATGGCGCGTTCGAAATGATTCGTCCTGCTTTCATTCGCTTACCGAATTCAAGAATGACTTCTTGATTTTCTGAATGAATGACAGCCGAGTGGCCAAGTCCACCGAATTCAAGCATTTCTTCTGCTCGTTTTAATCCTTCTTCTGTGCTATTCACCTTATAACAAGCCAATACCGGACTTAGCTTCTCACGAGAAAGCGGTTCTTGAGGACCGACGCTTTTTAACTCGGCTACGAGAATTTTTGTATCAACTGGTACATCGATGCCTGCCATTTTTGCGATTTCATACGCTGGTTTACCGACGATATTCGGATTGACTGCACACGTATTTTCATTGATGACAAGCTTTTCAACTTTTTTCTTTTCTTCTTCATTTAAGAAATAGCACTTGTTTGCGATCATTTCGTTTTTCACCGCATCATAAATCTCTTTATCAATAATGACCGCTTGCTCCGATGCACAAATCATCCCGTTATCAAACGTTTTGGACAAAATGAGATCGTTCACCGCACGTTTAATGTTTGCTGTTTTTTCAATATAACAAGGTACGTTACCAGGTCCGACCCCTAACGCTGGTTTTCCTGAGCTATATGCCGCTTTCACCATGCCTGCTCCACCTGTCGCAAGAATAAGCGAAACACCAGGATGGTGCATCAATTGTTGAGTCGCTTCGACAGAAGGGGTTTCGATCCATTGAATACAATGTTCTGGAGCGCCAGCTGCAATGGCTGCATCGCGCAAAATACGTGCTGCTTCACTGCTACATTTTTGCGCAGATGGGTGGAACGCAAAAATGATTGGGTTGCGCGTTTTAATTGAAATCAGTGCTTTAAACATCGTTGTTGATGTCGGGTTTGTTACTGGTGTAACTCCAGCGATGACGCCAACAGGCTCAGCAATTTCAATAATACCTTCTTGTTCATTTTCGCGAATGACGCCAACTGTTTTATCGTATTTAATGTTATGGTAAATATATTCTGTCGCAAAAATATTTTTAATGATTTTATCTTCATATACACCGCGTTTTGTTTCTTCGATCGCTAACTTCGCTAAATACATATGTTTATCAAGCCCAGCTAACGCCATTTGCTTGACGATATGATCGATCGTCTCTTGATCATAGTCACGAAACGCTTTTAACGCTTTTTGCGCATTGGCTACAAGCGTATCAATCATTTTCGTAACTTCTTTCTTTTGGTCTAATACTTTTTCATCGATAGCCATATAAGCCCCTCCTATATTGTTCTTGTGAAAATATTCACAAGTTAGTTGAAAATAAAAATGTGATTGTTTTCACATTATCATTATAACGAAAGTAACAAGGTTCGTGTGTGTCAACTTTGTGAAATATTGAGCAAGTATATTGTATAAGAGAACCGCTTCTCACGAAGAAGACGGTTACTCACATACTGGATTGCGTGGAATTTTTGTAAAAGAAATATCGTTGTACATGCGTGTATTCCGCTTAACAATGACGACATAATTTACTGTCCATATATAAGAAGGAATTTCTTGATCATCTTCAAACATCATTGCTTCAAATTCATCACCAATCATTTCTTCGAATAGCTCCAATGTATATGTTTCCGCATCTGTGGAAAAGTTTCTCCATTCGCATATAAGCATCAGCTGTCACCTCAACTTTTCTTTTGTTACCATCATTGTAACATTCTTTTCCCTAATTTAAATTGTGAAATATTGAACAAATCATGAATATTACTTATTCGTTATATATGCTTGTTTTGGATGATTTGGTTGATCTGGATACTTTAAGCGCATTTTCCCTTCCGCTAATAGCTTTCCTAAATAATTATTGCGCAATCCGTCTGGCGTTCGATCTAGTAAATGGGATAACTGTTTTAACATTAATGGTCGACGGGCACATAACTCCAAAATGACTTCTTCCATCTTAGCCGGTGCAAGTCTTTTTTTCTTACGCGCAATTTCAGCAATACTCCATAGCTCCTGATCGACATTTCTTTCTTCTTCCTCATCCAATTTATTTACGGAGTTGAATGAGATGTTTACGGAGTTATCATCTTTATTTACGGAGCTATCCTTTTTATTTATGGAGTCAAGCACTTTATTTACGGGGTTTATTTCAATATTTAAGGAGTTTGGGTCGTTATTTACGGACTCAAACTCATTATTTAAGGAGTTTTGGTCGTTATTATAGGAGTTGTTGTCTTTATTTATGGAGTCTGGTAATGGTGCATCGTCCATCCAATCACTCAATGCCTCGATCTCATTTATATAGTCGTGTCTTTCTGGGAAGGACACAATAGGCAATGTAACAACCGTTCGTTTTTGAAAATCATATTGCTCAACAGCAAATTGTTGTGAGTAAATTGTCTCCATCGTTTTTAAACCGACTCCAGCACGTTTACAAAACTGAATGTAAATAAACATTTTAAACATATTTGGATTGCGCAAATAGCTGACTCCACCACTATTTGCTTGTTCTAAAGGAATACCAAACAAACCAGGGTTAGACATTTGCATACATGATCGCTGCCGTTCAACAATAATCCCTCCATCACCGCTATAATCAGCATGGACGATTGCATTCATTAACGCTTCATGGACAGCGTCTTTTTCAACTTGTGATACGTCGTTGACCTCGTGCATCACTTTAAAATAAAAATCATAAATATTTCCCGACCATGTTCCGTCCTGTGAAGTAAAACGGTTTGACCAATGCAGCTCATCATCTCCATATTCACGATACTCTAAAAAGTATTGTGGTAAAACTTCTGTAATCATTCGCTCTTCGCTAAACATAAGAAGTCCTGCGAGTGTGAGTCCCTCTTTGTTTGTGTCTCGTATTTTTCCCCATGCGCCGATTTTATATAAAAAATCTTTTGTTTCTAATCCGTTCCACGGGTGGTTTGGTTTCACTTTTGCAAATTGTTCGCGATAATGGCGAACAGATTCTAAATGCAGCTCATTAAGCCCATAATGTTCTAACACGACGTTATCTTGTAAACGAATATTTGCATCTTTATTCACTTTAACTCTCCCTCTTACGTTATGTTATTAAAACGTTTCGATACTCGTCTATTTCCATTTTATCATCTTTGCAAATGTTCATCATAAACTTTTCGATTTGGGGAAAATTAAGAAAAACATGGGTATGGAGGAACAAAAACATGTCTTTACCAAGGTTGTCTCAATCGTATTGGCTACAAACAACAACGCTTCCGTCTTTTCCATCTTTGACGCAACCGATTGAAACGGATGTAGCGATTATTGGTGGAGGAATAACAGGTATTACAACCGCTTATTTGCTCGCTAAACAAGGCGTGCGTGTCGCCGTCATCGAAGCAAATCGACTATGTCACGGCACAACGGGGCATACGACGGCAAAAATAACCGCCCAACATGATCTTATTTATCATGAGCTGATTGCTCACTTCGGTGAGGATAGCGCTCGTCAATATTACGAAGCAAATAGCGAGGCAATACAGTTTATTTTGCAAACAATAAAAGAAAACGATATGCATTGCGATTTATCGCTAGAAGATGCATACGTATATACGACTGAAGAAACGCAATTATATAAGCTTGAGGCGGAATGGAAAGCGTATGAAACGATCGGCATTGACGGAGCATATGTCGATCAACTGTCGCTTCCTTTTTCCGTTCAAGGTGCAATCATGATGCGCAACCAAGCGCAATTCCATCCGCTCCATTATTTAAAAACATTAGTGGGACTCGCTGTCAAACATGGGGCATCTTTTTATGAACAAACCGTTGCACAACATATTGGGACAGCGACAAGACCGGTTGTACAAACGAAAAATGGAGCAACCGTTACGTGTGATACGGTTGTCGTTTGTACTCATTTTCCGTTTTTTGATCCTGCTTTTTACTTCGCACGACTGCATGCAGAGCGATCATATGTCATTGCAGTCGAAGCGCACGAACGATTGCAAGGCATGTATTTAAGCGCCAACGAACCAAAGCGATCGTTGCGATATACGATGATAGACGGAAAACCTCTTCTTTTCATTGGTGGCGAGTCACATAAAGTCGGACAAGGAACCAACATGATTCATCACTATGAAGCGTTACAATCATTTTCAAAACATATATTCGGATTGTCGGACGTACGATATCGCTGGTCGGCGCAAGATCTTGTCACACTAGACAATCTCCCATACATCGGTCCGATTCGCACAAGCCTTCCACACATACTTGTCGCGACAGGATATCGTAAATGGGGCATGACGACAAGTACAGTTGCTGCTCATCTGTTAGCCGATTTAGCGTTACAAAAAGAAAATCGTTACGCTCAACTGTTTGCCCCGTCACGTTTTGTCACTGATCCATCACTCAATCACTTACTGACGGAAGGAATCGATGTCGCGAAACACTTCTTAATCGGAAAGCTTGAATACGCCCTTCGTACCCCTCGCGACATATCGCCAGGAGAAGGATCTGTAGTCAATGTAGACGGAAAACGGGCAGGTGCATACCGCGACGAACAAGGCACACTATATGTCGTCGATACGACATGTACACATATGGGGTGTGAACTCGAATGGAACAATAGTGAACGGTCATGGGACTGTCCTTGTCACGGTTCACGCTTCTCTTTCAGCGGAAAAGTACTAGAAGGGCCAGCAACTGAACCACTTCGACAGCTTAAAGGGGATGAATGATGAACAGCATACAACAAACGCTTACGCATTCGCTTGATATGAATGAACAAACGTTGCGTGATTATTTTACAAAAACACCTGATCTCGTATATTGCCATTTACTGATCGGGGAACCAAAAAAGCGAGCGTTACTTGTATATCTCAATACGCTCGTTGATAAAAATTCGATTAACAATAACATTATTGACCCGCTTTTATTTGAAACGAAACAAATCAATACGATTGTTGATATTCAGTTGCCCATCGGCGCTAAGTCCTACTCGACAAAATGGGAACATGTCATTCAGCGAATCTTTCAAGGAGAGACTGCACTATTTCTGGACGGGGACGACCATGTATTGCTGTTGGATACGCAAGGGTGGCCACAACGCGCCATTGCGGAACCGCAAATTGAATCGTCGTTGAAAGGGTCACACCAAGGATTTATCGAGACGTGCGAGAAAAATATTGCCCTTATTCGCCGTTATTTGCCACATCAACAGTTAAAAATTGAAGAAACGACCGTCGGCAGACGCGGACATACGTCTGTCGCATTATTGTATTTGGAAGACGTGACTCACCCAGAGGTATTACAAGAACTGAAAGATCGAATTGAACAAATAGATGTCGATACAGTCGTCAATACAGGAGAACTGATGCAACATATTGAAGATAATCCGTTTTCACCGTTTCCACAATTTTTATTAACTGAGCGGCCCGACGCAGCGGTGAGCAATTTACTGCAAGGACGTATCGTAATCATCGTTGACCGTTCACCGAGCGTCATGATTGGACCGATGACATTTATCACGTTTTTTCAGACGGTTGATGATTATAGCACTCGTTGGATGATTGCGTCGTTTTTACGACTTTTGCGACTGCTTGCCTTTTTTATGGCGATTTTTTTACCGTCCGCATACATTGCGACACTTTCGTTTCATTACGAAATTATTCCGCTCAACTTGTTGTTAACGATTGGTGAATCGCGCGAACGCGTTCCGATTCCACCGCTTTTAGAAGCAGTCTTAATGGAACTTGCGATTGAAATGTTGCGCGAGGCGGGCTTACGTTTACCTGCACCAATCGGGCAAACAGTCGGCATCGTTGGAGGAGTTGTCATCGGACAGGCGGCCGTTGAAGCCGGTATCGTCAGCAACATTATGGTCGTCATCGTCTCATTAACAGCCATTGCATCGTTCATTATTCCAAATCCAGACATGTCCGAGTCAATTCGCTTATTACGCTTTCCGATGATGATCATTGCCTCATTGTTTGGGTTAGTCGGCATGGCGATCGGTTTAATGCTTATTATCGGTCATCTCATTTCTTTAGAGTCGCTCGGTACACCGGAAGGAAGCCCGTTTGCACCTGCGCGATTGCGCGATTGGAAAGATACGATTTTACGCTTTCCGCTTTGGATGATGCGCACGCGCCCATTATCCGCTCGTCCGACACAGTTGACGAGACAAAAAAAATTCCGCAAGTAAGTGATGCATATGAAAAAATATCAATTTAACGAAATTACAACAATGCAATATATTTTTCTCATTTCAGGCACACAAATCGGTATCGGCATTTTATCGCTTCCCGCTCAACTTGCCGATATTGCCAATACAGACGGATGGATCGCCATTGCCATCGGGTGGGTCATTTCGATTATCGCAAGTACGATCATTATCAAAACGATGGAAAAGCATCCGCAAGATACAATTTTCGATCTTTCTCGCCGCTATTTCGGGCGCATACTCGGAACAATTATCCATCTTGCTTTTGTCGGTTACGCTTTATTGGCGTCCGTCACTGTCGTCTTTACTGCGATTCATATTACGCAAGTATGGATTTTGCCGAACACATCGAACTATCTCGTCATGATGTTATTTATGTTGCCTGGTTTTCTCATTACACGAAATGGCGTGCGCGTGCTTGGGCGATATGCCGAAGTTGTCTTTTATTTAACCCTTTGGATGCCTATTCTCATCGCAATCCCACTACAAAAAGGAACGGTTTTGCATATACTCCCTGTCTTGAAAGATGGATGGACTCCAATTTTTCAAGCGGTAAAAACGACAGTTTTATCTTTTTTAGGTTTTGAATTAGCGTTCGTGTTTTACCCGTTTTTAAAAGAAAAAAAACATGCCGTAAAAGCAATGGTAATCGCCAATAGCATTTCCGGTTTTACGTTTTTGCTGATTACAGTCACATGTTTCATCTTCTTTAGTCCCGATGAAATTTCTTCACTTATTTGGCCGACATTATCGTTGCTCAAAACAATTGAATTTTCGTTTATTGAACGGTTTGAAGTCATCTTTTTATCGTTTTATTTGTTTGTTATGTCAACGACAGGCATTCCGTACATTTTTACGACCGTTTTCGGCATTAATCAGCTTCTCGGAAAAAAAGATCATACGCTCGTATTATTTATTGCCGTTTGTATATTCATTTTCACATCTTTTTTATACAATCCGTCTTTTGTTGATATTCAAACGATGGGATCGTGGTGGGAGCGATACGGCTTATGGGGAGCTTACATTTTTCCTATTATTTTGTTTATTTACGTTTCTGTTACGCAATGGTTTCAAGGGGGAAAAAAGAAATGAAAAGATGGATATATATGTTTCTTTGTCTTTTTTTCATTGTCGGATGTAACGCAAAAACGCAACTTGACGAACTTACACTCGCATTAACTGTTGGTTTGGATGAGAGTCAAAACGGCAAGCTGCTCGTTTACTCGATTAGCCCCGTATTTAATAAAGAATCCGAAAATATTTACGAAGTCATTCGTACATCAGGAGTGACACCGCGCAACGGACGTTCGAGGGCAAACGCCTTTGCATCTGGAAAAATTGTTGGTGGAAAAGTCCAGAACGTCATCGTCAGTAAAACATTTGCGGAAACACACGACATGTTTTCTTATTTAGATGTATTTTATCGTGATCCAAAAAACTCAATAACCGCAAATTTTATCGTTTTCGATGGGCCGTTAAAAAAACTAATGTACATTCACCTGAAAGATAAACCACGTTTATCTGTCGCGATTCGTGACGTCATTTTAACCGCCCATAGGAGCAAGCAAACGACAAAAGCTAACATGCTTCTGTTTCATCGCTTGGCGCTTGATCGTGCCCAAACCCCGTTCGCACCCATGTTAAAAGTGCATAAAGGCGACTTAGTAGCTGGAGGCATTGCTTTATTTAACGAACAGAGAAAATATGTCGGCTCTCTTTCACAAACAGAAAGTCCTTATTTTTCGATATTACAAAAAAATATTAAACCTTCCACATTTTTAACACTTGCAATAAAATGGCTAACAAAACAAAAAGAATATATAAGCATTTCCATTGAACATGGCGATTTTTCATATAAGCCATCGTTTCGAAACGGAGCATTTCACTTTGACGTCCATATGCGTTTAGATGTTGTTATGACCGAATCGACGACGTATATCGATATGAAAAAAGAAAAGAAAAAACTCGAAAAATTGCTCGCAAAGGAAATACAAAAACAGCTCGAATCGGTCGTAAAAAAATTACAAACATATGAGGTGGATCCGATCGGTTTTGGCTTATATGCACGCGCTTATGAATACAAACAATTTCAAAAGCAAAAAAGCTGGTCAAAGGCTTTTGCGAAAGCGGAAATTAACATTCACCCAACAGTCGAAATTATTAGCTACGGTGTGCTTCAATAAAATGTTGCTGAATATAAAGTGATCGTTCATAATGGACTTAAAAAATGGATAAATGAGGTGGGAAAAACAAAATGGACGATCGCGTCATCATTCGCTTTAACCATGTCACAAAACAATACGATGATGATCTCCCTGTGCTTGATGATGTTAGTTTTGACATCGAGCGCGGGAAATTTTATACGCTTCTCGGTCCGTCCGGCTGCGGAAAAACGACCATTCTCCGGTTAATTGCTGGGTTTATCGAGCCGACAAAAGGCGATATTTATTTTCATGGCCAACGGATAAATCACGTGCCTTCAAATAAACGACGAGTGAATACGGTGTTTCAAGATTATGCGCTTTTTCCTCACTTAAACGTATTTGAAAACGTCGCTTTTGGCTTACGTATTAAAAAAATACCGGAGGCAGACATTGAACGAAAAGTGAAAGAGGCGCTCCGTTTCGTCAACTTGGAAGGCTACGAACAGCGCGCGATTCATGAAATGTCAGGTGGACAACGACAACGTGTCGCCATCGCCCGCGCGATCGTCAACGAACCGGACGTGTTGCTACTAGATGAACCGCTTTCTGCGCTCGATTTAAAGCTTCGAACAGAAATGCAATATGAATTGCGTGAATTACAACGAAGTCTTGGCATTACGTTTATTTTCGTTACTCACGATCAAGAAGAAGCGCTTGCGATGTCGGATGAAATTTTCGTATTAAATAAAGGGAAGATTGAACAACGTGGCACACCAAAAGATATTTATGATGAGCCTGTCAACCGTTTCGTTGCTGATTTTATTGGGGAATCAAATATTATTACTGGGGTGATGATGGACGATTTTGTCGTGGAATTTGCCAATCAACAATTTACGTGCGTTGATCGCGGTTTTGCGAAAAACGAACGCGTCGACATTGTTATTCGTCCCGAAGATTTAGAATTAACAACTGTTGAGCGTGGCAAATTGCGTGTGCGCGTTGATTCTGTTTTATTCCGTGGCGTGCATTATGAGCTTTGTTGTTATGATGCGTATGGGAACGAGTGGCTCGTCCACTCGACAAAAAAAGCAGAAATTGGGGAAGAAATCGGTCTTCATTTTGAACCAGAAGCCATTCATGTCATGAAGCGGAGTGGAGGTGAATAATATGCGCCGCTACGCTTATGCTGTTCCGTACTGGTTATGGATCGCATTGTTTGTTATTGCACCGATCATTCTTATCGTTTATTATTCGTTTTTCGATATTGAAGGGCATTTCTCGCTCGTTAACTATGAAACTTTTTTCACACCTGTTTACTTACGAATGACGCTAAACTCGTTTTGGTATGCTTTTGTCATTACAGCAATCTCGCTTGTTATTGCTTATCCAACCGCATATTTGTTGACAAAAACGAAGCATAAGCAGTTATGGTTGTTGCTTATTATTTTGCCGACATGGGTCAATTTATTGTTAAAAGCGTACGCTTTCCTCGGACTGTTCGGCACGTACGGAGCTGTCAATGCACTGCTTGAAACGATTGGAATTGGAACGAAACAACTATTGTTTACGGACTTTAGTTTTGTTTTTGTATCTGTTTATATTTTTATCCCGTTTATGATTTTGCCGATTTTTAATGCGCTTGAAAAATTAAACCCTTCTTTGATCGATGCAGCGCGCGACTTAGGAGCAAGCGAATGGACGACATTCCGTCGCGTCATTTTTCCGCTTACGCTTGATGGCGTGAAAGCAGGCTGTCAAGCGGTATTCATTCCGTCGCTTTCGCTCTTTATGTTGACGAGACTGATCGCTGGAAACCGCGTCATTACGCTCGGCACCGCGGTTGAGCAACATTTTCTCGTGACGCAAAACTGGGGAATGGGTGCGACAATCGCTGTCTTTTTAATGATCGCTATGGCTAGTATTATGGCGATCACAGGAAATAAAAAATGGGGGGTGAGACAATGAAAATTTCTCGCCTCTATTTAGCATTTGTCTTTTTCGTATTATACATGCCTATTTTTTATTTAATTTACTATTCGTTTAATAGTGGCGGGACGATGCATCATTTCGAATCGTTTACACTTGATTGGTATAAAGAAGTGTTTGACGACACACGTTTGCTCATTATTGTGTTGCATACGATCATTATCGCCTTATTGTCATCATCGCTTGCGACAATCATTGGCGTATTTGGCGCCATCGCCATTTATTATGCGAAGCATCGTTGGAAACAAACGTTGCTTACGTTAAATAACATCTTAATTGTCAGCCCTGACGTTATTATTGGGGCATCGTTTCTAATCTTGTTTACGATTGCTGGCATTCAACTCGGATTTACGTCCGTTCTTTTGTCGCACATTGCTTTCAGCATCCCGATTGTCGTGTTAATGGTATTACCGAAGCTACAAGAAATGAGCCCAACATTAATTGACGCAGCACGCGACTTAGGGGCAAATGAATGGAACGTATTGACGAGAGTCGTTCTCCCGTACGTGACACCGGGCATTTTCGCCGGCTTTTTCATGGCGCTCACATATTCACTCGATGATTTTGCGGTTACGTTTTTCGTAACAGGAAATGGTTTCTCAACATTATCTGTCGAAATTTATTCACGTGCACGCCAAGGGATTTCATTATCCGTTAACGCTTTATCTACCCTTCTTTTCTTATTTACGCTTTTCCTCGTCGTTGTGTATTACATAATGACACAACGTGCTAGCGTAAAGGGGGGGAAAAAATGAAAAAAGTACTGTCGCTTTTTTTGCTTGTTTGGCTCATTGCTTTCAGTTTGCTTTATGTGACAAAAATGATTGAATCGTCTGAAGGGTACGGAGGAAACAACACGTTAACGATTTATAACTGGGGCGACTATATTGATCCTGCGCTTATTAAAAAATTTGAAAAAGAAACAGGCCTCAAAGTCATTTATCAAACGTTTGATTCAAATGAAGCGATGATGACGAAAATTTCCCAAGGCGGCGCGACATTCGATGTCGCAGTTCCTTCAGAATATGCCATCAGTAAAATGAAAGAAGAAGGATTGTTGCTTCCGATCGATCATGCAAAAATCCCAAACTTACGCTATATTGATGACCGTTTTCTTAACTTATCGTTTGATCCAGGGAATCAATATTCCATTCCTTACTTTTGGGGAACGGTCGGCATCGTCTATAACCGTGCCCTACTTGGCGGAAAGGAAATAACGAGTTGGAACGATTTATGGGATCCTGCGTTTAAAAATGAAATTTTGCTTGTCGATGGCGCACGTGAAATTATCGGCATGGCGTTAAATAGTTTACATTACTCGCTCAACGATACGAACAAAACACATTTACAACAAGCAAAGCAAAAACTAGATGCCCTCACGCCAAACGTCAAAGCGATCGTCGGAGACGAAATTAAAATGCTGCTTGCGAACGAAGAAGCAGCGATCGGTATCGTTTGGTCAGGCGATGCAGCAGAAATCATGTGGGAAAACGAGCGACTCGATTATGTCATCCCAAAAGAAGGAACAAACTTATGGTTTGATAATATGGTTATTCCAAAGACGGCCAAAAACATTGAAGGAGCCCATCAATTTATCAACTTTATGCTTGATCCGAAAAACGCCGCCCAAAATGCCGAATACGTTGGCTACTCGACACCAAATAAAAAAGCACTCGAATATTTGCCGAGAGAAATCGTCGAAGATGAACGTTTTTATCCGAGCGAACAACTAGCCAATAAACTGGAAGTGTATGAAAACCTCGGCAAAAGCATGCTTGCCTATTACAATGAATTATTTTTACAGTTTAAAATGCATCGTAAATAAGAGGATGGCGAAAAGCTATCCTCTTATATTATTTTAGAAAATTTTTTATTTACTTAATCTGTATATTGTTTTAAAATTATTATTTGTGAAGCCTTTTTATTACTACGGATTGGCTTCATATAGAAAATACAGAAAATAAAAATTATTATTTTTCAAAAATGGAAGGGGTTTCGTTATGTCACAAAACAAACAAAGAATGATCGAGAGCGTTCCCCAACGCGGCTTTTTCGGCCACCCAAAAGGACTTTTTACATTATTTTTTACGGAGTTTTGGGAGCGCTTCTCCTACTATGGCATGCGCGCCATTCTCGTGTTTTATATGTATTATGAAGTATCAAAGGGCGGTTTAGGGCTGGATCAAACGACTGCTCTAGCAATTATGTCGATTTACGGTTCTCTCGTTTATATGTCAGGAATCATTGGCGGATGGGTTGCTGACCGATTGTTTGGAACGGCAAAAGCTGTGTTTTACGGGGGCATTTTAATTATGCTCGGTCACATTGCTTTAGCTGTTCCGGGAAGTGTGACAATGTTTTTTGTTTCGATGGTTTTAATCGTTCTTGGGACAGGATTGCTTAAACCAAATGTTTCAAGCGTCGTTGGAGATTTATATGCTGAAGGGGACCACCGTCGCGATGCGGGGTTTAGCATTTTCTACATGGGGATTAACCTCGGTGCCTTTTTAGCTCCGCTCGTTGTCGGAACGGTTGGCATGAAATATAATTTCCATCTCGGTTTTGGGATTGCCGCGATCGGAATGTTTTTCGGACTTCTCGTATTTGTCGCAACGAAAAAGAAAAATCTCGGTCTTGCGGGAACGCATGTACCAAACCCATTATCTGCAGATGAAAAGAAAAAAGTGTTCACATGGGGAGCAATTGGCGCAGCGATCATCGCTTTACTCGTTTTCATCGGCTCATCAATGAATGTATTAACGATCGATTTGTTCGTCTCACTCGTTGGCATTTTCGGTATCGTCATTCCAACGATTTATTTCGTCGTGATGTATCGTAGTCCGAAAACGACAGATGTGGAACGTTCACGCATTATTGCTTATATCCCGTTATTCATCGCATCAGCGATGTTTTGGTCGATTCAAGAACAAGGTTCCACTATTTTAGCAACGTATGCAGATAAACGAACGCAGTTACATTTTGCTGGTATCGATCTTTCACCAGCTTGGTTCCAATCGTTAAATCCGTTGTTTGTTATTACGTTTGCGCCGATTTTCGCTTGGCTATGGGTGAAGCTAGGAGATAAACAACCATCCATTCCAAAGAAATTTTCTTTAGCTTTATTGTTTGCTGGGTTATCATTTGTCGTCATTTTATTGCCAGCTTATCTCGGTGGAAACGACTCATTAGTGAGCCCTCTTTGGCTCGTGCTAAGCTACTTAATCGTTGTGTTTGGTGAGCTATGTTTATCACCGGTCGGCTTATCGGCAACGACAAAGCTCGCTCCAGCGGCATTTTCAGCTCAAACGATGAGCTTATGGTTTTTATCAAGCGCAGCCGCCCAAGCAATTAACGCGCAAATCGTAAAGTTTTATACACCAGAAACAGAAATGGCTTATTTCGGAACGATCGGTGGAATCGCCATCGCCTTTAGCGTCATTCTTTTCATCATCTCACCAAAAATTGAAAGCTTTATGAAAGGGATAAAATAAGCGGCCAAATAAGCCGCTTATTTTACTTATGATACGGTTCTCCACGATTAATCCGAAAAGCGCGGTAAATTTGCTCGGTTAAAATGAGGCGCATGAGTTGATGAGGAAATGTCATTTTTGAAAACGAGAGCGATTCGTTTGCTCGTTTCATGACGTCGTCGCTTAAGCCGAGTGACCCACCGATAATAAAAGCAATTTTGCTTTTTCCGTATGTCACTAACCGATCAAGCGTTTGAGCAAACTGTTCAGATGACATCATTTTTCCATCAATCGCTAAAGCAATCACGTGCATATCATCTGTCACTTTTGCTAGAATACGCTCGCCTTCTTTCTTCTTGACGAGCTCCATTTGTTGTTTGCTTAACTGTTCTGGCGCTTTTTCATCTGCTACTTCAATGATGTCGACTTTCGCATAGGCTGATAATCGTTTCGTATATTCTTCAATCCCTTGTTTTAAATATTTTTCTTTCAGTTTACCCACAGCAATAATGTATATATTCACAAGTGATCCCCACTTTACAAACATGATATCCACAATATTTATCCACATATCCACAAAACAAATCCACATATTGTGTAGAAACATTAGTTCCCTACTATATATGTAGCTCGTTGTTCACAAAAATCGCATAATTCTTCTTTTTTATCCACAGGTGTTGTTGATATTTCTGGTGCTTGTTGTTTTTCATCCACATACATATCAATTGCCAGTTCAACATGTTGTTCACAACATTTCCACATGTCGCATCACTCCTTGTTCATGAATGAAACGACAGGGCTCCCCTGTCGTTTCGTTACAACGATTGTTTCGCTAATTTTAATGTCACCGTTTGTTTTTTACCATCGCGATAAAATGTCACTTTCATCGTATCACCAATTTGTTTGCGATTATATAAATGCTTTCTTAATTCAACCACATCGGCGATTTTTTCATCATCTAACGCAACGATGACATCAAATTCACGCAATCCAGCTTGCGCAGCAGGTGATCCCGGTACGACTTGCAAGATCGCTACTCCTTCTTTGACGCTTACTGGCAAATGAAGCGTCTGTTGCCAATGATAGGCTGGGATATCACTTAACGAACGCAATTCTACGCCCATATACGGACGACGAACTTGTCCAAACTTCTCTAAATCCGCAATAATTGGTTTGGCATAGTTAATCGGTATCGATAATCCGATTCCTTCCACAGCTTCTTGCGCAATTTTCATCGAGTTGATTCCAATGACTTGACCTTCGATATTTACGAGTGCGCCCCCGCTGTTTCCTGGGTTAATGGCAGCGTCTGTTTGTAGTACTTCTGCATGCCAATCCGGAATACCGTCTTGATCAATATCAATTGGGATTGTACGATTTACGCCAGAAATAATTCCTTGTGTCACAGAACCTGCAAATTGCAAGCCAAGTGGGTTTCCGACCGCAATGACCGGTTCCCCTACTTTTACGACATCAGAGTCACCAAACTCCGCTACGTTTGTGACATGTTTCGCATCAATTTCTAACACAGCTAAGTCCGTCCACACATCGCTCCCAAGCAATCGTGCTGGCACTTTTGTTCCGTCGCTTAAGCTCACTTCCACACGACTTGCTCCTTCAACGACGTGATGGTTGGTAACAATATATGCTTTGTTTCCTTCTTTTTTATAAATGACTCCCGAACCAGTTCCCGCTTCTCCACCTTCCGACCAAAAGCTCGCCTCTTGAATATTGACAATGCCAACAACAGCATCCGATACTTTATTCACCGCTTTTGTTACTTGAGTCACAACATCGACGGCTACACTTTTATCTACTTTTGGTTGCTCTGTTACAGTCACTTGTTTTTCTTCCGTTTGTTCGAGCTCATAAGGCAAGACATCCCATTTCACTAGTGAAGGGATAGTGACAACGACAAGCATACCGCCTAAAATGGCCCCGACTACCCCTGCTAAAAAAGCGCCTCCACGATTGCCTTTTTGTTTTTGACGAATATGTTCATAATGATCATCATAATAGCCCATTTTTCACCCGTCCTTTCTTTATAAAATATTGACCCCTTTTCCATTATAACCTGTTTTTTCGCTTATCATCTAACAATATACATACGTCGTGTTGGTGAAAAAACGGTGAAATTTATACGGGAATAAGTGCGGTCGGACGAGCCGGATCTGTATCGTACAGTTGAAAAGATTCCCCTACAATGATCCCTTTTCTTTCAAGCGTCTGAGCGACCGTCATGCGTGCTAATTCTTTCATATTGTTATCTTGGCTTAAATGCGCTAAATAAATGCGCTTTGTTTTGTCACCAATGACATCTGCTAGAGCGAGACCTGCGTCTTCATTCGATACATGTCCAACATCGCTTAAAATACGCCGTTTAATGTTCCAAGGATATTTTCCCATACGTAACATTTCTACATCATGGTTACTTTCAAATACAAATACATCGGCATGCCGAATGACACCTTTCATGCGTTCACTCACATACCCTGTATCTGTAATGAGAGCTAACTTTTTTCCTTCATAATGAAACACATAAAACATCGGCTCTGCAGCATCGTGAGACACACCGAACGATTCCACATCCAAATCTCCAAACGTACGAACAGAACCTGTCGGAAAAATAAATTTTTGTTCAGATGGGATATCACCAATAAGACCTTCCATCGCTCTCCACGTTTTTTCATTCGCATAAATCGGAAGGCAATACTTACGGGCGATCACACCTAATCCTTTAATATGGTCACTATGTTCATGTGTTACTAAAACACCGGTTATATCTTCAATATGACGATCAATATCAGCAAATAGTTTTTCTAATTGTTTCCCGCTTAATCCAGCATCAACAAGCAATCGTTCTTGTTTCGTTTCTACGTAAAAAGCGTTGCCTGTGCTGCCGCTTGCTAAAACACTAAACTTCATCTAATTCACTCCAACACTTTATTTTCATCGCTAATGACTTGTCCTTCAAATGCGTTGACATAATAGTCTGTTTTTCCATTCACAACAACGTGCCATGTTGGCGTTAACACCTGGGAAGCTGTAAACTGAACAAGCGCATAATAGCCGAGATCAATTTTCGTTACGCGATCACCCGGCTTTAAGTAATTTCGTTTATACAACGTTTCTAACGCTTTAATCGCTGGTAAAATTTCTTGCTTTTTTTCGTTTTTTTCTAAATCAACGAGCAACGTTTGTTCATAGCCGACCATTTCATTTTGATCATTCACATAAATAAGTAACATACTGCTCACATTTTTATAAATTGTTTTTCCGTCATATTGCTGAAAATAAATGAGCGCTTGTAAATGTTCATCATACTTCCAAAACGTATATTGATCACCCGCAATGATATTTTGTTTTAAAAACTCTGTTAAGCGATAACCATCCTTTGGATCTTGTAGCGGAATAGGCTGAATAAAGTGGGCTTGTAACACCGTTTCATTTGCAGCTTCGACTTGTTGGTTCGTTAATTTTTTCACTTCATCTTCTGTGAATGTTTTACTTTTCCCACTCACATATGTCGATTTTGTGATCTCTTTTGGTAAATCGACATATGTAATGCCATCCGCTTCGAGCTGTTCCTCGATTGTCGCTTCTAAAATGACATCAAGCTGGCTACTATTTTTTTTCTGGATAAATTGATAACCTAAAAATATATCAAGAATGAGGAATGTAATAATAAAAATGGTTTTCGTTTTACTCCAATCCAATGATATCCCCTCTTCGTTCATCTGTCGTCATCACAATTTTCCGCCACGTTCCGTTATACAAACAATACCAAGATGGTTCTAAAACGACGATATTTTCTCGCTCTGAATCGCGAACAAGTTCGTAGCCAATTGAAATGTCGTCAATAAATTCATGTTGAATATTTTTTTGTTTTTTCAACTGATCGATGACTTCATATCCAGACGAAAGTGTAATTGGCAAACTCACGCGGTCGGGAATCGCTAATGTGAATAACGGACGTTGGTAATTTATAATCTCGTTTTCCCCCCATATTTGCACAATTTCCGCCATTCCGTAACGATTAAATACAGGGTAGCCATTGGCGAACAAACGAAAAGTTACTTTTCTCCCGTTTTCGTCTAAGCGATCAAAATAATACGTGTCTGTCCAACCGCCATGATCGTTCACAAAATCAATACTTTTTTGCAAAATAGTTGGGTCAAACGTTTGTGTTTCACCACGAGCTGCTGGATTGACGTACAACAGTAATTTTTTAGATAAATCAACGTCCATTAAGCGTGATCCATCTGTGTATTCCTCGCCAAAATTGAGTACATCTTTTTTCACAAAACTTGGGTCTGTAAATAATGCATCTTTAAAACGATCTGTACTTAACTCATCCATATAATATTGCAATCGGTTTAATACGAGCGGACGCGCTGGTAAAAACAACGATTTTGTTTCGCTAATGTCATAAGATAAAAACGGGGTATAACGTTCTGCCCGCGCATAATATGTTTGTTTCACATTTTCGATTGCTGCATCTTGAACAACCGCTTTATATATACGCTTTTCATTGACAGATACGAAATAGACAGTCACCTCTCCTTCGTTTTCATTCATCGGAATGATGATGCGATCGAACTGAACTTTTTCGACATCTTGATCTTCAAACTGAAACATAGTTCGATACATTTCAATCGGTATGTCATCGGGATAAATAATTTCAATTTTTCCTTTTCCACGGATAAAGGAAAGAAATTGTTCTTTCTTTATCGTGCTTGATATGTTTTCGAAATGATCGAATGTCCAATTTTTCATCTCTTTCATAAATTTATAAATGTCCGAATGATGTGTTATCCCATAATGTTGTTCATTTTTATGAATGAAAATATAACGAGGCTGAATGACTGTGCCATAATCAACGGCGACATTACTGACAGGAACATTTTGAATGTATTTTGCGTTTTCGATGAAATCATATTTCGGTTGATACGTCCATAAACTCCACGTTAAAAAAACGCTCGTACATACAAGAATCGTCAATACAATTGACTTGATCGTTTCGTATTTCATCGTTTTCATCCTTTTTTCTGTTGTTCAATCGGCAAAGTAAAGTAAATGGTTGTCCCTTTTCTTTCTTGACTTTCTGCCCAAATACGCCCACCATGTGCAACGACAACCTCTTTTGCAATCGCAAGACCTAATCCTGTTCCGCCGAGCTTACGCGAACGTGCCTTGTCGACACGATAAAAACGCTCAAAAATTTTCGATAAATCGGATTTCGGAATACCGACACCTTCATCTTTTACACTCACTTCAATATATTCGCCTTTTTTCTTCACCCGAAACGTAATTGTTCCTCCTTGCGGAGAATACTTCAACGCGTTAGAAATAATATTGTCGAGCACTTGGGTAATTTTATCTTCATCCATATACACAATCATTTTCTCATTTGGAAAGTCTCGAACAAACGAAACGTTTTCTTTTTTTGTTAATTCAAATCGATTAATGACTTTATGGAAATATGGAATGAAATGTACACGTGTTTTTTTCAATTTATAGTCTTTACTGTCGAGCCTAGAAAGCTGTAACAAATCATTAACGAGACGAATCATTCGTTCTGTTTCGTTTTGTGTCACTTCAATAAATCTCGGAGCAATTTCTTCATCTCGCCACGCTCCGTCCGCCAGTGCCTCTAAATAACTGCGCATCGTTGTTAACGGCGTTCGCAATTCATGGGACACATTGGCTACAAACTCGCGACGATCACGGTCAATTTTTTCATGCTCTGTAATGTCATGCAGTACGACAATTAAGCCATTCACAAGCCCTTTTTCTTTTTGAATGACAGATAAAGAAGCGCGCAAAATATACATTTCGTCGTCCGTACTAAAGTCTAAAATTAACGTTTCACGTTCTTCAATTAACGTTTCGAACGTATATTGTTCATCTAATCCTAATACCGTCACAATCGGTGCTGAAAGCACTGTTTCACGTGAAACATTTAAAATGTTGAGGGCGGCATCGTTAATTAAAATGATTCGTCCTTTTCGGTCTGTTGCAATAACCCCATCTGTCATATGCGTTAATACCGATTCTAATTTACGTCGCTCTCCTTCTGTCGTCGCTTGCGCTTCTTGCAATTTTTTCGTTAAGTTGTTAAAGCTAAGCGCGAGTTGTCCAATTTCATCGTATCCATACACTTTTACTTTTCGAGAAAAATTACCTTTTGCCATTGCCAATGCTTGTTTACGCATATCTGAAATTGGTCGTGTAATTGTCTGTGCTAATAAAATGCCTAATAACGCCGTAATGACTAAAGCAATGCCCGTTCCTGTCGCTAAAATGTTATTAATTTGCCTCATTTGCGCAAAAACGTTCTCCATCGAAGCGATGACATAAATCGCTCCCTTCATTTCATTTTTCACTTTAATAGGCGTAGAAGAAATATACATGCGATGACCTGTTTTCGGGTCAACGAGCATTTTTTCTGTCATTTCACCGGCCACTAACGTTCGTTTAATTAATAAGTCCGTCGTGCGCTTTCCGACAATATTTTGATTATATGGGTTTGATGTCCCTAACACTTTACTTTTATGATCAATGACGCGCACTTCGGAAATATCTTGTGAAACGAAGTCTTGTAAAATAGAACGAATTTCTTCTTCGATCGTTGGACTTTTTTTATCGCGCTCTTTATTCATTTCTTGTTCAATGTTATAAGCAAGTAAAATAACGCGCTCGTTTAATGAATTTTTAAAGTTTTCAACAAGCTGCGCTTCCAACTGACGTACAAAATAAGCCCCAATAATTTGCATCGCAATTAAAATAAGTAAAATGTAAATCAAGGCAAATTTCACATGAATCGATTGAAATATGCTCACTTTTCTCATGCGGTTACTCCTGTTCCGGATTTCGTAAGTAATACCCGACCCCTCGTCTTGTTACAATCCATGTCGGGTGCGAAGGGTTATCTTCGATTTTTTCACGCAAACGTCGAACGGTGACATCCACGGTACGCACATCGCCAAAATAGTCATATCCCCATACCGTTTGCAGTAAATGTTCGCGCGTCATCACTTGTCCGATATGCTTTGCTAAATAGTGAAGTAGTTCAAATTCTCGATGGGTTAACTCAATTTGTTCTCCTCGTTTCGATACCGTGTAAGCATCTGGGTGAATCGTGAGCGGACCAATTTTTATTTCGCTCATTTCTTTTACATCTTGTTCTTGTCTTTGTTGGTGGCGACGTAAATTCGCTTTGACGCGCGCTAACAGCTCGCGTGTGCTAAATGGTTTCGTCACGTAATCGTCTGCGCCAAGTTCTAGCCCAAGCACTTTATCTATTTCAGAGTCCTTTGCTGTTAGCATAATAATAGGCATATCGTATTTTTTACGAATTTCACGACATACTTCCATGCCATCTTTTTGAGGTAGCATAATATCTAATAAAATTAAATCTGGTTGAATGTCTTCTACTTTTTGCAGCGCTTCTACACCGTCATATGCACAATGTACGTCGTACCCTTCTTTTCTTAAATTAAATTGCAAAATATCAGCAATAGGCTTTTCATCGTCGACAACTAAAATTTTTTTTTCCATGTACGTTCACTCCCCCAAAGGCATATTTACATATAGTGTACCATGTCACCATTATAAAACAAAAAAGCATAGACACATATACGTATCTATGCTTGCAAGTGGCTCGGGACGGAATCGAACCGCCGACACAAGGATTTTCAGTCCTTTGCTCTACCGACTGAGCTACCGAGCCATATGTATAACTAACTTCCCAATTTTTATCGCATTGCTATTTCAATAAAAATGGCGGTTCCGACGGGATTCGAACCCGCGATCTCCTGCGTGACAGGCAGGCATGTTAACCCCTACACCACGGAACCGTATTTCAACAGACATCTATTATTCTATTATATAATTAGTAATAAGACAATAGTTTTTTTAAAAAAACGCCGACGAACGAGTCATCGACGTTTTTCCTTATGCATATACGTTGCGGACAACATTCGTTTGAGAGCGGTCTGGTCCGACCGAGAAAATCGAAAGCGGAATACCCGTTAATTGCGAAATGCGCTCAACATAACGACGTGCATTAGCTGGAAGCTCGTCTAAACTTTTTACACCCGTAATATCTTCCGTCCATCCCGGCAATTCTTCATATACCGGCTCACATTCCGCTAATACTTTCAAACTCGCCGGAAACTCCTCTATGATTTGTCCTTTGTAACGATAAGCAACACAAATTTTCAACGTTTCAATACCTGTTAACACGTCGATCGAGTTTAATGATAAGTCTGTAATTCCACTAACACGACGCGCATGACGAACAACGACGCTATCAAACCAACCGACACGGCGTGGACGCCCGGTTGTCGTTCCGTATTCACGACCTACTTCACGAATACGATCACCAATTTCGTTGTTTAACTCTGTTGGAAACGGACCGTCACCAACACGTGTTGTATATGCTTTCGCTACCCCTACAACATGTTTAATTTTTGTCGGGCCAACACCAGCCCCAATGGTAACCCCACCAGCAACAGGATTTGACGACGTAACAAATGGGTACGTACCTTGGTCGATATCTAACATAACGCCTTGAGCACCTTCAAATAAAACACGGCGTCCTTCATCAAGTGCATCGTTTAATACGACAGATGTGTCACAAACATATTTGGCAATTTGCTGTCCGTATTCGTAATATTCATCAAGAATGTGTTCTAACTGAAACCCTTCTACACCGTACACTTTTTCAAAAAGCACATTTTTCTCAGCTAAGTTACGAGCTAACTTTTCTTCAAACACTTCGCGATCAAGCAAATCTGCAATGCGAATGCCGACACGCGCGGCTTTGTCCATATAAGCAGGGCCAATGCCTTTTTTCGTCGTCCCAATTTTATTAGCCCCTTTTCTTTCTTCTTCTACTTCATCTAGCTTTAAGTGATAAGGCAAAATGACGTGCGCACGGTTGCTAATGCGTAAATTGTCTGTGCTTACACCACGCTCATGCAAATACGCTAATTCTTGCACGAGCGCTTTCGGATCGACAACCATTCCATTTCCAATGACGCAAATTTTATCTTTATAAAAAATGCCAGAAGGGATTAAATGTAATTTATACTTTTCGCCGTTAAATACAATCGTATGTCCGGCGTTATTTCCACCTTGATATCGTGCAATGACTTCTGCATGTTGTGATAAAAAATCTGTAATTTTTCCTTTTCCCTCATCGCCCCATTGTGTTCCAACAACAACTGAAGACATAGCGAGCACCTCCGCTTCATCAATTCCAAACATAGTAAGTGTACCAAATCAACTATGAAAAATCAATAAAAAACCGAACATTTATATGTTTGTTTGTTATTTTTATTCGTATACATTACGCTCCCGGTGGAACGTTCGTATCATCGAAGCGGCGCTCTAAGTTGACAAACTTGTTGTACTCTTTTACAAAAGCAAGTTGTACTGTACCAACAGGACCGTTCCGTTGTTTTGCAATGATAATTTCAATAATGTTTTTGTTTTCTGATTCTTTGTCGTAATAATCATCACGATATAAAAAAGCAACAATATCCGCGTCTTGTTCAATACTTCCCGATTCCCGCAAGTCAGACATCATCGGTCGTTTATCTTGACGTTGCTCCACGCTACGAGAAAGCTGAGATAAAGCGATGACAGGGACATCTAACTCACGAGCTAACGCTTTTAATGAACGGGAAATTTCCGATACTTCTTGTTGACGATTTTCACGATTGCGTCCACTTCCTTGAATGAGCTGCAAGTAGTCGATCAATATCATACCAAGTCCTTGTTCTTGTTTTAAGCGACGGCATTTGGCACGAATTTCACTAACACGAATGTTCGGCGTATCGTCAATAAAAATACCAGCATTTGATAGACTACCCATCGCCATCGTTAACTTTCCCCAATCTTCTGGCGTCAGTTTGCCGGTTCGCAAGTTTTGAGCGTTAATATTTCCTTCTGCACAAAGCATACGCATGACGAGTTGCTGTGCCCCCATCTCTAAGCTAAAAATTGCCACGTTCTCACCTGTACGTGTCGCCACATTTTGGGCAATATTTAATGCAAACGCTGTTTTCCCGACAGACGGACGAGCAGCAACAATAATAAAATCGCTTCGTTGAAATCCTGCTGTCATTCGATCAAGTTCAATAAAACCTGTTGGAATTCCCGTGATCTCACCTTTTCGGTTATGAAGCATTTCGATGTTGTCATACGCTTGAACAAGCACATCTTTTATATTTTGAAATCCCGTCGTATTTTTTCGTTGCGATACTTCTAAAATTTTTCGCTCCGCTTCATTTAACACATCGTCTACTTCATCTTCGCGTGTATAACCGTCTTGAGCAATCGATGTAGCCGTGCGAATTAAACGGCGCAAAATAGATTTTTCCTCTACAATTTTCGCATAATAGTGCACATTCGCCGCTGTTGGAACGGCATTGGCAAGCTCTGTTAAATATGACACGCCTCCTACTTCTTCAAGCGCATTTGCATCTGCTAGTTCCGATGTAACCGTCACTAAATCAACAGGCTCGCCACGATCAGATAGTTGTAACATCGTTCGGAAAATTTTTTGATGTGCCGCTCGATAAAAATCTTCGGGAATTAATATTTCTGAAGCGGTTGTGAGCGCGGATGGCTCTAGTAAAATCGCTCCGAGCACAGCTTGTTCAGCTTCGATATTTTGTGGGGGGAGTCGATCAGCAAATATGTCTGTCATGTACGCTCACCGTCCTTTCTCATAAGAAAAATGTGATTATATGCACGGAAAAAATCCGGCATAAAATCACATTTCATTACTTTTGCTCTTGTACATGTACTTTTAATGTAGCAGTTACTTCTGGATGAAGTTTAATTGGTACATTTGTATAGCCAAGCGCTCGAATGGCGTCATCTAATTCAATTTTTCGTTTATCAATTTTAATATCATGTTGTTGCTGAAGCGCCTCCGCAATTTGCTTGCTCGTAATTGAACCGAATAGACGACCACCTTCACCAGCTTTCGCAAATAATTCAACAGTTAACGTATCAATTTTTTCTTTCAATTTTTTTGCGCGAGCTAATTCTTCTTCCGCTTCTTTCTTTTGTTTATTTTTTTGGGCTTCTAATGCTTTTAAATTGGCTGGTGTTGCCTCGATTGCTAACCCTTGTTTAAATAAAAAGTTTTGCGCATAACCATCAGCAACGTTTTTTACTTCCCCTTTTTTCCCTTTTCCTTTCACATCTTTTAAAAAGATCACTTTCATGTGTCCCTACCTCCTGCAATATATTCTCGAATGGCTTCCTTCAATCGCTTTTCTGCTTCATCGATTGTAATATTGGCAAGCTGAGTGGCCGCATTCGTGAGATGACCACCACCATCAAGTTTTTCCATAATTAACTGCACATTCACATCTCCTAACGAACGGGCACTAATCCCGATCATTTGATCGCTTCGCTTCGAAATAACAAACGAAGCGACAACACCATTTAGAGATAATAGCGTATCCGCTGCTTGAGCAATTAAAACCGGATCATATGTTTCATTGGCGCTTCCCTTTGCAATCGCAAACCCGTACTCATCAATGATAGCGTTCTCAATTATTTTAGCACGCTTAATGTAATGCTCAATATTTTCTTTTAACAGTTTTTGGACAAGTGTCGTATCCGCCCCTTGTGCGCGTAAATATGAAGCTGCATCAAACGTTCTTGATCCTGTGCGTAATGTGAAACTTTTCGTATCGACAACGATGCCTGCTAGCAAAGCTGTTGCCTCGAGCATAGATAATTTTGAACGCTTTGGTTGGTATTGTAACAATTCTGTTACGAGCTCTGATGTAGACGAAGCATATGGCTCCATATATACGAGAATCGGATCTTCAATGAACTCTTCGCCACGACGATGATGGTCAATCACAACAACCCGATCTAATCGTAACAACAACCGTTCTTCTATAACGAGCGAAGGTTTATGCGTATCTACGACAACAAGCAACGTATCTTCTGTCGCCAACTCTAATGCTTGCTCGGGAGAAATAAAACGCGACCAGAGTTCTGTCTGCTTTTTCACTTCTTCTAGCAAACGTTGGACCCCAGAGTCAATACGGTTTGTATCAATCACAATGAACGCTTCTTTTTGATTCATTTGAGCCACTTTTAAAATGCCGATCGCCGAACCGATGGCATCCATATCGGGATACTTATGTCCCATAATAAACACTTGCTCACTTTCTAAAATGAGCTCCTTCAATGCATGTGATATAACGCGAGCTCTAACCCTTGTCCGTTTCTCCATCGGATTCGTTTTGCCACCATAAAATTTTACTTTTCCATTCGGTTGTTTAATCGCGACTTGATCACCGCCGCGTCCAAGCGCTAAATCTAAACTAGACTGTGCTAACGTACCGAGTTCTGGCAAAGACGGGGAATTTGTTCCTATTCCGATACTTAGTGTTAACGGCACATGATTTTTCGCTGTCTGCTCACGCACTTCATCTAAAATAGAAAATTTATTTTTTTCGAGTTGCTGTAAAATATGTTCGTTTAACACAGCAACAAATCGATCCGACGATGTCCGTTTCAAAAATAGACCATATTCGCTCGCCCACCTATTTAAGATGGATGTCACTTGACTATTGAGTTGGCTTTTCGTTTGATCATCCATCCCTTGCGTCACATCATCGTAATTATCAAGGAAAATGACACCTAATACGATTTTTTCCTGCTCATATTTTTGCTCCAATTGTGCTTGCTCGGTAATATCAAAAAAGTAAAGTAATCGTTCTTCTCGACGAATGATTACTTTAAACGTTCGATCGTGAAATGTAACGACTTCTTCTGTTGCCTCTGTTTTTATAAGCGGAACAAGTTGTTCAGCAACATCATATAATGATTGCCCAACGAGCGTATCCACTCCGAAACAAGAAGATAAAAAAGAGTTCGTCCATTCAATTTCTAACTCATCGTTAATGAGCATAATACCAATCGGCATCCCCATTAACGCTTCTTCCCCAACTTTTTTTATCCGGTAAGAGAGAGTAGAAATGTAATCTTCAATTTCCTCTTGAGCAACTTTATACGATCGAAATACGTGAAATAACGTAGGGCCAAGGAGCACAGCAGCGACTATCCCAATCATCCATTCAAAATACGTAACAATGATAAGCAGTACAAACGTAATACCGATTAAAACATACAAGGGATAGCGATGCCTCTGCTTTTCATATAAACTCGACATGAACGTCAGCTCCTTGCGTCATTAATCTTTCAGCTTCTTTCGTAAATCAAATCCTAAATCAATTATACCTAATATTCGCACGAGGTGAAGTAAAAAAGGGAAAAATAGCGATAGAACAACAATCGCAATAGCTCCTTTACGCCCAATATTTTTTTGATGCATCCAATAAAAAATGAACGAGAATCCTTGAATGGTCATAAGTAGCTGTAAAATTTGAAACAAATTAAGCAACGCAATATAAAGAAATGAACCATGCTCGATTGGGAAAAATAACAAAAGCATAACCGCTAAATAGTACCATAACAAACTTTTCGGTAAAACGAGCTCGCGAAACGGCTGCCAGTTACCAATCGGCATATTTAATCGTTTTAAAATGGGCAAGGCAGCTTGTTGAGTAATCCAAGCAAAACATGCAGCCGCGAAAACGAACGCAGTCGGCAATAAGTCAATAACAATGTCCATCGTTTGTTTCATTGTTTTTTCGAATTGCTCATTTGCTGGTTGTCCGATTTTTTCTAACACTATTTGTGCACTTTGAAATGATTGTTGCATTATTTCTTCAATTTGTTTGCCAATGTGAATATCGAAAAACAAAACAGAACTTGCATAAATGATGATCATGCTCACTAAAAAAGAAAGCGTCCCAACGAGCAAAACGACATATTTTCCACCTTTTCTTTGCCACACATGTCCCATCGCAACTCCGCTACTTGCAAACATAAATGTCATCGGAACAGATAAAAGTGAACCAAACCAAATAGATGGAATAAATGATGCAGCAAGTAAAAACAAGCCGTTTTTATATGTATGGCGCATCGTAAATAAAAGAAATGGAATTGCCAAAAAAAATGTTGTAACCATTCCAAACACCGGCATGTATAAACTGAGCAAGAGGAGAACCGTAAAAATAGCGAGTTGCACAGCTCCTTCCGTCAATACACGAGCGTTTTTCACCTTTTTCCCTCCTTGAAAACAAAAAGCAGTAAGGCTCCGTCCCCCTTACTGCTTTCTCTTTTTATTCGCCCGCAACGTATGGTAATAAAGCCATTTGACGAGCACGTTTGATCGCAACTGTTAATTTGCGTTGATATTTCGCGCTCGTACCTGTTACGCGACGAGGTAAAATTTTACCGCGCTCAGAAATGAATTTCTTTAATGTGTCCACATCTTTGTAGTCGATGTGCGTAATTCCGTTTGCTGTAAAGTAGCAAACTTTACGACGTTTTGTGCGTCCACCTTTACGTCCTGCCATCGTATATCCTCCTTTCGTTGATCAAGTATTATATTAAAACGGCAAATCATCATCCGATATGTCGATTGGTTGTCCATCGTTCGCAAATGGATCATCATCAATTCGACTAAATCCGCTGTTACGTCCTTGGTTCGGGTTCTGATTTGATCCAAATGGAAACGGCTCGCCATAGCTGCCTGATGCCATGCCACGTTGCTCACCGCCACCTCGCGGCTCTAAAAACTGAACGCTATCGGCGACAACCTCTGTCACGTACACTCGTTTTCCTTCTTGGTTTTCATATGATCTCGTTTGAATTCGACCTTCTACTCCAGCTAAACTACCTTTTTTCAAATAGTTCGCCACATTTTCAGCTTGTCGGCGCCAAACGATACAGTTAATAAAATCTGTTTCACGTTCACCTTGTTGGTTCGTATACGTTCGATTCACCGCTAGCGTAAACGTGGCAACAGCAACTCCATTTGGAGTATAGCGTAATTCCGGATCTTTCGTCAGTCTTCCGACGAGAATTACGCGATTAATCATCAGAACCACTCCTATTCATGAGGAAATTATTCTTCTTCCTTCACGACGATATGACGAATGATATCTTCGCTGATGCGCGCTAAACGGTCAAACTCTTGAACCGCTGCTGGCTTCGCAACAACATTTAAAATCATGTAGTAACCGTCACGGAATTTTTCAATTTCATAAGCGAGACGACGCTTGCCCCATTCTTTTACGTTTGTAATTTCTGCGCCATTTTCAGTTAACACGTTATTAAAACGCTCAACAACTGCTTTTCTCGCTTCTTCTTCCATGTTTGGACGGATAATGTACATAATTTCGTACTTTCTCATCACAGTCACCTCCTTTTGGTCTACACGGCTCTCTACAGAGCAAGGAGCAATATATCATTACTCACATTTGATGATTATATCATGAACATCGTCCATATGCAAGATTAGACGTTAAAACGGAAATGAATAATATCGCCATCTTGCACTTCATAATCTTTTCCTTCTAATCGTACTTTTCCTGCTTCACGTGCAGCTGCCATCGATCCCGCCGCAACTAAATCGTCATATGATACCGTTTCGGCACGAATAAATCCTCGTTCAAAATCAGAATGGATAATACCAGCACATTGAGGTGCTTTCATTCCTTTTCGGAACGTCCATGCCCGCACTTCTTGTTCACCTGCTGTGAAGTACGTAGCGAGTCCGAGCAGGCTGTATGATGCACGAATAAGTTGGTCTAATCCTGATTGTTCAATGCCAAGTTCTTGTAAAAATAACTCTTTTTCTTCATCATCTAACTCCGCCATCTCCGCCTCAACTTTAGCACATACAACGATGACTTCCGCGTTATCTTCTTTCGCAAATGCTTTTACTTGTTGCACGTACTCATTGCTGTTCGGGTCCGCTAAATCTTCTTCTCCGACGTTAGCGACGTATAACATCGGTTTGATCGTTAATAAATGCAGTTGCTTCACGACTTTCATTTCTTCTTCCGTAAATGAAAGCGTTCTAGCTGGTTTTCCTGCTTCGAATGTTTCTTTCAAGCGACTTAAAATGTCATATTCAAATACTGCTTCTTTATCTTTTTGTTTTGCCATTTTCCCAACGCGATCTATCCGCTTATCTACCGTCTCTAAATCAGCAAAAATAAGTTCTAAGTTAATTGTTTCAATGTCAGCAATCGGGTCTACTTTCCCCGCCACATGCGTAATATTTTCGTCAGCAAAGCATCGCACAACTTGACAAATGGCATCAACTTGGCGGATGTGCGATAAAAACTTATTTCCTAATCCTTCGCCTTTACTTGCGCCTTTCACGATTCCTGCGATATCCGTAAACTCAAATACAGTTGGAACCGTACGTTTTGGATTAAATAATTCCGTCAATGTTTTTAGACGCTCATCTGGCACTTCAACAATGCCAACGTTTGGTTCGATCGTACAAAACGGATAGTTGGCAGACTCAGCGCCCGCTTTTGTGATTGCATTAAATAACGTTGATTTTCCGACGTTCGGAAGACCAACAATTCCTGCTGTTAACCCCATAATGAAGCTCCTCTCTTCGTCTATTCCTCGTGCTTTACGAGCACTTTTTTCATTTTTTTCTCAAACTCTTTTCGCGGCAACAATACGCTATGGCCGCATCCTTCACACTTAATTCGAATATCCATGCCCATTCGGATAATTTTCCAGCGATTTGTACCGCAAGGATGTTCCTTTTTCATTTCAACGATATCATGCATGCCATACTCCTTATTCAATATAGCACACTCCTTTCCGTTGTTTAAGCACGTTCCGCTTGTTGTTCGCGATTATAGAGAACTAAGCGAGGAAACGGGATTTCAATTCCACGCTCGTCCAAGCGAAGCTTAATCTCTTTTCGCAACGCACGTGCGATGTGCCAATGACGCATCGGCTTTGTTTCACACGTAATGCGCATAACTACATCAGACGGTCCTAAATTTTGTACTCCTAACAACTCTGGTGGACTGACAATGTCTTCATATTTACTCGGCATTTCCTCTAACACTTCGCGAATAACAGCTTCCGCTTCTTCCAAATCACACTCATAAGCAATGCTTACATCAATAATTGCCACACTATTATGCAAAGAAAAATTGGTAACTTCCGTAATCGTTCCGTTAGGCAAAATGTGCACCTCACCTGTGATACTTTTCATCTTCGTTGTACGCAATCCAATTTCTTCAACCACTCCTTCAAACGTTCCAATTCGCACGTAATCTCCAACAGCAAATTGGTCTTCCAAAATGATGAAGAAACCTGTGATAATATCGCGAACAAGGTTTTGCGCCCCAAATCCAACCGCTAATCCGACGATTCCAGCTCCCGCTAAAATCGCACGAATATCGACGCCTACAGCGTCTAAAATCATCATAAACGTAATAAAGTAAATGGTATACGTCGCCATATTGTTCAGCAGTCGCATTAACGTTGCTTCTCTTCGTTCCGATAACCGAATCGGCGCCTTTTGACGAACGGCGAAAAATTTGGCAATCGTCAATTTGATCACCTTTAACAAAATCGAGGCTAGTAAAAAAATGACGATGATTTTAAGCAAACTAACACCAATCGTCACAAGCCAGTCACCTTCTACTATTTGTTCAACAACACGACCGTATATTTTCTTCATTTGTTCCATCTAACCACCTCCGTTGTAGCAAAATCACCTATACAAGCTTCTTTGCCCGCGCATAAGTTATTGTAACAGTATTTTGCTTACATTTGTAGCGCACGAACTTTCTACATCGCCCAATGTATATATATTCACATTTTTCCGTATACTGTTACCACGCTATTTAACCGGAGGAGGGAACGGACGTATGCAAAACAAATTTTTTTACGACGAACCAAATGCAACATCTCAACTCGCATCATCTCTTTTGTATTTACTTCCATCTTCTACACATATCCCAATTGTCATCCTTTGCATCGGGACGGATCGTTCGACGGGTGACTCGCTCGGACCACTTGTCGGCACGATGCTTGAGCAAAAAGGGATATTGCCTTTTCACGTATATGGAACGTTAAAAGATCCGATTCATGCCGTTAATTTAGAAGATCGACTAAAAGATATTCAACAACAACATAAACACGCCTTCATCATTGCTGTCGATGCTTGTCTTGGTCGTGTGAAAAACATCGGAATGGTCACCATTGAAAAAGGTCCAATCAAACCAGGTGCCGCTGTCAATAAAAATCTCCCTTCTGTCGGCGATGCTCACATTACTGGGATCGTCAATGTGAGTGGATTTATGGAATTTTTCGTATTACAAAACACGAGACTTCATTTAGTCATGAGTATGGCGGAAACGATCGCCACAGGTATTTATGAAGCAGGTATGCAACTAAAGAAACATCAGCGGCTTGCATCATTGCAGACAAACGAACTGAAATATAAGTTATTCGAATAACACATGCATAAACGCAACGATCAAGGCATTGACTAAAATGCTTGGCAATAAGTTCGCTACACGAACAGATGTAAGATTCAACATGTTCAATCCGATCGCAACAATTAAAATTCCGCCTGTCGCGGTCGATTCAGCGATAAATGCCTCAAGGGCGCTTGGCGGAATGAACCGATCGATTTGCGTAGCCATTAAGGCGATGGAGCCTTGATAAACGACAACAGGAATAGCGGAAAAAATAACGCCGATGCCAAACGTAGCGGTTAAGATGATGCTCGCAAAGCCGTCCAAAATCGACTTTGTATACAATACGAGATGATCACCTCTTAACCCGCTATGTAACGCACCGACAATAGCCATCGAACCGACGACAAACAGGAGCGTAGCGCTCACAAATCCTTTAGAAATCGCTCCTTCTGCTCCATATCCTGCTCGTTTCTCCACCCATTTCCCTAGCCTTTCGAGTTTTTCTTCAATGTCCCATATTTCTCCTAATACCCCACCGACAACTAAACTAATAATCACAATTAAAAATTGCTTGCTTTCTAATCCCATTTTGACACCAAGAACGACGACAGAAAGCCCAATCCCACTCATTACCGTTGATTTTATGCGTTCAGGAATATTCCGAAATATGGCCCCTAACAGTGCTCCAATAAGAATACATATGCCGTTCACAACCGTACCGAGTAAAGCCAACGTATGTCACATCCTATTCATTCTTCAATCGATTCATCGTATGCATTTAGCAACTGCAAAATACGTGTCAAATCTTCTTCCGAGAAAAATTCGATTTCAATTTTCCCTTTTTTTCGATGTTTTTTAATGGATACTGACGTTCCTAACCGTTCGCGTAACAGCGCTTCGCTTTGCGTTAAAAATATATTTTTCTCTTCTTTCTTTTTCAATGTTTCACGTGGAACATTTTCATTCAATTGTTGAATAAGCGCCTCAAGTTGGCGAACATTGAGCGATTGTTGAATAACTCGTTCAATAACCGCTGAAAGTTTTTGTTTGTTTTTTAATGCAAGTAATGCTCGACCGTGCCCCATCGATAATGTACCTTCTTCAATCATTTGTTGCACATCACTTGGAAGTGAAAGAAGACGTAGATGGTTGGCAATATGTGGACGGCTCTTCCCTAATCGTTTCGCCAACTCTTCCTGCGTCAATTTGCATTTTGTAAGCAATAATTGATATGCTGTCGCTTCCTCAATCGGATTTAAGTCTTCACGCTGTAAATTTTCAAGCAAGGCAATTTCCATCATTTTTTCATCCGAAAGTTCACGTACAACGGCCGGGACAGTTTTTAATCCTGCTAGTTGTGCCGCTCGAAAGCGACGTTCACCTACGACAATTTCATATCCCTTAATTGTTTGGCGAACGATAAGCGGCTGGATGATCCCATGTTCCATAATGGATTGCTTTAATTCTTCTAGCGCTTGTTCATGAAACGTTTTACGCGGTTGATATGGATTTGGACGAAGTTGTTGAATTTCAATGTCTTGAACCGTTTCCCCTTTTTCTGCTTCTAAATTCGTAAAAAGCGCATGTATGCCTTTCCCGAGCCCTTTAGCCATTCGCGATCACCTCTTTCGCAAAATCCGCGTATACTTCCGCTCCCCGTGATTTCGCATCGTACAAAATAATCGGCTTCCCGTGGCTTGGCGCCTCACTTAGTCGAACATTGCGTGGTATAATCGTCTCATACACTTTTTCACGAAAATACTTTTTCACTTCTTGAATGACTTGAATACCAAGATTTGTACGCGCATCAAACATCGTCAGCAACACACCTTCAATGCGTAAGTTGGAATTTAAATGTTTTTGTACGAGACGAATTGTATTTAATAGTTGACTCAGTCCTTCCAATGCGTAATATTCACATTGAACAGGGATCAATACTGTATCTGCTGAAGTTAAAGCGTTGATTGTCAGCAGTCCAAGCGACGGCGGGCAATCAATAATAATAAAATCGTACACATCTTTTATCGGGTTTAACGCTTTCTGTAAGCGCACTTCCCGCGAAACAATTGGAACAAGTTCAATTTCAGCGCCCGCGAGTTGGATTGTGGCAGGAATGATGTGCAAACGTTCGATGTTAGTCGGACGAATGACTTGGCGTACATCTACTTCCTCAACTAATAAGTCGTATGCACATTGTTCGATGTCATGTTTTTCCACACCAATCCCGCTTGTCGCATTTCCTTGCGGGTCGACATCGACAAGTAACGTCTTTTTTCCCATATGGGCTAAACAAGCCGATAAATTTACCGCTGTTGTCGTTTTGCCAACACCGCCTTTTTGGTTGGCAATCGCAATAATTTTCCCCACAATGCTCCCCATCCTTTACTTATAATACTTTTTTTATTGTATCACGAATTTTTCAATATTTTCATATACAAAAAGAAAACCTCATCGTCATTTTGGATGAGGTGTTATTTTTGTTTCTTCGGGATGCGGATGGTAATTTGATAATAGTCTTCAAACTCTTCTTCTTCTGAATCGATCGCAACACCGCTATCAGCGACCATCGTCAACGACTGACGAATCGTATTGACGGCGATGCGCATGTCTTTGCTTAACGATTTTCGTTTCGGCTTCGGGCGCTTTTCATCGTCGCTTTCTTCTAGCATTTTCGCGACTCGATCTTCTGTCTGTTTCACGTTGAGTTGCTTTTGAATAATCTCTTCAAGCAATTTTAACTGTTTGTCGTAATCTTTCAGAACAATTAAAGCGCGCGCATGGCGTTCTGTAATTTGACGTTGTAACAATGCATCTTGCACTTCTTGAGGCAACTTTAATAAACGAAGTTTATTGGCGATCGTTGATTGTCCTTTTCCGAGCCGTTGCGCTAACGCTTCTTGCGTTAAATTGTGCAATTCTAGCAAACGAGCATAAGCAACCGCTTCTTCAATCGGAGTTAGCTCTTCTCGCTGTAGGTTTTCAATTAAAGCGACAGAGGCTGTTTCCGTATCATTTAAATTTTTAATAATGGCAGGTATATCTGTCCAACCGAGTTTTTGTGCTGCCCGCCATCTTCGTTCCCCGGCAATAATTTCGAACTTTCCATCTTCGCATTCTCGAACAACAATCGGTTGAATCATTCCATGCGTGCGAATCGTTTGAGCAAGTTCGTCAATTTTATCTTCAACAAAAATGGTTCGCGGTTGAAAACGGTTTGGAACAATTTGTGAAATGGCGATTCGTTTTATTTCTTCATTCGGTATGACAATTTCTTCTTGCTCTTTTTCACCAAAGCTGAAAAATCGCGAAAAAGGATGCTTCATTTCCCCCTGACACCACCTTTGAGAACTCAAAACATTCATTCAATCGGAAGCTTGTTTGGTACCCCTGGTTTGCGTGGATATTTCTTCGGTGTTTTTCTTTTTTTCTCGACAAAAACGATTGCTCGTTCACTTTCTTCAATTGGCAATAAAAATTGTTCGACTTTCGCCACTTCGCCACCTAACACACGAATAGCCGTTTTTCCTTGTTCAAGCTCTTCTTGTGCTGATGCACCTTTCATTGCAATAAACGTTCCTCCCACTTTCACAAGTGGCAAACAAAGCTCACTTAAGACAGATAAACGAGCAACAGCACGAGCCATGACGACATCAAATGATTCACGTACACTTTTTTGTCCAAACGTCTCGGCGCGATCATGATAAAAGGCTACTCCTTCAAGCCCAAGTTGTGCCGCTAAATGATTCAGAAATGTGATTCGTTTTTGTAATGAATCAACAATTGATACATGTAGATGAGGAAAGCAAATTTTTAGCGGTATACTCGGAAAACCAGCCCCTGCTCCAACATCGCAAATAGATAATGATTGCGAAAAATCATAATAAAAAGCAGGTGTGATGGAATCAAAAAAATGCTTCAAGTACACGCCTTCTTCGTCTGTGATCGCCGTTAAATTCATTTTCTCGTTCCATTCAACGAGCAATTGATAATATGTTTCGAATTGAGTAAGTTGTTGAGGAGAAAGCGAAATTCCTTTCTCCTCTAACATTTGTTGAAATACCTTTACATCCATCATTCATCCCTCTTTATTCATTTGACACACGTGCGATTTTTCCCTGCTCTAAATACACTAATAAAATCGAAATGTCTGCCGGATTGACTCCCGAAATGCGTGACGCTTGTGCAATGGAAAGCGGACGAACTTGTTTTAGTTTTTGACGCGCCTCTGTCGCCAATCCTGTAATCGCATCGTAATCAATGTCTTCTGGAATTTTTTTATTTTCCATTTTCTTTAATTTTTCAACTTGTTGTAGCGATTTTTCAATGTATCCTTCGTATTTAATTTGAATTTCTACTTGTTCTGCTACTTCAGGATCAATTGGCTGTTCCGCTGGTGCAATCATTTGAATGTGCTCGTACGTCATTTCTGGACGTTTTAACAAGTCAGCTGCGCGAATGCCGTCTTTTAACTCGCTTCCCCCGACATCTCGAATAAGTTGTTGTACTTGTGGGGTTGGCTTAATGATGTAAGATTTTAAGCGTTTCTTTTCCGCTTCGATCGCTTCTTTCTTTGCGACAAACTTCTCATATCGCTCTTGTGAAATTAAACCAATTTTATAGCCAATTTCCGTTAAACGTAAATCGGCATTGTCGTGACGTAATAAAAGACGATATTCTGCACGTGATGTTAGCAAGCGATATGGCTCGTTCGTTCCTTTTGTCACAAGGTCATCAATTAAAACACCAATATATGCTTCTGAGCGGCTTAAAATTAACTCCTCTTTTCCAAGCGCTTTACAAGCGGCATTAATGCCGGCAATAAGACCTTGACCAGCTGCTTCTTCATATCCAGATGTCCCGTTAATTTGGCCTGCTGTATATAATCGTTGAACAACTTTTGTTTCTAACGTTGGCCATAGCTGTGTTGGAACGATAGCATCATACTCAATCGCATAACCAGCACGCATGAGCTGTGCCTTCTCTAGCCCCGGTATTGTCGCTAACATTTGACGTTGAATATGCTCCGGCAAACTTGTCGATAAACCTTGTACATATACTTCCTGCGTATGTCTTCCTTCTGGTTCAAGGAAAATTTGATGACGTGGTTTATCATGAAAACGGACGATTTTATCTTCAATTGATGGACAATAACGCGGGCCTGTCCCTTTAATCATTCCTGAATACATCGGTGACAAATGTAAATTTTCATCGATGATTCGGTGCGTTTCTTCTGTCGTATAAGTGAGCCAACAAGGAAGTTGGTCGGTAATGTATTGTTTCGTCTCATAGGAGAACGCTCGTGGCACGTCATCTCCCGGCTGAATTTCTGTTTTGCTGTAATCAATCGTATGGCTATTTACACGCGGTGGTGTTCCTGTTTTAAAGCGAACTAATTCAAAACCAAGTTCCTCTAAATGCTCTGAAAGTTTAATCGATGGCTGTTGATTGTTCGGACCGCTTGAATATTTAATGTCACCAATAATAATTTCACCGCGTAAAAACGTTCCTGTCGTAATAACGACAGCTTTAGCATAATAGCGAGCACCTGTATGCGTAATGACACCTCTACATACACCGTCTTCTACGATTAATTTTTCTACTTTTCCTTGTAATAACGTTAAATTCTCTTGGTTTTCTAACGTCTTTTTCATTTCTTGTTGATATAAAAATTTATCTGCTTGTGCACGCAACGCTCGCACCGCAGGTCCTTTTCCTGTGTTCAACATTCGCATTTGAATATGCGTTTTGTCGATGTTTTTCCCCATTTCTCCGCCCAATGCGTCAATTTCCCGAACGACAATCCCTTTTGCAGGTCCGCCGATTGATGGGTTACATGGCATAAAAGCGATCATATCGAGATTGAGCGTAATCACTAGCGTACTTGCTCCCATGCGTGCAGCAGCAAGCGCCGCTTCACATCCGGCATGACCGGCACCGACGACGATGACATCATAAGATCCTGCCTCGTAATGCATAAACACCCTCCTTATTTTCCTAAACAAAATTGTGCAAACAATTGATCAATCAAACTTTCGTGCACCGTATCTCCAACGATTTCACCTAACAATTCCCATGCTCTCGTTAAATCAATTTGCACGATGTCGATCGGCATCCCCGCTTCGATGCCGTGAATCGCTTCTTCTATCGCTTTTTTTGCTTGCGTCAACAATGCAATATGACGCGAGTTTGATACATATGTTAAATCGCGCGCCTCTACATCTCCACTGAAAAACAATGAGGCAATCGCCTCTTCAAGTTGCTCGATCCCTCTTTCCTCTAAAAGAGATGTCGTAATAATTGGTAACCCTTGCGCCAATTGCTTCACTCGGTCCATATCAATTCGCTTCGGTAAGTCTGTTTTATTAACAACAACAATGGCGTCCATTCCTTTGACCGCTTCAAACAACTGCTCATCTTCTACTGTTAACGGCTCATTGTAGTTAAGTACGAGCAAAATTAAATCAGCTTCTTTTAACACTTTCCGTGACCGCTCGACTCCAATACGTTCGACAATGTCTTCTGTTTCACGAATGCCCGCTGTATCTAGCAAACGGAGCGGTACACCACGAACATTTACATATTCCTCAATGACATCACGTGTTGTGCCTGGAATATCCGTCACGATCGCTCGATTTTCATGAGCTAAACTGTTTAACAACGATGATTTTCCAACGTTCGGACGACCGATAATCACTGTCGCTAGTCCGTCTCTTAACACTTTTCCTTGTTGTGCCGTTTGTAACAGCCGCTCAATTTCATTTTTCACTTCCGTTGCCTTCTCAAGCAACAGTCGATGCGTCATTTCTTCGACGTCGTCATATTCTGGATAGTCAATATTTACTTCGACATGTGCCAACGTTTCTAAAATCGTTTGGCGCAAGCGACGAATCAGTTTCGATAAACGACCTTCCATTTGATTCAATGCAACAGCCATGGCACGATCTGTTTTGGCACGAATAAGATCAATGACCGCTTCCGCTTGAGATAAATCAATACGTCCGTTTAAAAAAGCTCTTTTTGTAAATTCTCCAGGTTGCGCTAGACGAGCTCCACACGCTAACACGAGTTGAAGAACGCGATTGACGGAAACGAGCCCCCCGTGGCAGTTAATTTCAACAACATCTTCACGCGTAAATGTCTTTGGAGCCTTCATTACCGTAACCATCACTTCTTCAATCGTTTCTTTCGTCTCCGGATGTACTATGTGTCCATAATGAATTGTATGAGATGGGACGTCTTTTAGCTTCTTTCCCCCTACACCAACAAACAGTTGATCAACAATTTTTATCGCTTCATCCCCGCTTAAACGGACGATAGCAATCGCCCCTTCACCCATCGGGGTCGAGATCGCTGCAATTGTATCGAATTCCACGCTATTCACCTTCTTTCTTAAAACAAAATTATCCACATCTATATCATTCGTGTTTTATTCACAATGGTAATCAAATAAATTTTAACTTATCCACATGTGAATAACAACATACACACTACGTTTGAATTTACAAAAAAAATTCTCTAGGAACGACTTCCCCTAGAGAATGTTTATCTTTTTAGTGAAATAACGACATGACGATGCGGTTCCGTCCCAGCTGAAAACGTCTGTATTCTATCGTCATCACTTAGCGCCGTATGAATGACTTTTCGCTCCCATGCACTCATCGGTTCTAACGAAATATCTTTCCCCGTTTGTATCGCTTTTTTCGCCATATTTTTCGCTAAACGAACAAGTGTTTCTTCTCTTCGTTTTCGATATCCTTCCGCATCAATAACAACGCGAAGCGGACGATCCGTATAGCGATTTAACACTCCTTGCGCCAATAATTGTAACGCATTCAACGTTTGGCCATGCTTTCCAATCACCCGTGCAACCTCTGGACCTGAAAGCAAGACGACGAGATGTTCATCTTTCTGTTCGAAAGCGAGATGGACACGCACACCCATCTGCTCAATAACATGTTTTAAAAACGATTTGACACAATCAAACGGATGACGGATCACAATCTCCACGATTGCTTCTTGTCCACCGAACAAACCAAGAAACGGCTTTTTTTCTTGTTGCACAACAACAATATCGACCGCTTCTTTCGACAAATGTAATTGCGCTAACGCTTTGTCCACTGCCTCTTCTACCGTTTGGCCCCTCATCGTGATTCGTTTCACTTTCCTGTTCCCCCAGCTTGTTTCGTTGCCTTTAAGTCTGGTCCTTTAATGAAATACGTCTGTGCAATCATAAACAAGTTTCCAACTACCCAATAAAGCGAAAGTGCTGCTGGGAAGTTGATCGCAAAAACAACGACCATAATTGGCATTAACCAAAGCATCATCGCCATTTGTGGATTTTGCTGCTCGGTGCCAGCCATCATCATCTTTTGCTGAATAAATGTTGTGACCCCTGCGACAAGTGGCAAGATGAAAAACGGATCTTTTTCACCTAAGTCAAACCATAAAAAATTATGGCGTGCAATTTCTTCTGTGCGCATAATAGCATGGTAAAATCCGATTAAAATCGGCATTTGAATAAATAGCGGCAAACAACCAGCTAACGGATTGACACCGTGTTTTTGGAAAAGTAACATCGTTTCTTGTTGGAGCTTTTGCTGCGTTTGCGCGTCTTTTGAACTGTATTTTTCGCGAAGTTTTTGTAATTCCGGTTGCAACGCTTGCATCGCCTTAGAATTTCTCGTTTGTTGAATCATTAACGGCAAAATAGCTAAACGAATCAAAATCGTAACGACGATAATACCTAAACCGTAATTAGAACCAAATAACTCAGACGTGTATGTAATTAACCAGGATAGCGGATAAACGATATATTCGTTCCAAAATCCCTTACTCTCCGCCGTAATAGGTTGGTTAATTTCCGAACATCCTGCTAATACAACAGCAAGAAGTAAAAACAGCCATGCGACCTGCCTTTTTTTCACTCGTTTTTTCCCCCTTACTTTATACATTCCATGAAATATTTTAGCATATCGGTCGAGCAAACATTTAATGAAAAACGTTTGCTCGTCTTAAAACGTGCAATAAGCTTTTTTTCGTCTCTTCATACTCCATCGTAGCTACCGGCATTCGCGCAATAATAACATAGTCTTTCCCTATCTCAATTCGATCGCGCTCTTCGTGAAACACTTGGCGAATATATCGTTTCACACGATTCCGAACGACCGCTTTCCCTATTTTCTTGCTAACGGACAACCCGATGCGAAAATACGGTTGCTCTGGTTTATCGAGAACATACAAAACAAACTGCCGATTCGCCATCGATGTTCCTTTTTTAAATACTTCTTGAAATTCTTCATTCTTTTTTATGCGATATTTTTTTTTCATGTGCTTTCATCACACCTCAATTGTCACTCCCGTTAGAAAAAAGACCACTGATCGTTCAGTGGCCTATGCAGATAATACTTTTCTTCCTTTACGACGGCGGCGAGCAAGAACTTTTCTTCCGTTCTTTGTGCTCATACGCGCACGGAAACCGTGTACTTTGCTGCGCTTCCGTTTGTTTGGCTGATACGTTCTTTTCATATATGACACCTCCCTGAGGAATAACTGTTAAAAGACAGTCTTTCTAATTATAGTGAGAAATTTAGAGAAATGTCAACTACTCCGGGAGTATCTTTTTTTGAATATATTGTGATTATGGATGTGGATAATTTTTTTGTCGCTTTTTCTGTATCCACAACATTTATCGACAAGTTTTTCACATCTTATAACCTTGTGGATAAATTTTTTTCACAACTTTTTTATTTTGTGGATAATTTTTAAAAACCGTTGCAACATATGTATTTATCTGCTATTATATTGTTGTTTTTACTCTGGATAATGGTGTGCATTTTTTTCTTTATCCACAAAATGTGGATAATGTGTGGACAGTCCCATCCACATCCTGTGTAAATATTTGTCCACAATCGGTGAAAACTGTCGAAAAAAATTTTTTTATAGACAAAGTTATACAAAAGTTAAACACCCGCGCGGAGAAGGAGGGAGAGCGGCGTGGAAAATATTTCGGACTTATGGAATAAAGCATTGGCCGAAATTGAGAAAAAAATTAGCAAACCGAGTTTTGAAACATGGTTAAAATCAACGACTGCACATTCGTTAAAGGGCGATATCCTTATTATTACCGTCCCAAACGAATTTACAAAAGACTGGCTCGAATCTCGCTATACCCGGCTGATCGAACAAACACTTTATGACATTACCGGAGAAGAATTAAAGATTAAATGTACCATCCCTAATCATCAAACAACGGAAGAATTCGATCTAAAGCCGACAAGCAAACCGCGCAAACACGATGACGAACAAACAGAATTTCCACAAAGCATGCTCAATCCGAAGTATACGTTTGATACTTTTGTCATTGGATCTGGAAATCGCTTTGCTCATGCTGCCTCTTTAGCTGTGGCAGAAGCACCGGCCAAAGCATACAACCCCCTTTTCATTTATGGTGGTGTAGGCCTAGGCAAGACGCACCTCATGCACGCAATCGGTCATTACGTTCTTGAACACAACCCATCAGCGAAAGTCGTTTATCTATCTTCTGAAAAGTTTACAAACGAATTTATTAATGCCATTCGTGACAACCGTCCGGATGATTTTCGTAACAAATATCGCAATGTGGACGTGTTACTAATAGATGATATTCAGTTTTTAGCTGGGAAAGAACAAACACAAGAAGAGTTTTTCCATACATTTAACACGCTTCACGAGGAAAGTAAGCAAATTGTTATATCGAGTGACCGACCTCCAAAAGAAATTCCGACGTTAGAAGACCGCCTTCGTTCACGTTTTGAATGGGGCTTAATTACAGACATCACCCCTCCTGACTTAGAGACAAGAATCGCTATTTTGCGCAAAAAAGCGAAAGCGGAAGGATTCGACATACCGAACGAAGTGATGTTGTACATTGCTAATCAAATTGATTCGAACATTCGTGAATTAGAGGGGGCGCTCATTCGAGTCGTTGCTTACTCTTCTTTAATTAATAAAGAAATTAACGCAGATTTGGCAGCTGAAGCATTAAAAGATATTATTCCGAGCTCCAAACCAAAAGTTATTACGATCCAAGATATTCAACGCGTTGTCGGGGAGCATTTTAATGTAAAACTCGAAGATTTCAAGGCGAAAAAGCGGACAAAATCTGTTGCTTTTCCAAGACAAATTGCAATGTATCTTTCACGCGAACTGACGGACTGTTCGCTCCCGAAAATTGGTGAAGAATTTGGAGGGCGTGACCATACGACTGTTATCCATGCCCATGAAAAAATTTCAGCTCTCATTCAGACTGACGTTCAATTGCAAAAACAGCTGAAAGAAATTATGGAGAAACTGAAATAATGTGAATAACTACTTTGTGCTTGTGCACAGTCTGTCCACATGTGGATAGTCTGTGCTTCCTTTGTTTTACTCACTTATCCACATAATCACAGCGCCTATTACTATGATTAATAGTTTTTTAAAAAAATATAATTAATAATTAGGGAGGTTTTCTTTGTGAAAGTTATTATCGATCGCGAGCACTTAGTGAGAAGCGTGCAAGATGTTATGAAAGCTGTATCATCCCGAACGACCATTCCTATTTTGACTGGAATTAAAATTGTCGCTTCTGAGCAAGGAGTTACATTGACAGGGAGCGATTCAGATATTTCGATTGAATCGTTTATTCCAGCGGAGGAAAAGGATCGTATTATTGTTGACGTCATTAAACAAGGAAGCGTAGTTCTCCAAGCGCGATTTTTTAGCGAAATTGTTCGTAAACTACCGAAAGAAACCGTACAAATCGAAGTAAAAGATCAATTTGTCACAACAATTCGTTCCGGAAAAGCCGAATTTCACTTAAACGGATTGGATCCAGAGGAATATCCGCGCTTACCACAAATTCAAGAGGAAAACATGTTTAAAGTTCCAGCTGATTTGTTAAAACATGTAATTCGTCAAACTGTATTCGCAGTATCGACTTCAGAAACACGGCCGATCTTGACAGGTGTAAACTGGCGAATTGAAAATAATGAACTGACGTGTATTGCAACAGATAGCCATCGGCTAGCTATGAGAAAAGCAAAAGTAGAAACGGAATCAGAAGCGTACTTCAATATCGTCATTCCGGGAAAGAGCTTGAACGAACTAAATAAAATCCTCGAAGAGTCGAATGAACTTGTGCACATTGTCGTGACAGAAAATCAAATATTATTCAAAACAAAACATTTGTTGTTTTTCTCACGTTTATTAGACGGGAACTATCCGGATACGTCTCGACTTATTCCAACAGACAGTCAGACAGATGTGATTGTAAAAACGAAGGAGTTTCTACAAGCGATCGACCGTGCATCTTTATTAGCGCGTGAAGGAAGAAACAACGTTGTTCGTTTATCGACACTAGCCGACAAAATCGTTGAAATTTCTTCGAACTCACCTGAAATCGGAAAAGTGGTTGAAGAAGTGCAGTGTGAACAAGTTGAGGGAGAAGAATTAAAAATTTCTTTCAGCGCAAAATATATGATGGATGCACTAAAAGCGTTAGAAGGGACAGAAATTAAAATTAGTTTTACTGGTGCAATGCGACCATTTTTAATTCGTCCGCTTCATGACGATTCGATGCTCCAATTAATTTTACCTGTGCGCACATATTAAAAGCTGCTAGATGAACTAGCAGCTCAGCTTGTCGACAAAGTCGACAAGCTGTTTTAATATATAGGTATAAGGGTATAGGAGGGGGAAATCGGATG
>NZ_JAIWYK010000086.1:0-1416 GCF_022030075.1 Anoxybacillus sp. LAT27
CCCATTCTCCATAGGCAGTTTGCTAATTTCTTTAAATTCATCGCAGCACAAACAAGCATCGCCTGCATCTGGTTTCTTTCCAATCCACGGTAATTTGTCCAGCGCAGACCATGCTTCTCTTTCAAATCTGCAAAATTTCGTTCGATTGTCTCTTTTCTTCGTTCATACAACTCCCGATGCTCCGGCACATATCGTAAGTGCTCGGCTTCTTCGTAGTAATCTTGCCAAACATGGCGTGTAACCACTTTTGTATGGCTCTTGCTTCCCGTGCATTTTTCTAGATAAGGACACGTCTTGCACACAGATGGATTTGATTTATATTCTCGATAGCCTTCTCGATTCGTTGTGGAATACGACAACACTTGGTTATTTGGACAAAGGTAACAGTCAAAGTGTTCGTCATATGCAAATTCAGATTTCCGAAAGAACCCCTCTTTCGTCTTTGGACGCGTATATGGCCAAATCGGATGGATCTCTTGTTCTAATAGGTATTTCGCAATGGCTGGTGTCTTGTATCCTGCATCGATGCACACGTCTTTTGGGCGCTGCTTCACTTCCTGTTTGACCCGTTCAAACAGTTCGAAAAAGGCTTGACTATCATGCACGTTTGCCGCCGTGACATAGGATTGGAGGATCCAGCCATGGCGATCGCAAGCTGTATGATAGGAGTAAGCAAATACTCGTTCGCGTTCATTTTTCACAAACATCCCACTCTCGGGATCTGTCTTACTGATCTTCACTTCTCGTTTTTTTTTTTTTCTGTTTCTGGCGGTAGTGGAGATTTTCCGTGTGCGATCCGATCTCGTTCAATCTCTTTTTCCAATTCCTCTTGATATGCTTTCGCTTCGACTTCTGCCACTTCGGTGTTGAATTTTCTTTTGTTTGCACTCGCCTTCACATGGGTAGAATCAACAAATACGACACTTGGATCCACCAGCCCGTGTTGAAAGGCTTCTTCTAAGATTCTTGAAAAAATCTTTTGAAAGACGTCCGTACCTGCAAAACGTCGTGCGTAGTTTTTGCTTGGAGTCGAATGATGTGGGACAGGATCATGAAGACTCAACCCTAAAAACCATCGATAGGCCACGTTTGTTCGAATTTGTTCCACCGTTTCACGCATCGAACGAATGCCAAAGATATAACGAATCAAGTACATTTTGAACAACACAACCGGATCAATACTTGGTCGTCCATGATCGGGTGAGTATAGATCTTTGACGATGTCATAAATAAAAGAGAAGTCAATCGCTTTTTCTAGCTTACGCACAAGGTGATCCTCAGGAACAAGGTCATCAATCTTTACCGTTGTTTCCACATGTCTACGATCTTCTTGATGACGTTGAAGCATCCGATTTCCCCCTCCTATACCCTTATACCTATATATTAAAACAGCTTGTCGACTTTGTCGACAAGCTG
>NZ_JAIWYK010000444.1:0-387 GCF_022030075.1 Anoxybacillus sp. LAT27
TCCCGCTTGAAGTAATCGCCGATCGAAAAGTTGCCGAGCATTTCAAAAAACGTATGGTGGCGCGCCGTTTTCCCGACGTTTTCGATGTCGTTGGTGCGGATCGATTTTTGCGCGTTGCAAATGCGCGGGTTTTCCGGAACGATGCGCCCGTCAAAGTATTTTTTCAACGTCGCGACGCCGCTGTTGATCCACAACAGCGACGGGTCGTCGACCGGAATGAGCGATGCGCTCGGCTCCACCGTATGGCCTTTTTCCTGGAAAAACTCTAAAAACATGCGCCGCACTTCGGCAGATGTCAGTTTCTTCATGATGATCCTCCCCTTTGTTTTTTCTATAAAAAAACTCCCATCCCTTGGCAGGGACGAGAGTTGCGCTCGCGGTACCACC
>NZ_JAIWYK010000436.1:0-500 GCF_022030075.1 Anoxybacillus sp. LAT27
TGAGGGCCTTCCCCTTGATCTACAGAGGGGCGCACGTCCGGCATCCGGCTGTCCGCTTTTTTCGCGGCCGCCACATCCGGATTCAGGCGGAAAACCCGCTGGTCGTCCATGCCGACGGAGAGGTGGCGGACGTGACGCCGGTGACGGTGGAGGTAGCCAGGCAGCGGCAGGTTGTAAGTCTGTAGACGATCACAACCAAAAGACTTGTTTGTCCCCGCGCGAGAGGAAAACAAGTCTTTTTTCGGTGTCCCATCGTTGAAAACATCACACCGGGCTGTTCCCTGAAACCGCACCATACCGCCGGGAAAGAAGATCCGCCTTCATCGCGAAGGCTTCGATAGAAACGCGTCATCCCCGTACAGAGTGGGCAAGGGGTTACTCGGGGGAAGCGGTGCCCAGCCGCTGCGGATCGCCCGAGTGAAGCACGGCCGCCTGGAACAGGGCGGAGGCGATGATGTCCGCCATGCGCATGACCACGTAGAGACGCGTGTTTTGCAGGA
>NZ_JAIWYK010000429.1:0-367 GCF_022030075.1 Anoxybacillus sp. LAT27
TGCTTTGGATATTGGAACCCGCAGCGTGGTCGGGCTGATCGTGGAGCCGGTGGGCGATCGGTTCCGCATCGTCGACTGCGCCATCCGCGAGCATGACGAACGCTCCATGCTGGACGGACAGATTCACGACGTCGTCGCCGTCTCCAAAGTCATTCGGCAGGTCAAGGAGCAGTTGGAAGAAACGCACGGCCCGCTGAAACGGGTGGCCGTGGCGGCGGCCGGCCGTTCGCTGCGGACGCGGCGGGTGCGGATGGAGATGCCGATTGCCCGGCACGCCGCCATCTCCCGCGACGACGTGCTGACCCTGGAGTTTTCCGCCGTGCAGGAAGCCCAGGCCCAACTGGCCCAGGAGCTGAACGAACGGGAC
>NZ_JAIWYK010000437.1:0-480 GCF_022030075.1 Anoxybacillus sp. LAT27
GCGAAGCTGCAAGAAGAAGAGGTTCCGGACCTGATGCCGCCGCAGCCGATGGAGATTCCGGATTTGACCTACCAGGAAGACACGGATCAAGTGGTGGTGCGCAAGCAACTGGAAAAACTAGCGCGCAGCAAGCCGGACGAATTCGTTGTCTTGCTTCGCACGTGGTTAGCTGAAGACTAAGGAGTGAAAGCAGTATGGCTCGCGGCGCCAAAGAGTTGACCGGACGACAGAAGGCTGCGATTCTTCTCATCTCGCTCGGGCCGGAAATCTCCGCCCAGGTGTTCAAGCACTTGCGCGAAGATGAGATTGAGCAGCTTACGTTGGAAATTGCCAACGTCCGGAAGGTTGATTCCGATGAAAAAGACAAGATTCTTGCCGAGTTTCACCAGATAGCGGTCGCCAAGGAAGTGATCGCCCAAGGCGGGATTACATACGCGAAGGAAATTCTGCAAAAAGCGTTGGGCGAATCGAAAGCGATGG
>NZ_JAIWYK010000087.1:0-1018 GCF_022030075.1 Anoxybacillus sp. LAT27
CTGTATGTCCGCATTTTGGACATGTTTGGGATGTGTATGTTGGGTCTACCACAATCACTTTGGCTTGGTGTTTGCGTGCTTTGTACTCGATTTTTTGTCTTAAATCATAAAACGCCCAAGATACCATTTCATACCGATGGTTAACGGACACTTTTTCTGTTCTTTGGCGAACACCTGTTAAATCCTCTAACACAAACAGCGTGTTCTTACCATAACGCTCAACGAGTGCCTTACTGATGCAATGGTTGACATCTTGCATCCAACGGTTTTCTCGTTGACCGATTTTCTTTAATCTTCTACGGGCAGACGGAGTTTGCTTTTTTTGTAGTTGTCTGCGGAGTTGTTTATACTTTGCTCGTTTGTGTTTGATGTGTCTACCTTTGAAAAATAGCGTCTGTCCGTTTGAATCATAAACAGTCGCAAGAAAATTTACGCCCATATCTACGCCAACCACTTGGCAAATGTGATGAAGGTTTGCTTCTTCCATTTCTTTGGATACAGGAATATGGAGAAACCACTTTTGATGTTTATTCACTAACTTTGCTGTTCCAAACGTCCATGTTCCGTCGAAATACGTTTCAAGTCCTTTCGTTTGAAAAGGAACTTTGATTCGTCCTTCTAACGTATTGATGGAAAACAACCCTTTGGTTAGGCTGTAATCTCGATTAAAAACGAGGTCTATTTGCGGTTTTTTAAACGCAATCTGACAACGCTTATGTCCATTGGTTTGGTTGGTTTTATATTTTGCAATCACCGTTTTTAACACAGACTGTGCCATTTGAGATTTTAAGCCAAATGTAGAGCGAAGTTTGCGGTACGTCATCTTGTGAAGTTTGGCTTGCACAAGGGTGTTTTCTTTGTATATCACTTCCGACACCGCATTGCACGCATCACGATATGCTTGCATCGTTTTTTGAAGAAGTTGTTCTTGTTCAGATGTCGGTAAAATTTTAATTTTTGCTGTTAAAGTCAATTTCATGTCCTCACCACCTTTCACTAATTTTATTTTATATTTTTT
>NZ_JAIWYK010000438.1:0-400 GCF_022030075.1 Anoxybacillus sp. LAT27
CCACGTTCGATGGCATCCACGGGATGCGATACATCCACGATCGCACAATTGCCGGTAATCGACACCTTGTTGCCGATACGGATCCGATGATGGCACACGATGTGGACATTCTGCTCGATGTTCACATCATCTCCGATGCTGAGCCATGGCAGAGGCGATTGACCGTGCAGAACGATCTCGATCCGCCCCCCGTGGCGGATGATCGATCGATTGCCGATCGTGATGCGGTGCGGAGAACGAACCATTTCCTGGCGGAAGATCACGCTGCCCTTGCCGACATGGCCATAGAAACGCGCGAGAACGAGCGCGGTATAGGCGCGGCGCGTGCGGTATCGGAGCCCATGGGCAATGCGCAGGAGCGGTGCGATGCGACTGGCAAGGCTGCGGGCGGGCAGTCCGT
>NZ_JAIWYK010000062.1:0-109804 GCF_022030075.1 Anoxybacillus sp. LAT27
CACCCCTGCATCATACCAAGAGGGCTTTTTTCTTTCAAGTCCCCGAAAACCTTTCTAACAGGAATGCTCCTCTATCAGTAAAAACGAAAGATGAAACAAGACGTATGATTGAGTCAATCAATCATATGAAAACAAAATTGAAAGGAACGATTCAAACAATAAAGGACGTTTCTATTCACATCGCATCACAAGCAGAACAATTTGCCGCAAGTGCAGAAGAAAGTACACAATCGTCTGAAAAGGCAGCAACAAAAGCTGAGCAAACATATACAGAAGCACAACAACAACTGCATATGTTAAAAGAAACTGATGATTCTTTACACGAGTTCGCGACAGGAATGAGTCAAATTGCCGAAAGTACAGAAGATCTACTTACTTCAGCAGAACAAGCACATCATTCCGTCAATAAAGGAAAACAAGCCATTCAAGCAGTTACGAGACAGGCACACGAATTGCATGATGCGATGTTTACAACAAAAACACTTGTTGAATCGCTCCAGCAACATTCGGAAACAATCGGAAAAATTACAAACGTCATTACAGCAATTGCCGAACAAACAAATTTACTTGCACTTAACGCTGCGATTGAAGCCGCACGCGCTGGTGAGCATGGAAAAGGGTTTACTGTCGTCGCTCATGAAGTGAGAAAGCTATCTGAACAATCGAAAGAAGCGACGAAAGAAATTGAAACTATGATTGATCAAATAAAAATCGAAACAAAGCAAGTAGCACATTCGATGGAACAAAATACAAAAAAAATTGCCGACAGCGTCATATACTATGAAACAGCAGAACAAGCTTTCCAAACAATTGACTATTCAGTAGAACAAGTGTTTTCTAAAGTGCAAACCACATCCGCAGCGATTGAACAAATGACTGCTATTTCAAACGAACTAACTAAAACAATGAAGCGATTAAAACATCTAGCACAACAAGTCATGCAAAAAAGTAAAGAAAGCGCTGTAACTGTAGAAGAACAATTAGCAATGAACGAACAAATTTCTTCGGCCGCCCAAACGCTTGCAAAACTTGGTGATCAGCTACGCGCAACAGTTGAATCATTTCGTACGTAGCCGCGCATATTGTATGCACGGCTACTTTTTCTCAAAATATTTTGCGAGTTCGACAATCATGGCCCCCATACGTTCGTGATCCGGTGCAATGACACGTGCAACCCCTTCTTCATATAACGCTTCTTTTGTCACCTTTCCAACCGCAACAGCTACAACGTCATCGGCCAATGCTCGTTTAATTTCACGTATGTATCCCCATTCGTTCACAACCGAAAAGAAAAAACGCACTTGAATTGCTGATGTAAAACAAACCGCTTGTACAGATCGAGAAATGATTTCATCAACAAGCTGTTTCATCACACTTGGTGTAGGTGGAGTATGAAGATATGGCCATACTTCTTTGTACAAAGCCCCTTGTTTAACTAAAAATTGTTGTAAGGATGGAACAGAATCTCCGTAAAGCTGAACAACCACATGTTTATTTTTCCATTCGACATCTCCCAAAGCACGTATAAGGTCACGTGTCGTTCCATCATTTGCCGTTATATGCGGACTGATACCGTACGTACGTAGCACATTTACTGTTTTATAGCCCCGTGCCGCTATATGTGCTCGGCGAATGACCTGAAGTAACGCATCTTTCATTCCCCATTCGTCTGCTTTTTTTATTAACGTTTCGGCACCAATTCCTGTTGTGAAAATAAACCAATCATTTTGTTCATTGATCATTTGATGAAGCTGTTGCTCTAGCTCTTTATTGAAAAACATCGTTCCTTGGGCAGGTCGAGAGAGAGGAATACCTCCTTGTTTAGCGATAAGCATGCTCATTTCCTCTATTTTACGCGAGGCACATAGTGCAATTTTTTTATTCGTTAACGCTTTCTCAACCATTCTCTCATCTCCTTTTCTTTCCATCATACCACATAAAGATGAAAAATTGCGCAAAATTTGTAGAAACATGACATAAAACATCGAACTATTATGTATTCACACCATCGTTCACTTTCTCTACAATGAAAAGAGATCATTCGACTTAAATATTCAAATAATTCAAAATATATGTCGGAAGGAGTGGCTTCACATGCCCTCACTAATCAAAGAAATATTGCTAAACTTATTTTTCATTATATTAGCATTATTGATCGTTCCGATTTGGCTTGAAGAACGCCGCATATCTGATCACGTGAAAACGATGTTGAAAACGATCGCAATCGGCATATGTATTATATTTTGTATGACGTTTCCGATACATGCAACAAATGGGTTTGTTTTCGATTTGCGTCAAGTAGCCACTTGGATTGGTGGTTTATATGGTGGCGCATTTTCAGCTCTTTTTCTTTCGATAATTACTGTAGTTTACCGTATCATCATCGGTGGTACAGAAGGCATCATAGTAACAATGATCATTACAACCATTCAAGCTGTGACTTGTTTCTTTTTTTACCGAAAGTTTAAAACATCTTTATCATCCAAGCAACGAATAACTTTCATTACTCTTTTATCGATTGGCACAGCTATTTTAACAATGATACTCTCTCACATACATATTGGTGATGAATACCAATTGTCACACATTATTTCAACATACTTTCCAGCACAACCACTTGCCGCATTTTTAGGTGCTTACATTACTGAAACGATTCAAAAACATAGCGAACTTCGGCGGCGTATTGTCCGCGCTGAAAAAATGGAAGTCGTTGGACATTTAGCTGCTTCTATTTCACATGAGGTGCGTAACCCATTAACCGTATCGAGAGGATTTATGCAATTGCTACTCCAAAGCGAACGAATGAATTATAAAGATAAGCAATATATTCAAATTGCCATTGAGGAGATTGATCGCGCTGAGGCTATTATTACCGATTATTTAACATTTGCAAAACCGGCGCCAGAACATGTTGAAAAGTTAAATGTAAAAACAGAAATCGAACGAGTGATTGATATTTTACGCCCCTTTGCTAATATGAGTAGCATTGAAATTCAAACATCTCTTGTTCCGTTTGCAGTGAAAGGAGAACGTCAAAAGTTTCAGCAATGTTTACTCAATGTAATGAAGAACGCCATTGAAGCGATGCCAAATGGAGGTACGTTGCGTATTAACGTATCGATCGATAAAGATTACGTACTTATTCATATTGGTGATACAGGAGTTGGCATGACAAAAGAACAAATTGAACGTTTAGGAGAACCGTATTTTACAACAAAAGGAGCAAAAGGAACCGGTCTCGGAATGATGGTTGTATACCGCATCGTTGAGACGATGAAAGGAGATTTATTTATTCATAGTGAAGTTGGAGAAGGAACAGATGTGTATATGTATTTTCCATCTTATTATAAGTCAGATATCGAAACATCATCAAAGCGCTCTCAATTTGAACAAGTTAGTTATTGACTTGTTCTTTCTTTTTTATTGATTATTTAGAACATAGTTTATTTAAAAAAGGTCGTGTGTAAAACGACCTTTTACAAATGTTTTACAAAATCTCGACCGAATAAACGACATAATTGTTTCTCTTCATTTGTCGGTGTCAATTCAACCTTGAGCCCGTCGAGAACGACTTCAGCCCCACGTTCTTGCAACTTTTCAATTAAAATATCAACGGCAGCACCATATTTTTCATAACTTGAATCGCATGAGCCGAAAACAGCCGCTTTTTTACCTGTCAAATCAACGCTATCTAATTCATCGTAAAAATCTAAAAAGTCATCTGGTAATTCACCATCTCCCCATGTGTACGCTCCAAGCAAAATACCGTCATATTCCTCGAGCTCTGTTGCTGTGGTGTCTAATACTTCTTTCACGTCTAACTCCGCACTTTGTTCTCGAACGCCTTCAGCAATCGCTTCCGCCATCTCTTCTGTATTCCCTGTCATACTTGTGAATACCATAATGACTTTTGCCATTAGTAATCCCCCTATCCTTATTATTGATAATCATTTTCAACAACTATATATTAAATGATAATGATTATCTTTGTCAAAGTATTTTTTAAGAAAAAACGCGCGATTTTTTATCGCGCGCTCTTTATCTATTATTCTTTTACTTCTTTTTTCCACAAACCAACCATGAATGCAGTCACAAGTGAACCAATTAAAATGGCAAGCACATATAACAACGGGTTTCCTTTTACGATCGGGATTACAAAAATTCCACCATGTGGAGCTGGGAGACCGATGCCAAACATCATCGTCAACGCTCCGGCAACCGCTGAACCAACAATAATTGATGGAATGACACGTCCTGGATCAGCTGCTGCAAATGGAATGGCTCCTTCTGTGATAAATGAAGCCCCCATAATATAGCATGTTTTTCCCGCTTCCCGCTCTGCTTTTGTAAATTTCTTTTTAAATAACGTTGTCGCAATCGCTAATCCTAAAGGTGGAACCATTCCACCTGCCATAATAGCTGCATGCGGTGCATAGTTCCCTGCATCAATCATCGCAATTCCAAACGTAAACGCCGCTTTGTTGATCGGTCCACCCATATCGACTGCCATCATTCCTCCAAGGACAAGACCAAGCAAAACAAGGTTACCTGTGCCCATATTTTCAAGCCATGTTTTCATTCCTTCATTTAATGCTTTCACTGGGTCAATGACGACATACATCATAATAAATCCCGTGAGCAATATTCCGAATAATGGATAAAGTAGAACAGGTTTAATTCCTTCAAGTGATTGTGGCAAACGGCTAAACCATTTTTTCAATCCAACAACGAGATAACCGGCCAAAAAGCCCGCAATTAGTCCACCTAAAAAGCCTGCACCGCCATTCGCGGCCATAAATCCTCCGACCATCCCCGGTGCAAATCCTGGGCGATCGGCGATGCTCATCGCGATAAATCCAGATAAAACAGGAATCATGAGGGCAAAGGCACTACCACCACCGATGTCCATTAATGCTTTTGCAATCGGATGGAATGACGGATCATTTGGATCAAACGCTTTAATACCAAAAATAAATGAGATCGCAATTAAAATTCCGCCACCAACAACGAACGGAAGCATATTCGATACGCCGTTCATTAAATGTTTATAAAAACCTGTTCGTTCTTTTGATGCATACGAGCGATTGCCACCACTTGCACGATAAATTGGGGCATCTTGTTTTAATGCTCGGTCAATGAGGTGCTCTGGTTTACGAATCGCATCGGCAACAGGTACTTGGATGACATGTTTTCCATCGAATCGGTCCATTTCTACTTGCTTATCTGCTGCAACGATAATGGCAACAGCATGTTCAATTTCTTGTTGTGTTAACTCATTTTTCACCCCGCTTGAACCATTCGTTTCTACCTTTATGTCCACTCCCATTTCTTTTGCTTTCGCCTTCAGAGCATCAGCAGCCATATACGTATGCGCAATCCCTGTTGGGCACGCTGTCACGGCTAATACTTTTTTCTTTCCAACCGTCTGTTTTTCTTCAGTCACCATTTCTCCCTCCTTTTCTTGAATCGTCTGAATAATTTGTTGTTTTGATGAAGCGTTTTCAATTTCTGAGCGAAACGATGTATCCATTAACAATGTTGACAAGCGAGATAGCGCTTCTAAGTGAGTATCGTTGGCTCCTTCTGGTGCAGCAATCATGAAAAACAAATGGCTTCTTTTTCCGTCCAACGCATCGTAATCAATTCCCTCTTTCGAACGTCCAAAAACAACGGCTGGGGTGCGCACCGCCTTCGTTTTTGCGTGAGGGATGGCAATTCCTTCTCCGATTCCTGTCGTACTTTGCGCTTCGCGAGCAAAAATTGCTTCGATAAACGTCTGACGATCGTACAATTTTCCCGTATTCTCAAGAACATTTGCTAATTCTTCAATCACTTCTTTTTTTGTTCGGGCTTTCAAATCAAGAACAATCGTATCTTCTGTCAACAAATCTGTTATTCTCATACACGATCCTCCATTCTGATGATGGTCACTTGTTCTAATAAGCGATAAACCTCATCTTCTGTGCATAAATCTTCCGAAAATGCCGTCGCACTCCCTGCTGCGACGCTATATCGAAATGCTTCTTCAAGTGGTGCTTCGTTCACGTACGCAGCTAAAAATCCTGCTACCATCGAATCACCTGCCCCAACTGAATTTTTTACCATTCCTTTTGGGGCTTGGGCGATTAATATGACGTCTTTATGGAACAAAATTGCCCCATCTCCAGCAAGGGAAACAATGACATGTTGCACACCATTGTCAATTAGTTTTTTTCCGTATTCTATAATTTGATGGCGACTATGAATACTCACTCCGAACAATTCCCCAAGCTCCATTTGATTCGGTTTAAGTAAAAATGGTTCGTATGCGATTGCTTGTTTCAATGCACTACCACTCGTATCAACAACAACTGCAACTTTTCGTTTTTTCGCTTCTTCCATCATCATGACGTAAAATGTATCATCTATCGACGGCGGAAGGCTTCCTGCTAAAACAAGGATATCTCCTTTTTTTAGCTGTTTAATTTTATCGATCAACGCTTCTTTATGTTCATCGCTAATGACAGGCCCTTCGCCATTTACTTCTGTTTCTTTTTCCCCTTTTAACTTAATGTTTAATCGCGTTTGTCCCGGTACAGTAATAAAATCTGTTAAAATATGTTCCCGTTTCAATTCATCAGCAATGAACTGTCCCGTAAATCCACCGATAAACCCGAGAGCAATATTATGAATGTGTAGTCGCTTTAGTACGCGTGATACATTAATTCCTTTCCCCCCAGGAAAATAGGATGTTTTTGTCGCGCGATTTAATTTTCCAAGTTCGATCTGTTGTGCTTCAACAACATAGTCGACGGAAGGGTTTAATGTACATGTATAAATCATCATTTCACAACCTCTACTGTCGTTTTTGCTTCATACATTGCTAGCAATTCTTCATCTGTTTCATCCGTAATCATCGTTGCCTCTTGTAATTCGGCAATTTTTGCAAACGTACTTTCGTTTAATTTCGAATGATCAGCTAATACAAAAGCTTGTTGTGATAAATGGATGGCTGTTTGTTTCATAAACGCTTCTTCAGGATCTGGAGTCGTATAACCAAAATCAATATGAACGCCATTTACTCCAATAAAACATTTGTCAAAACTATATTGCTGCAACGAGTGAATAGCTCCTCGACCGATTAATGCATTCGTTTTTTTCTTAATTAATCCGCCAACAACATACGTCGGGATATCCTTTTCTAATAGTGCATCAATATGCATCATTCCATTTGTCACAACGACGATATTTTTTGCTTGAATATAAGGAATCATCTGTAATGTTGTCGTTCCCGCATCTAAATAAATGCAATCTCCATCTTGAATAAGGCTTGCTGCATATTTACCAATAAGCTGTTTTTCATGAATGTTTTTCGTCGATTTTTCAAAAACGCTCAGCTCTTCTCTTTTTTGTTGTAACAACGCTGCACCACCATGGACGCGCTTTAATTTTTTTTCTTTTTCTAACTGACTTAAATCACGTCGAATTGTCGACTCGGAGCATTGCGTTGCTTCAACGAGTTCATGTAGCTTGACGACTTCTTTTTCTTGTAACAGCTGTAAAATAATGCGATGTCGTTCTGGTGTTAACAACTTCACACCTCCTTTTTAAATCGCTTACATTTTTATCATACTGAAATATATACAAAAAATCAACCAAATTCATTCAATTTTAATCAAAAATAATCATTTTATTTCATATATCATTCACAAACGATCAATTTTCGGAAAAATAAAAACTGCCTCACGGTGAGACAGTTTCGTTTTCATTTCCGACTTTCTCAGGATAATATTCTTCAATCATTTGGATAAATGGCTCGACATATTGAGGATCGAATTGCGTCCCAGAACAGCGGCGCAATTCAACAATTGCTTCGGAGAATGTTTTTGTTCGTTGATACGGGCGGTCTGTTGTCATCGCATCAAATGAATCAATAATACACAAAATACGTGCCAATTTCGGGATCTCTTCGCCTTTCAGTCCATAAGGATATCCTCGTCCATCATAACGTTCATGATGAAGTTCAACAAGAGGAATCACTTCTTCAAACCGACCATCCGAAAGGACAATTTCTTTCCCCCATATAACGTGTTTTTTCATTATTTCCCATTCATCTGGATCAAGCTTGCTTGTTTTGTTAATAATATCTCGTGAAACTTCGATTTTTCCAATATCATGAACAAGCGCCCCTAAAACGAGTGTACGTTTTTCCTCTTCCGTAAGAGTTAAACGATCGCTAAATTCCATTGCATATTTAAATACACGTTTACTATGACGGTATGTATATACATCTTTATAAAGCAACAATTTTAACTGCTCTTCAATCGCATCTAAATCTTCTTTAAATTTCAATGCATCACGCGATATTCTTTTCGCATCGTACAATTGTACATTATTTTTCCCTTGTGCTTTTGAATAATAAAGCGCTTGATCAGCCTTATGTAATAGTTCACTTTCTTCATACATGTCAGACTCATACTCCGCAACTCCACATGAAAACGAAATGCAACGATACGGAAGGCGGTCAACTCCGTCAAATGGTGTATCATTTAATTTTTTTCGTAATTGATCCATAAAAGCTGCTGCTTCATGTTTTGTTATTCTGGGTAAAGCAATCGCGAACTCCTCTCCACCATAACGGGCAACAATATATCCTAAATCTTTTGTTTCGTTTCTCAAAAATTCCCCAACAAACTTTAATAATCGATCCCCTTGCACATGACCATGATAATCATTATATTTTTTAAAATCATCTAAATCTAAAAAAGCGATCGAAAACTGGCCACCTGTTTTTTTCGTCTCCCGAAATAATTCCTTTAAGTAATCTTTAAAATATCCGTGGTTATATAAGCCGGTGAGGTAATCTTTATTTGCCTGATTGGCCATTTCTTGATAAAGATATAGAAACTTCTTAAAAACAAATGATAAACACATAACTAGTATTGTAAAAATAAATAACCCAAAAAACAAGTCATCTCTAATCATCAATCCTAAAACAAAGGAAAGGAGAAGTGTAACCGAATAACTAATGAGGGCTTCACTAAATATTCCCTCGCTAAACATACTGTATAAAGCAGACAACAAGTCCTGCTTCGATAAAAAAGCAAAAAAAACATACATTAAAAAAATGTTAACTAATCCATATACAGTTAGGCTAAATAGATATCCAAAAAAATTCTCGTAGTCAATGTTGCCAATTTGGATAGATAAGTTTATTAAAACATAATATGCACTACTTATCATTAGACAATACATTGAAAAGTTGAAAAAATGTTTCCACCAAGCCATTTTTCTATTATAAAAAAAATGAGCTATACTACTTATTAGAAGTATATAAAGAGCAATATTTATACCGTATATAAATAAAGTTGCCAAATAAACCGATGAATCTAAGGACAGAGAATTTCCCTTTGGTGGAATATCTACCACGAAATAATTCAATAATGAAACTGTTCCAGATAAAACATATATTAAAACCCAATCACTGAGAGTCAAACTTTCAAGATTAGTGTGGTTGATAAAAAAATATAAACCGATTACAGATATCAGCAGAGCATATAACTTTGTGTAATCTTCAAAAACTCCTTCTCTTGCATTCAATTCTATCACTCTCTATCTTCACATTATTACTTACTGGGAGCTGTCCACGCCCCCAGTACTATTTTTAACTTCCAAACTTAAATCCTGAAGTTAATGCCACAACAACAGAGCCGATAACGAGGAGATTAATAAGTACATTTTTCACGCGTGCGTTCATGTGTTTCACCTCCCTTCATGTATTGGTTGGGAAGCATTTGTTTGTTTCTCTTTCATCATTAAATACTGAATAAACAAAAAGACACCGATATTCATGACAACGTCGCCAATGCTAATCACTTTCGCTCGCGGATAAGGTGGCGCTAACGGAATTATGTCGCCTAAGAACGGAAAGATCGTATCAGCTGTAATAGCTGTATGCTTTCCGTAAAGTCCCGTTTTTAAAAGTTCAACGTATTCTTGTCCTAAAACGGCTTGTGTCGCTTCAAGTGATACAGGCATTCTACCACCGTTTAATGCAATAACAATAAAGTTTAAAAGCACGCCTGCGAAGATCGTTTTCATTCCCGGATAATGGCGATTAAGCCAAATAAATGTTAGTCCAACGATGTAAACGATAATAAATGTGACGTTGCTTATATTCGCTAGAAAAGCAATTCGGTCTTGCAATAGGAAGAAAATCCATTGCACAAGCAACAGCACAGGGAAGATCCAACCGCCTTTTAACTTTAATGTCGCGATCCCTTTAAAATTGCCTCCGCGAAATAAACCGATTAAGATGCTCAAGATAATCCCATCGTATACCATATAGCCCTCACATTTCTTTAAAAACAAAATTTTTTTCTTTTTTATTGATTATATTATCACATTTTTTCGGATGTGAAAACGGTTATATTAACAAAATATTTTGTTTTTCTTATTGATTATTTAGAACATAGTTTTATTTAAAAAAAAATCGACTGTCTAGTCGACAGTCGATTTTGTTTTTCTATCTAAAGGCTTGCGTAGCACGAACTGCTTTTTTCCATCCATCATAAAGTTGTTGTTGAACATCAACATTCATTTTTGGTTCAAAAGCACGATCTATATTCCATTGTTTCGCAATCTCTTCTCTACTTTGCCAATAGCCAACCGCGAGCCCTGCTAAGTAAGCAGCACCGAGAGCAGTCGTTTCGTTCACAACTGGTCTTTCAACGGGTACGCCGAGGATGTCACTTTGAAATTGCATTAGAAAATTGTTTTTTACCGCTCCACCATCAACACGTAACGTTTTTAATGTAATCCCCGCATCCGCTTCCATTGCAGTTAACACATCTTTCGTTTGATATGCAAGTGACTCAAGCGTTGCGCGAATAAAGTGCTCTTTTGTCGTTCCGCGTGTCAAGCCAAATACCGCTCCTCGTACATCGCTATCCCAATATGGTGTCCCAAGTCCTACAAACGCTGGTACCACATATACACCATCTGTTGATTGTACTTTCGTTGCATATACTTCGCTATCTTTTGCTTCCTTAATCATTCGTAATCCGTCACGTAACCATTGAATGGCAGATCCAGCAACGAAAATGCTTCCTTCTAACGCATATTCGACTTTTCCATCGACTCCCCATGCAATTGTCGTTAATAAACCGTGTTTAGACTGAACTGCTTTTTCGCCCGTATTCATTAACATAAAGCAACCTGTACCGTATGTGTTTTTCGCCATTCCTTGTTCAAAGCATGCTTGCCCGAACAAAGCTGCCTGTTGATCTCCTGCAATACCAGCAATCGGCACTTCTTGCCCAAAGAAATGGTACGGTGCTGTATGTGCGTAAATTTCTGAAGATGGCCGAACATCCGGTAGCATTGCTTTTGGCACTTGTAAAATGCCGAGTAGTTCATCATCCCATCTTTGTTCATAAATATTGAACATTAACGTTCTTGAAGCGTTAGAGTAGTCTGTCACATGCACTTTTCCACCAGATAGCTTCCAAGTAAGCCATGTATCAATCGTCCCAAATAACAACTCCCCTCTTTCCGCTTTTTCACGTGCTCCTTCCACATGATCTAAAATCCATTTCACTTTCGTTCCTGAAAAGTAAGCGTCAATAAGCAAACCTGTTTTTTCACGAAACACTTCATCGTATCCAGCTTGCTTTAACTGCTCACAAATTTGTGCGGTTTGGCGCGATTGCCATACAATGGCGTTATAAATCGGTTGTCCTGTTTGTTTGTCCCATACGACCGTTGTTTCACGTTGGTTTGTAATACCGATTGCGGCGATTTGCTTTGGTTCAACAGCTGCCTCTGACAATACCGTTGCAATGACAGCTAAAATAGAACCCCAAATTTCATTTGGGTTATGCTCCACCCATCCTGGCTGTGGAAAATATTGTGTAAACTCTTTTTGTGCAATATGAACAATTTCCCCTTTTTGATTAAATAAAATAGCACGTGAACTCGTTGTTCCTTGATCAAGAGCTAAAATGTATTTATCCATATTTCATTCTCCCCTCACTATTTTTACTATATTGTTATTTTTCTTGCTATCTGTGGATTATTATTTTTTCTCTGCTCTGATGCAAACGCGATGCCTAAAATGAGCATTGTCAAAATAAAAACATACCAAAATGATTGTGTCATTTCCCCTTTAAACACACCTTTATAAAAAAGTCCACCTAACGAACCGCCTAATATTGGACCGACAACCGGAACCCAAGCATATCCCCAATTCGAGCTTCCTTTACCTGGGATAGGCAATAAAAAGTGTGCAATTCTCGGTCCTAAATCCCTTGCAGGGTTGATCGCATATCCAGTCGTTCCACCAAGAGAAAGACCTATACTAACAATAAAAAAACCAACAATAAGCGGATTTAAACCTTCTGTAAACTTATTCGCTCCAATTGCTAAAATTCCAACAGTTAAAATAAAAGTTCCTAGTATCTCGCTGAGTAAATTTGCAAAGCGATTTGGAATGGCTGGTCCCGTGGAGAAAACACCAAGCTTTGTGCCTGCATCCTCTGTTTCTTTCCAATGCGGTAAATAATATAAAAACACAAATGTCGCACCAATCATTGCACCAATCATTTGGGCTAAAACATATTTAGGAACTTGAATCCAAGAAAAGTCTCCGTTAAAAGCTAAAGCTAGTGTAACCGCAGGATTTAGATGAGCACCGCTATATTGCCCAACGACATATACTGCAATAGCGACTCCAAGTCCCCACCCCATTGTGATCACAATCCAACCACCATTTTGGGCAAACGACTTCTTCAAACTAACAGCAGCGCATACACCTCCCCCAAAAATAATTAATAATGCAGTTCCCACAATTTCGGCTATAAATGGTGTCATCGTCTTTCCTCCCCTTTGCTATTTTTATTTTTGACAGAAACAAAAAGACCCACACATATCCCGTCACATGGAACATGCGTGAGTCTCCTTTTCTCCGTCACAAAGTTAATTAACTTGTTTACAAGTTTAACGGATATTGAAAACGGTGTCAATGGATTTTTTGTATTATTTTGGCTCGAAATATCGCCAAAGTTCGACATTTGATGTCGTTACCGCAACAGCCCCTGCAGCAATCGCCGCTTCCACTTCGGTTTCGTTTTCTATTAATCCTCCAGCAATAATTTCTTTCCCAGTTCGTTCATGAAGTTGAGAGATAACTTTCGGAACAACACCAGGTAATACCTCAATATAATCAGGATTTGTTTTTTCGACAAGTTGAACACTTCGTTCAAAGGCGTTCGAATCAATAATAAATGTTCGTTGAATCGCAACAACACCTTTTTGTTTTGCTTTCGTGATCACACTGCTTTTGGTTGAAATCAATCCGTACGGTTTAACGAGTTGACATAAAAATTCTGTCGCATACTCATCACTTTTTAGCCCTTGTATTAAATCAACGTGAAGAAACATTTTTTTCCCATGTTCGTTTGCATATGTATACACACTTTTCAACATACCGATATGAATGTCTAAAAACACACCATATTCATAATTCATTTTTAATAGCCTGTCAAAATCTTTCATCGAACGCACTGCCGGCAAAATACGTTGTCCGTTCATCCTTCCATCACCTTCACATAAAATGTACGTGTTCTCGGTCCATCGAACTCACAAAAATAAATACCTTGCCATGTTCCGAGAAGCAACTGACCTTTTGTGACAATGACATGCGCAGATGATCCAACCGTGCTTGCTTTCATATGAGCAGCTGTGTTTCCTTCACTATGCCGATCGAGAGAATGATACCATGGATACAATTCATCAAAACGGCGAATCATATCCCGTTTAACATCTGGATCAGCATTTTCATTAATTGTGATTCCTGCTGTCGTGTGTGGACAATAAACAACAACAACTCCTTCTTGTACACCACTCTCTGTAATAAAGGATTGAACAAGTGAAGTAATGTCTACAAATTCATCTCGCTTCGTCGTCTGAATCGTCCATTGTTTGATCATCATACGTTCCCACCTTTATCCTCATATATTTATGATCATACATATTTTCACAATTGTTTTCTATAAAAAATTCATCTATTGACGACTATAACATAAATAAAGCCCAGACTTTACTGGACTTTATTCATACACATGATGAGAAGGGATAATATAATCGACCGAAATCACAGGCAAATCGTGCTGTTCAACTGAGGCTACAATTAACCCCTGCTTGCTTACAATGCCGAATTGTTCTTTTTGTTGATTAAATGCTGCCTCGCCAAATGCTAAAATCGTTTGATATAACTTTTCTTGATCGACTTTTTGCTTCCGTACATGATTGCTTAACTTAATGATCACTTCTTTCCCACGAATCTGACCACGATACATACCGCTCACTCCCTTTCTATACTACTTACTGTTAATGTTATGCACTTATTACAAAAATCCTCCTCTAAAAAAATTTTTTGAAAAAATCACCTTTTTGTCTTGACTCTTCCTCATCATTCGTGTATAGTCTAATTATCATCTAACTGAATATATGTCCTGCACCGACTTGGTTGCTGTGAGTATATTCCGTTATATGAAAAATTTTTTCATTAGCCTGTTGGCTAAAAGGTATTAGGAGGATTCAGTATTATGCAAAACGGTAAAGTAAAATGGTTTAACAACGAAAAAGGTTACGGATTCATCGAAGTTGAAGGTGGAGACGATGTATTCGTACACTTCACAGCAATCCAAGGTGAAGGCTACAAAACGTTAGAAGAAGGTCAAGCTGTTTCTTTTGAAATCGTTCAAGGAAACCGTGGTCCTCAAGCTGCAAACGTAGTGAAATTATAATCGTCTGAGATGATTCATATATAGCTCGACGAAAAGACCAGCAATATGCTGGTCTTTTTTATTACATACTCTCCTCTTTTCACACAAATACTACAAGTGAGGAGGGATCATGATGACACAAAACCCAAAAAAGCCACACCTTCAGGCCGATAGCGTATTTACGAAAATTGAAGATGCACATTTAGCGGTTGAATCGGCAAAAAAGATGGTTGCAGCGGCAACGATGAGCTTAGACAGTCACACTTTCGATCACGCAAAACAAGCGATCGAAAATGCAAAAGAAGCGATCGCACGCGCTAAAACAAACATCGAGGATCCACTGCTATTACAATGTGAAAAGGAATTAGCGGACGCATATCATCAATTATCAAAAACGATCCACCACATGTAATGATGAGGTGTCCCGTATCTCGGGGCACCTTGTTACGTTTTTTGTTTCACAAGCAACTGACCGTATTGCTTCATTTTTTCTCCTATTGTACATGTTTGGATGCAAAACGATTGTGCATATAATTTCCCGTATTCTTTACGGAGTGCACGTTTTACAAAACACTCCTCACAATACGTGTCAAATAATTCATTTATTCGAAGTAACACATCTTTTCGATTCATCATTCACGCTCCAATTGTATTGTACTTACAATTATCTTCCCACGAAGAGCTTGTGTTGCTAACTGATCTGCTTCACTATTTTCTTTTCTATTAATGGGTTCATAAATTGGAGAAATACGAAGCTTTTTCATTTTTTGCTCAATTCGCTCCACCCATCTCCCCTCGTCTGAAAATACAGGCCAATCATTAGACAATTGATGCAATACAACATGCGCATCCCCACGGAATACAACAGGCAAATGATGAACACCGAGATGCTCGATTTGTTCGAGTAAAAAATAAAAGGCTGCATACTCTGCTTCATTATTTGACTGCAATTCGTCTAACTGCGCATTTGCTCGCCTACGAAATTGTGCACCGTTTTGTTTATAATAAATCACGATTCCAATTCCTGCTTTTTTTGATTGACGATCATAACCGCCATCAAAATAAGCAATCACGTCGTGCGGCTCCGTTTCAATTTCTTTCATAAGCTTCATTAACTCCTTTTTCGTCCAAGCCACACCACTTGCATCATAAAATAAAAGTTGTTTCACTCTCCCTGTTCTTTCTATATCCTCTGCAAAAAATAGAGCCTCTGTCACTTCCATCTCTGTTGATGTCCACACCATTTCCTTTTTCTTCGGTGTTACATATGTCCATTCCATAAAAACCTTCATATGTCACTCACCTTTTCTTTTTATTTTATTATAACAGTTTAGACAAAAAATGATGTCAGTTGTATAATATCGCTTGTGTCTTTATATTTTCATACGAGGAGGGATCACGATGTTTAACGAAATACTCGGTCTTTTTTCTGCCATCGTCACATTTTCACTTGTATTGCTCATTTATCGTTTCTTCGGTCGCTCAGGTTTATTCGTATGGATCGGCTTTTCTACTGTCGTTGCTAATTTACAAGTCGTCAAAACCGTTGAATTGCTTAGTATGACAGCTACACTCGGAAACGTCATGTACGGAACCGCCTTTTTAGTGACTGACATTTTAAGTGAAAAATACGGAAAAAAAGAAGCACAAAAAGCGGTATGGCTCGGCTTTTTTACACTTATTTCACTCACAATCGTCATGCAAATCGCTTTATTATTTAAGCCGCATGTGAGCGATTTTGCTCAACCAGCGTTAGAAACGATTTTTGGTTTATTGCCACGTATCGCGCTTGGTAGCTTACTTGCTTTTGTAATTAGTCAATCGCTTGATGTTCACTTATTTCATTGGTTTAAAAAGAAATTTCCGCGCGATTCGCAACTTTGGATTCGCAATAATGGAAGCACAATGATTAGCCAATTGATCGATACACTCGTTTTCACATCCATTGCATTTCTCGGTGTATTTCCGTTGCATGATTGGATACAAATTTTTATGACAACATATGTACTGAAATGGATTGTTGCAATGTTGGATACACCTTTTGTATATTTTGCAAAAAAAATATCTCCAAAATATACAGAATAATGGTAAAATGTTGTATGAGACTTCGGTCTTATACAACATTTTTTTTGTAAAGGAGAGTCAAATGAAATACAAAGCTGATATTAGTTTATTATTTGTTGCATTTGTTTGGGGTGCTACGTTTGTCGTCGTTCAAAACGCCATTGCTTTTTTACCTCCATTAATGTTTAATGGCGTACGTTTTGCGATCGCTAGCGTACTGCTATGGGCTTGGGTGCTTATCTTCGAACGTAAACCTCTGGATCGACAACTTATATGTGCTGGATCGCTTCTTGGCATATGGCTATGTCTTGGATATGCCTTTCAAACGATTGGTTTATTGTATACGACTTCATCAAAAGCGGGATTCATTACCGGATTAAATGTTGTTATCGTTCCTTTCCTTTCATTTATCATTTTAAAGCAAAGACCTTCGTTTAACGCCGTTGTCGGAAGCATACTCGCTACATGCGGACTATATCTTTTAACCGCAAGCGGAGATATGTCGATCAATAAAGGAGATGTGTTCGTCTTTTTGTGCGCTATCGCTTTTGCGCTACATATCGTAACGACAAGCATATATGCAACAAAATTTTCACCTATCCTGCTAACAACGATTCAAGTTCAAACAGTATCCATCACTTGTTTTATATGTTCATATTTGTTTGAAGACTGGTCTCTTATTCCACTATCCACTTTTTTTGAATTTGATGTATGGCTGGCTCTACTCATTACCGCACTGTTCGCGACAACGATTGCTTTCTTTATTCAAACGCATTTTCAACAATATACATCTCCAACACGTGTTGCTTTAATTTTTGCTTTAGAACCTGTTTTTGCGGCTCTAACTGCATATATATGGAATGATGAGTATCTTCAACAAGCGGCCTTATTTGGAGCTGGACTTATTTTATTAGGGATGATTTTGTCAGAACTCCCTCAACATATATGGCAAAGAAAAAAGAGCGCTCACCTCTCATAGCGAGCGCTTCCACCTACTTATTACATAAGATAATCCCCCTGTAACGATACCAAGAAACGCCCCTCCAATCACTTCAATTGGTTGATGACCAAGCCGTTCGCGCAACAACTCTTCTTTTCGGTCCAACTTTCCGTCATCTTGAGCACCTTTTAACCGTTCGATTTCCTCAGTTAATTCGTTCACACGAATAGCTAACTCTCCTGCTTGATGACGCACTCCTTGGGCGTCATACATAACAATTAAACCAAAAATGGCTGCAAGGGCAAAATCTATACTATGCACTCCTCGTTTTAAAGCAACATATGTGGCAAGGGAGGCAACACCCGCAGAATGTGAACTTGGCATGCCTCCCGTTTCAAAAAAAAGCGACCAATCCCACTTTTTCGTTTTTCTTTTCGTCAATGGAATTTTTAAAAATTGGGCTAAAGCAATTGTACACAATGCTGTTTGAATGGCTCGATTCATGTCACTGCCTCCTCTTATATATATTTTTTGAAAAAGACGGATACAATATGCGCAGGAGGTGGACATGATGAGTAAAAATAACGGAAGAAATCGTGGGCAAAACGCTCCAAGCGTCAATCCACAAGGATATGATGCCACATTTACCCCTGATCCAAAAAGTGCATTAGAAAACGCAGCGAAAAAGACAAACACAAAATAAAGAAGAGAGCAGATCGCTCTCTTCTTATCGTTTTAACTTCTCGCGCAATACCATCGGCAAAATTCCACCATGACGGTAGTAGTCGATTTCTACTTCGCTATCGAAACGAACAAGCACTTCAAATTCTTTTTTGTTTCCTTGCTCGTCTGTCGCTGTTACTTTGACGTAGTCGCGCGGTTTGACGTTTTCATCAATATGCACTTCAAATACTTCTTTACCTGTCAATCCAAGCGTCTCAGCATTTTCCCCTTCTTTAAATTGGAGTGGTAACACACCCATAAGCACAAGGTTTGAACGATGGATACGTTCAAAGCTTTCCGCAATAACCGTTTTGATACCGAGCAAGTATGTTCCTTTTGCCGCCCAGTCGCGCGAACTTCCCATACCGTAATCTTTTCCAGCAATAACAACAAGCCCTGTACCATCTTGTTTATATTTCATGCAAGCATCGTAAATCGACATGACCTCGCCTGTTGGCCAATATGTTGTATAGCCACCCTCTGTACCTGGCGCGATTTGGTTGCGAATACGGATGTTTGCAAACGTACCACGCATCATCACTTCATGGTTACCACGACGAGAACCGTACGAGTTAAAGTCTTTCGGATCAACACCTTTAGAAATTAAATATTGTCCTGCTGGTGTGTTTACACCGATCGATCCAGCTGGCGAAATGTGATCTGTTGTGACAGAGTCGCCAAACTTTCCAACCACTCTCAAACCAGCAAGTGGTTTTACTTCTTCCACTTCTGGCGATAATCCTTCAAAGAATGGCGGATTTTGAATATATGTTGAGTTTTCATCCCATTGATAAAGTGGCTCGTCCGTCGTTTCAATCGCATTCCAACGTGCGTTATCGTCAAATACTCGCTCGTATTCTTTACGGAATAATTCTGGCGTCACTGCTTGTTTTACAACTTCCTTCACTTCTTCTGTAGATGGCCAAATATCGTTAAAGTACACATCATTTCCGTTTTGATCTTTACCGATCGGCTCATTTAATAAATCGATATCGACTGTTCCGGCAAGAGCGTATGCCACGACAAGTGGTGGTGATGCTAAATAGTTACCTTTGACAAGCGGGTGAATGCGTCCTTCAAAGTTTCTGTTACCAGACAATACGCTTGTTACAAGCAAATCGTTTTCTGCAATCGCTTTTTCAAGCTCTGGAGCAAGCGGACCAGAGTTACCGATACATGTCGTACAACCGTAACCGACAATATTAAAGCCAATTTGCTCTAAGTAAGGGAGAAGACCTGAATCTTTTAAGTAACCTGTGACAACTTTCGAACCTGGCGCAAGCGAAGTTTTTACATATTTCGGTACTTTCAATCCTTTTTCTACCGCTTTTTTCGCCACCAAGCCTGCTCCGATCAACACATATGGGTTAGATGTGTTCGTACAGCTTGTAATCGCCGCAATTGCGATCGCACCTGTTTTCATTTTTACTTCTTCGCCGTTTAACGTAACAGTCATTTCTTTATCGAAATCTGCTTCAGTCAAGCCAAAACCTTGGTTCCCTTGCGGAGAAACAACAGCTTGACGGAACGATTCTTTCATTTTTGAAAGCGGAATTAAATCTTGTGGACGTTTTGGCCCAGAAAGATTTGGTTCAATTTCTGATAAGTTAATTTCAACAACATCTGTAAACACAGGCTCTTGTGCATCTGGTGTATAGAACAAACCATTCGCTTTGCAATATGCTTCAACGACTTGAACATGTTGTTCGTCACGACCTGTTAAACGTAAATAATCAAGCGCCTCAGCATCAACCGGGAAGAAGCCACACGTTGCACCATATTCAGGTGCCATGTTGGCCACAGTTGCACGGTCGGCCAACGGCAATGTCGCCACACCTGGACCGAAAAATTCAACAAACTTGCCGACAACCCCTTTTTTCCGAAGCACTTGTGTCACTTTTAACGCAAGGTCTGTTGCTGTCGTACCATTCGGTAATTTTCCTGTTAAACGTACACCAATTACTTCTGGTACTGGGAAGTAAGATGGTTGTCCAAGCATGCCTGCTTCCGCCTCGATACCACCAACACCCCAACCGAGTACGCCAATACCGTTAATCATTGTTGTGTGGGAGTCTGTGCCAACAAGCGTATCTGGGAACGCCTCATACTCACCATTTTCCCCTTCAACAACATGCACCACATTCGCTAAATACTCTAAGTTAACTTGGTGCACAATACCTGTTGCTGGAGGAACAGCACGATAATTGCTAAACGCTTTTTGTGCCCACTTCAAAAACTTATAACGCTCTGCATTGCGTTCAAATTCTAAATTCATGTTATACTCGAGCGCATCTTCTGTCCCTGCTTTATCAACTTGGACAGAATGGTCGATCACAAGATCAACAGGAATTTCGGGGTTGATTTCATACGGATCTCCGCCGATGTCGGCCATTGCTTTCCGCATGGAAGCTAAGTCAACAACAGCAGGGACACCTGTAAAGTCTTGCAAGATGACGCGAGATGGTTTAAACGGAACGTCTACATCTTTTAGTTCGCTCGTTCCCCATTTCGCTAAATTTTCAACATGCTCTTTCGTAATGACACGTCCATCAACTTGACGAAGTACTGATTCAAGAAGCACTTTAATAGAATACGGAAGACGCGATACATTTCCGATTCCTGCTTCTTCAAGCGCTTGTAAACGATAATAATGATATTTTTTCCCGTTCACCTCAAACGTATCACGCGCTTGAAATACATCATTTTTCACCATTATGTATTACCCCCTTCTAACAAATCATCTTCTCCCACACCCACAAAATTCCTACGCTTTTATCTTAATACAATGCTCTACATAAGTAAATAATAATTGTTTATAAGTTTCAGATAAATGCATATTTTTTTGCTCTATTTCCAACAATAGTTGTAGGAGGTGAAAAAAGATGGTAAAAAGAAAAGCAAATCATGTCATTCCTGGCATGAACGATGCGAGCGCACAAGGAAAAGGTGCTGGCTACAATGAAGAGCTCTCCAACGAGCCACTCACCGAAGCTCAAAAACAAAATAATAAAAAACGAAAGAAAAATCAATAATCCCGCTTGAAGCGGGATTATTCATACATGTTAACTTCGTCGACAATCGCTTGCAAATCATGACGAAATTGTTCAAGCTGTTTGCGTTGTTTTTCCGAGGCTACTTCAAGCGCGTTATTAATTTGTTCAAACGCCTCGTTTACTTCTTGCTTTAGATGATGCAACTGACTTCCATAGTCTGCGTCACTTTTCACCAGATGATCATACCATTCTTTTGCCTCCATTGTTCCTTGTTGTGCAGCTTCAAACGCCTGTTGCTTATTTTTATGATAAGGCATCGCTTTCACTCCTCTCTTTTTGTTATTATCGTGCCTATTGACGGATGAAATATGCATAAATACGGTTTATCATGCCATCATATGAAAGAAAGGAGTGTGTCGCATGAACAAAAATACAAGCAAAGACATGCGTAAAAATGCCCCAAAAGGAGATAACCCAGGACAACCAGAACCGCTTAGTGGTTCGAAAAAAGTAAAAAATCAAAATCATACCCGCCAAAAGCATAACTCAAGTCACGATATGTAAAAGAGCTGACGCAACTGTCAGCTCTTTTACTTGATTCTGCCATTGTTTTTTTACATAATAAACGTTGAGGTGGAATGTATGCTAACAGGTTGGTTTTTATGGTTTATTTTATTTTGGGTCGTTTTTCTTCTTGTTACGATGTCAATCGGTGGCTTCTTCATGTTTAGGAAATTTTTAAAACGGCTACCAAAAGAGGATGGGAAGTCAGAATTGGATTGGCAACAATATTATATTGAGCAAACGCGTCATTTATGGTCTGAAAAAGAAAAAGCGCTACTTGAAGATTTAGTTCGCCCAGTTCCTGAGTTGTTTCGCGATGTGGCACGCCAAAAAATTGCTGGGAAAATTGGAGAGTTGGCGTTGCAAGAAAATGCGAATCAAATTACAGAAGATTTAGTTGTTCGTGGCTATATTCTCGCCACACCAAAGCGTGATCATAAATTTTTAATTAAAGCGCTAAGAGAAAAACAAATTGATTTTACAAAATACGAACATTTACTAACAAAAAAAAGCTAATCGCCTGTTGCTGATTAGCTTTTTTCTTTTATTTCACGTTGGAGGCGACGATATGATGCATACATCGCCACGCGCCACGGAACAATCATCGAGAAGGCTAAAATCCAAAACATTCCCGCGAGTTCTCCGTACTCAATGGTGCGGCTTAAATATGTTTTTAAAGCGAGACGCAATACAATTAAGCCAACAAAAATAAAAGCGAACGCTTTTGAACGTTGTAAATAAATTTTGTTGCCTCGAACTTCAAACGAAGATGTTTTAATTAACAAAATAGAAAAAAGCGCTCCAACAAAAACTGCTTCTACACATTCTAACATCGTTACTCGAAACATTGGATGAAGAAACATAAGAGCGCCTGTGCTCATAAAAATAGGGGGTAATATAATTTTTTTGGCGTTTGTCGGTTTTTCTGCTGCTTTCATACGAATAAAGAAAACAAGTCCAGCCATAAACACCGCAAATACCGAACTAAAAATAGCCAAAATCAATCTTCCTTTCTCATCTTACTGTAACACACGTTGAATAGCCTCCATGACGCGACTTTCATCAAATGGTTTTACGATAAAATCTAGCGCCCCTGCTTCAATAGCTTCAACAACCATTTTTTGTTGCCCCATCGCGGAACACATAATAATCTTCGCATGAGGATCATGACGTTTAATTTCCCTCACAGCTTCAAGACCACTCATCACTGGCATTGTAATATCGAGTGTCACCACGTCTGGCTTTAACTCTATATAAAGATCAACAGCTTCTTTTCCGTTCTCTGCTTCCCCAGCCACTTCATGATTCGCTTTTTTTAAAATATTCGCTAATGTCATGCGCATAAATTTTGCATCATCGACAATTAAAATTCTCGCCATTTCCTTTCCCTCCACACCCTAAGAAACTAGAAACCTGTAAAGCCACCAAATATGTTTGTCATATAAATCGTAATTTTCGTCATCCAATCAAAAAACAGTACAACCCCCATGCCTATCATGACATATCCGCCGACTTTCATTAGCTTAACATGATGTTTCCGAATCCAACCCATTTTCCCAATAAAAAACGATAAAAGCAAAAAAGGCAAAGCAAAACCGAGTGAATAGGCGGTCATATAGACAACGCCTAAACTCGGATTTGTCGCTGCTAGAGCAATCACGGATACTAAAATCGGACCTGTACACGGCGTCCAACCAGCAGCAAACGCCATACCAATAAGAAAAGATCCGATATAACCTGATGGACGTTGTTGAAAGGATAAACGACGATCCGTCATTAAAAAGGTCGGCTTAAAGATGCCGATAATAACAAATCCGAAAAACACCATCAGTATTGCACCAATTTGCCGAATAAGATCTTGGTACGTATGAAAAAAACGTCCAAGAATCGATGTGCCGAAACCGATCGCAATAAAGATAAAAGAAAAACCGAGCAAAAAAAATAACGTATGTAACAAACTTCTTTTTTGTAACAATGCATAATCAGACTTTAAATCACTAACTGAAATTCCCGTAATATATGATAAAAAGGCTGGGTAAAGCGGCAAACAGCAAGGAGAAATAAACGACAACACACCTGCCCCAAACGCAACAAACAGTTGAATGTCCATATGATTGGCACTCCATTCTTTCTTCATTTAGCTATATTTTATCAAAAAAATACAAATACGGGCAACAGCTTCTTTCCATGCTAAAAAAGACACTCGTTGTGAGTGCCTTACCTTTATTTCAACTGATTGTTCATCGCTTTCATCATTTGGTTGATCTTTTTTTGCGATGGCGTCATACCCATTTGCATCATCATCATTCGAATCATTTGTTCATTAATCGGTGGATTTTTCTTTAAGTAGTTCATCATTGTTTTACGCGCGATAAAAAATCCGAGCGCAACGCCAGCAGCAAGCGCTACAATGCCTACTAAAATCATTTCCCACATATTTTTTCCTCCTTCATGTTGTCTACATTACACTATACTAAACAATAACGGTTTGTACAATATGTTCAGTAAAAAATCTTCATTCGATAATAAAACGGGGAGCACATCTCCCCGTTTTATTATTTACTTAATAATGCTTTGACTCGCGCTACAACGTTTTCTACTGTAAATCCATATTCTTGCATAATTTTTTCACCAGGTGCTGAGGCCCCAAAGCGATCGATAGCTAAAATATCCCCTTCGTCACCTGTATATCGTTCCCAACCAAGAGATGCACCCATTTCAATCGCAAGACGTTTTTTTACATGCTTCGGAATGACGCTTTCTTTATATTGCGCTGGTTGCGCTTCAAAACGGTCCCACGAAGGCATACTTACAACCGAAACATGAATACCTTCATTCGCTAACGCTTTTTGTGCTTCTACAGCTAAGCTAACTTCTGAACCAGATGCTAGCAACAATGCTTGTACTTCTCCTTGAGCTTCAGAAACAACATACGCTCCTCTCTTCACTCCTTCATACGCACGCCCTGCTGTTGTCGCTAGCGTAGGAAGGTTTTGACGTGTCAACACAAGCGCCGTTGGACGATCCGTAGATTCTACCGCTAACCGCCATGCAGCTGCTGTTTCGTTCGCATCTGCCGGACGAATGACGCATACATTTGGCATCGCTCTTAATGAAGCGAGTTGTTCAATTGGCTCATGCGTTGGACCATCCTCACCAACAGCAATGCTATCATGCGTAAATACATATGTGACAGGCAATCCCATAAGTGCAGCAAGTCGAATCGCTGGACGTAAATAATCTGAAAAGACGAAGAACGTACCACCGTACACTTTTACACCGCCATGAAGCGCCATCCCATTTAACGCTGCGCCCATCGCAAATTCACGTACACCAAACCAAATGTTACGACCTTCATAACTTCCAGGTAAGAAGTCTCCTGCTCCTTTAATCAACGTTTTATTTGAACCTGCTAGGTCTGCGGATCCACCTAAAAATTGTGGCACAACTTTTGCGATAGCATTCAATACTTCTCCAGAAGAAGCACGTGTTGCTAGACTCTTCCCTTCAGCATATACAGGCAACGCTTTTTCCCAACCTTCAGGAAGTTTACCTTCAATCGCCATTTTTAGCTGTTTCGCTAAATCTGGATATGCTTTTTCATATTCAGCAAATAAAGCATTCCACTCAGCTTCTTTTTTCTCTCCGGCTTCTTTAACTACTTTTTCAAAATGAGCATATACTTCATCTGGAACGTAAAAATCTTCTTCAAACGTCCATTTATATGCTTCTTTTGTTAACTTAATTTCATCTTTACCTAGCGGAGCGCCATGTACATCTGCTGTTCCCGCTTTGTTTGGTGAACCATAACCGATTGTCGTTTTTACTTCAATTAATGTCGGACGTTCTAAATCTTTTTGAGCTTCAGCAATAGCTCGGGCAATTTCCTCGATGTTATTGCCATCTTCGACACGAATATATTGCCATCCATACGCTTTGAAACGCTGTTCTACACTTTCTGAAAACGAAAGATGTAATTCGCCGTCTAGCGAAATATCATTCGAATCATAAAGAACGATGAGGCGGCCGAGTTTCAAATGCCCCGCTAACGACGCAGCTTCTGCCGAAACCCCTTCCATTAAGTCGCCATCACCACAAATGGCATATGTAAAGTGATTGATCATTTCGAACTTATCTTTGTTGTACGTAGCTGCTAAATGACGTTCTGCCATCGCCATTCCAACAGCCATCGCAATTCCTTGCCCAAGCGGACCAGTTGTTGCTTCGACACCTGGGGTATGACCGTATTCTGGATGTCCCGGTGTTTTACTTCCCCATTGACGAAACTGCTTAATATCTTCCATCGTGACGTCGTAACCACTTAAATGGAGCAAGCTATACAATAGCATTGAACCGTGCCCTGCTGACAGCACAAAGCGATCGCGATTAAACCACTTTGGATTGCGTGGGTTATGATTCATAAACTTCGTCCATAGCGTATACGCCATCGGTGCTGCGCCCATCGGCATACCCGGATGACCGGAATTAGCTTTTTCGATAGCATCAATGGACAACGTACGAATCGCCGCAATCGATAATTGTTCAATAGAGTGTGTCATCGTCTTCATCCTTTCATTTGCAAACATGTTCATCTTTTATGATATAGAAAAGTTCGTAAAATGTACAATGCTTCACAACATTTTTTTTGACAAACTGACGAAAAAAGAGAACATCTATACTCGTATGTTCTCCATGATAGGCATATTAATGCAGGCGTTTTTTCTTACTATCCTTTAATTTTTGAGGAGTGACATCGTTTCCGTTCGGATCAATGACTTTCACGGCATGCAACGTTTCAATCATTGACGCACGAAACGCCGCAATATACTCTGTACGAAGTTGGAGTTGCTCTTGTTTTTCTTCGTCCGTAAGACCTTCCATTTTTGCTTTTTTAGCTAACGCATTAATTCGTGCAATTTTTTCAGAAGATAACATTCAACCTCATTCCTTTGTATTGATTTTTTTGCTCGTATCATCATACAAAAACTTTTCTTTGTTGACAAGTTGTTCGTGTTCTTTGTATCTCCGATGAACAGTCGCTTTAGATACATCATAACCAAATGAACGAAGGGTAGCCGCAATTTCTGCAAACGTTAAGCCATTTTGGCGTAAACGAACAATATCTTCAATCGGCACATCTTTCCGATCGCGTCCAGCGTGTTCACCAATGTTGCGTAAATTGTTTTCTGGACGATATCCGTTTTGAACGGCCCGTTGCATGCCACGTTTAATTTTTAAATTATGTATCTTTCTTTGGTATTCTTCAACAATACTAATAATCTCTAACACCATCGAATCTGCTTCTGATAATTGAAGCTCCCCACGATGACTTACCGTATAGACGCGAATCCCTTCCTTTTGTAAACAACGAAGAAGAGCAATTTTTGCATTTCCTCGTCCAAGTCTTGTTTCATCTTGAACGAGAACGACGTCGATGCGATGTTGTTTCATCGTATCAAGCAGCTCCATAATTCCTTCCCGTTCAATATCATAACCACTTGCCTGTTCTTCAATGGTCTTGATCACATTCATTTCGTATTCCATAGCGAGGTGCTGAAGCTCTTCTTTTTGTCTTTGTAGCGATGTTTCTTGTGCCTCTTTTGTCGTACTTACACGACAATAAATAATCGCGTTCATCCGTCATCCCTTTCTTTATGGTTTATTAGCAACAAGCTGATTTTCGCTATTTGATTTTAACACAGGAATGACAATTTTCTCACCAACGATCAATTGATCGTCTGAACGTTTATTTACTTTCATTACCCATTCAATGAATTGTTGCCGTGACAATTGATGTTCATGTTTATATTGCTCTGCAAGCCCCCATAGTGTATCGCCAGCTGATACCGTAATCTCCACATATTTTTCTTTATCAACAGATTGTGTGACATGCATAAATGCCCATACAAACAAAAAGCTAAATAAGATCATTATTATATAATGTATTTTGCTCATCAAACCTACCCCCAAGAACATTTGTTTGTATTTATGATAACGCGAACTTTTGTTCGTGTCAACTATTTCTCGAACTTATGTTTGTGTTAACATACGAATTTATGTTATAATATGGACAAAGATTGAATAGGAAGAGGTGTATAATGGTGGCAAAATTATCAAAACGACAACAACAAATTTTGGACTTTATTAAACAAGAAGTGCGCACGAAAGGGTATCCACCATCTGTGAGGGAAATTGGCGAGGCAGTTGGTTTAGCTTCAAGTTCTACCGTTCACGGACATTTAGCCCGTTTAGAAAGCAAAGGGTTCATTAGACGTGATCCAACGAAACCTCGCGCCATTGAGATTTTGGACGAACATGAATCCATCCCGAGAACAAATGTCATCAATGTCCCAATCGTCGGAAAAGTCACAGCCGGACAACCAATTACTGCAATTGAAAATATCGAAGAATACTTCCCCCTTCCAGAACGGTTCGTCTCACCAGATGATCAAGTATTTATGTTGCAAATTGTCGGAGAAAGCATGATTGAAGCCGGTATTTTAGACGGAGACTACGTGATCGTCCGTCAACAACAAACAGCAAATAACGGGGATATCGTTGTAGCGATGACGGAAGATCATGAAGCGACAGTAAAACGGTTTTTTAAAGAAAAAGATCATATCCGTTTGCAGCCTGAGAACTCTTCAATGGAGCCGATCATTGTCCAAAACGCTACAATTTTAGGGAAAGTCATCGGTGTATATCGAACTATTCATTAAGAAAGAAAAAGAAACGGAAAAAAAGCTAACGGAAAAACCGTTAGCTTTTTTAGTAAAGGCTCATATATTGTTCACGTTCCCACGGATGCACAGCCGTGCGGAACATATCCCATTCAATTTCTTTCGCTTCGACAAAGTGTTCGAATAAATGTTTACCAAGCGCATTAACAATTACTTCATCCGATTTTAAGTTTTGGAGCGCTTCCGCTAATGTCGCAGGTAAGTCAACAATACCTTCCTCTAAACGTTCCTCTTTTGTCATCACATAAATGTTGCGATCGACTGGCGCAGGCGGCGTCAATTTGTTTTTAATTCCATCTAGTCCGGCCGCCAATAATACAGCCATGGCCAAATATGGATTAGCTGCAGGATCCACACTACGCACTTCAATTCGTGTGCTCATGCCGCGCGATGCTGGGATACGAACAAGCGGGCTACGATTACGTGCCGACCATGCAACGTAACAAGGTGCCTCATATCCTGGAACGAGACGTTTATATGAATTTACTGTTGGGTTCGTTACCGCTGTAAAGTTTGGCGCGTGTTTTAACACACCTGCAATAAACTGTAATGCTGTCTCGCTCAGTTGTAATTGGCCATTTGGATCAAAGAAAGCATTTTCACCATTTTTAAAGAGCGATAAGTTACAATGCATACCAGATCCGTTTACACCAAAAAGTGGTTTTGGCATAAATGTCGCGTGCAAACCATGTTTACGTGCAACAGTCTTGACCACAAGCTTAAATGTTTGAATGTCATCACACGCTTTTACCGCATTTGCATACTTGAAGTCAATTTCATGTTGCCCTGGCGCAACTTCATGGTGAGACGCTTCAATTTCGAATCCCATCTCTTCTAATTCTAATACAATATCCCGTCGGCAGTTTTCTCCTAAATCGGTTGGTGCTAAGTCAAAGTAACCGCCATTATCGTTTAACTCTAATGTAGGCTCTCCTTTTTCATCTAACTTAAACAAGAAGAACTCTGGCTCTGGCCCTAGGTTGAACTCTGTAAATCCGAGCTCCTCCATTTCTTTTAGTACACGTTTTAAGTTGTAACGCGGACACCCCTCAAACGGTGTACCATCCGGATTATAAATGTCACAAATAAAACGTGCCACTTTCCCTTTTTCAGCTGTCCATGGGAAAATAACGAATGTATCTAAATCTGGGTACAAGTACATATCTGATTCTTCGATGCGAACAAATCCCTCGATCGATGATCCATCAAACATCATTTTATTATCGAGCGCTTTTTGTAGCTGGCTCACTGGAATTTCTACGTTTTTAATCGTGCCGAGAATATCAGTAAATTGCAAGCGAATATACTTTACATTCTCTTCCTTTACAATACGAAAAATGTCTTCTTTTGTGTACTTAGCCATACATATTCCTCCCCCAAAAATGAAAAGATCATTTATGTTAAAAACATAAATTCTTTAATGAAAAAAACGAGCGATATCGCCTTGACGAAGTGAAGCGCGATTAAAGCGACCTGCTTGCATCAGCTCGGCACGCAAAAGTTTGCGCAACTCCGCTTCCGACAAATCTTGCTTCATGACTTTCGGCGCAACAGGTGGCGTTGCTTCAGCGTGTTGTTGCTGACGTGAAGCAAAAATTTGTTTAATTCCCGCCAAATTAACCCCTTGCTCGATTAGATCTTTAATTTCAAGCAACCGATCCACGTCATTAAACGAGAACAACCGCCGATTACCTTCTGTCCGTGCAGGTGAAATAAGACCGTGTTCTTCATAATAGCGAATTTGTCGCGCTGATAAATCTGTTAACTGCATAACGATACCGATAGGAAATAACGGCATGGAGCGACGAATGTGACTATTCATGTCGACCCCTCCTTACGTAATACGTATTTTTATTTTATTATATGTTAGTTTATATGTCAATGACACGTTACATCTTATCACATGTTTTTTTCTGAAAATTTTATAATTGAATCAACTGTTTTTCAAGCAACTGATCAATCGCCATGCAAACAGCGATTTTGACATGTGAGTACGTTAGTCCCCCTTGGACGTATGCAACATATGGAGGCCGAATCGGGCCATCGGCGGATAGCTCAATGCTTGCACCTTGTACAAATGTCCCTGCCGCCATAATGACGTCATCCTCATAGCCTGGCATATAGTTCGGGTATGGGGTGAAATGGGCATTGACTGGTGATGCAAATTGAATCGCCTGACAAAATGCAATCATTTGTTCTGCATCATCAAATTGCACCGATTGAATTAAATCTGTACGTACTGCATCCCACGTTGGATACGTATTCATTCCAATCCGTTCGAGCATCGCTGATGTGAAAACCGCCCCTTTTAACGCTTGTCCAACAACATGCGGAGCTAAGAAAAAACCTTGATACATTTCTTGCAAACTATATAAAGAGGCGCCTGCCTCTCCCCCGATTCCCGGAGATGTCATGCGGTACGCACACATCTCGATACATTCGCGTTTACCAACGAGATATCCTCCCGTTTTTGCTAATCCGCCACCTGGATTTTTAATAAGTGAACCCGCCATTAAATCGGCACCAACATGGCACGGCTCTTGGTTTTCCACAAATTCTCCGTAACAGTTATCAACAAACACAATAACGTCTTGTTTGATTGCTTTGACAAAATCAATCATCTCTTTTATTTCGGCGATAGTGAACGATGGTCGAGGATCGTACCCTTTCGAGCGTTGAATACCAATCATCTTTGTCCGTTCGTTGATCGCCTGTTTGACCGCTACGAAGTCAACTTTTCCTTCTGGAGTGAGCGGTACACTTTGATAGCCGATATGAAACTCTTTTAACGAGCCGATACCTTTGCCACGAATGCCGACAATTTCTTCGAGTGTATCGTACGGTTTGCCAGTGATGTATAAAAGCTCATCGCCGGGGCGCAAAATGCCAAACAAGGCAATCGTAATGGCGTGCGTACCGGAAATGATTTGCGGACGAACGAGCGCCGCTTCCCCACCGAATACGTCCGCATACACTTTTTCAAGCGTATCACGTCCGATGTCATCATAACCATATCCTGTTGATGGAATAAAGTGAGCATCGCTCACTTGATGGTGACGAAAGCTCTGCAAAACGCGATATTGGTTATAGTCGATCCGCTCTTCAATTGCCCGATGAACCGGCGCAATTTGTACTTCAACTTCTTTGACGAGCGCTTCAATTTTTTCTCCATGAGTTAAATGTTGAAACATAAAACAACCCTTTCTATTTTTGATATGTTCTTAGTTGTGCTAAAAGTGGATGTTCCGGCAATAAATAGCCGCTACACTCGTACATACCACTTTGTTCATTGAAATACATATGTTGTACAATTGTTTCTGCTTTTAGTTGTGCGAGCAATTTTCCTGCAAACGACGGAATCGCTACATTATAATGTTCCATCGCCTCTATCATTTTTTGTTCAATAAAATGGCGTAAGGTTTGGACGTCTTGTTCATGAAAGGCACTCACTAACAAATAGTCCGTTTTCGGGCTTGGCACAAAGCTCGGAAGGACGATGTCGCGTTTATTATACACGGTAGCAATTGGAATAGATGTCGCCTCCAACTCCTCAAGCAAGCGGTAAACAGTTTGTTCATGTTGAATATAGTCCGGATTGGACGAATCGACAATATGTAAAATCAAATCAGCTTCTTTCACTTCTTCTAACGTCGAACGAAACGCTGCAACAAGCGTTGTCGGCAAGTCTTGAATAAAGCCGACCGTGTCCGTCAACAGCGCGGTGTAGCCGCTTGGCAGCACAAGTTTTCTAGTGAGCGGATCTAACGTAGCGAACAATAAATTTTCTTCCAACGCATCTGCGTTCGTTAGGCGGTTAAAAAGCGTGGATTTTCCAGCGTTTGTATAGCCGACAAGCGCAATTTGAAACACAGCATTTTTTTTTCGTCGCTCACGATACCGTTCACGATGTTCGACGACCGCTCTTAGCTGCGCTTTAATTTCATCGATGCGACGGCGAATATGACGACGATCCGTTTCTAGTTTCGTTTCCCCCGGTCCCCTCGTTCCAATTCCACCACCTAAACGAGAGAGTTCTACACCTTGCCCGCTTAACCGCGGCAAGATGTATTGTAACTGAGCAAGCTCAACTTGCAATTTCCCTTCTTTTGAACGCGCCCGGCTTGCGAAAATGTCTAAAATAAGCTGCGTCCGATCAATGACACGCACATTCAATACCTTCGTTAAGTTGCGGTTTTGACTTGGCGACAGCTCGTCATTAAAAATAACAACATCTGGTTCAAACTGTTCAACAAGCCGAACAAGTTCTTCCACTTTTCCTTTACCAATATATGTAGCCGGATGGATCATCTCCCGCTTTTGCGTAAGCTGGATAACGACTTTACCGTTTGCCGTATGAGCGAGCGAAGAAAGCTCTTCCATTGAATACGAAAACCGCTCATCATCGACATGTGGTAATTGACACCCAACAATAATCACTCTTTCTTGTTCTTTTTGCATATTTTCCCTCTTTCCTGTTGAACGTCTGTTCTCATCATAACAAATCTTATGTAAAAGTGCTATGACTGAAAAATGAGCATTGATTTTTTCGTATTTTACACATAAAATTTTAACGTGATGTTACATGATAGAAAGGAATGCAACGATGACTTGGGAAGTATTAAGTATGATTGGCACCATCGCCTTTGCGATTAGCGGAGCCATTGTTGCTATGGAAGAAGAATACGATATTTTAGGTGTGTATATTCTCGGAATTGTAACCGCATTCGGCGGCGGTGCTGTACGCAACGTATTAATTGGTGTACCTGTATCGATCCTTTGGCAGCAACAAACTCTTTTTTTGATTGCGTTTATTGCGATGACGATTGTCTATTTGTTTCCGCAAAAAATGCTACCACATTGGCAGCGGTGGGGGAACTTTTTTGATGCCCTCGGTCTTTCAGCGTTCGCCATTCAAGGAGCGCTATATGCTGTTCAAATGAATCTTCCGTTGAGCGCGGTCATCGTCGCTGCTGTATTGACCGGGAGCGGTGGGGGGATGATCCGTGATGTACTGGCGGGAAGAAAACCGCTCGTATTGCGCGATGAAATTTATGCTGTTTGGGCTATTGTAGCTGGCATTACAGTCGGAACTGGAATCGCACATTCTTCAATTAGTTTGTACGTATTGTTTGTTATTGTTGCAACATTACGTATTTTATCATATACGTACAACTGGAAATTGCCAAATAAATCGTTGAAGATGGAAAACTGAAATCGGATGTCTTGATGGAGACATCCGATTTCTTTTTATTCTTCCCACCGTTCGATGATGGTCGCAGTGGACATACCGTGCCCGATGCAAATCGTCAGTAGCCCGTAGCGCCCCTTTCGTCGTTCGAGTTCGTGAACGAGGGATGCCATCAGTTTCACGCCCGTTGCACCGAGCGGATGACCTAAGGCGATGGCACCACCGTTAACGTTCACTTTCGAAAGGGGAGCACCGATTTCTTTTTGCCAAGCGAGGACGACAGGCGCAAACGCTTCGTTAATTTCGACAAGGTCAATATCATCAATGGTGAGGTTTGCTTTTTGCAATACTTTTTTCGTCGCCGGGATGACACCGTCAAGCATATATGTCGGGTCGGAGCCAACGACCGTTTGCGCGACGATTTTTGCTTTCGGCTTCAAGCCGAGGCGAATCGCTGTTTCGCGCTCCATCAGCAGCGCCGCAGCAGCACCGTCGCTCATTTGACTTGCGTTTCCAGCCGTAATTTTTCCGTTTTGTTTAAAGACCGGCTTCAATGTCGCCAACGCTTCAAACGATGTATCTTGGCGCGGTCCTTCGTCGGCTGTTACGATGATGTCGTTTCCATCTTTATCAAGCCCGTGGATGGGTATGATTTCTTCGGTGAAACGACCTTCCGCTTGTGCCCGAAGCGCCCGTTGATGACTTTCATATGCATATTCGTCCAACTGTTCTCTTGTCAATCCGTATTTTTCGGCAATCCGTTCAGCAGACACTCCTTGGTGAACGAATTCGTACTTTTCATGGAGCGACGGTGGAATCGTTCGCTCGTTCCCGTCACTTAAAATCGGCACTTTCGTCATACTTTCGACGCCAGCCGCAATCGTAATATCCATATCGCCTGATTTAATTTCTTGCGCAGCGAAATGAATCGCTTGCTGTCCCGACCCGCACATTCGGTTAATTTGCACCGCCGGTACTTCCACCGGAAAGCCTGCCTCTAATGCTGCTAGCCTCCCGATATTGTAGCCTTGTTCGCCAATCGGCGTTACGCATCCCATCACGATATCTTCGATCAGCTGTTTTCCAATCCCCGCTCGTCTCACGACTTCATCGAGCACCACAGCTGCTAAGTGAACAGGATGTTTGTCACGGAACACCCCGTTTCGCTTGCCAACAGGAGTGCGTACCGCTTCGACAATCACGACTTCGCGCATATCTTTCCCTTCTTTCATTCGTATGTGTAAAATCCTTTGCCTGTTTTTCGACCGAGATGCCCCGCTTCGACAAGTTTGCGAAGCGTTTGTGGTGGACGGAATCGGTCGCCATACGCTTCTGTCATATTTTCACTCACAAACAACATCGTATCTAATCCGACTAAATCGGCAAGTTCTAATGGTCCCATCGGGTAATTCAGCCCGAGGCGAATCGCTTTGTCAATATGCTCGGCGGAAGCAACTCCTTCTTCGTACATGCGAATGCATTCAATCATATGCGCCGCAAGCGCTCTTGTTGTCACAAATCCTTGCATATCTTTGACAACGACTGTTTCTTTGCCGATTTCTTCGGACAGTTGTTGAATCACTTCGATCGTTTGTTCGGATGTTGCCACGCCTTTGACGATCTCAATGAGCTTCATGACTGGCGCTGGGTTAAACCAATGCATGCCGACGACTTGGCTCGGACGTTTAGTCGCTGCGGCAATCGCGGTCACGCTTAATTCCGACGTATTCGTTGCTAAAATCGCTTCTTGTTTCGCATAGCGGTCAAGCTGTTCAAATACTTGTTTTTTGAGCGGCAAATGTTCTGGCACCGCTTCGATGACAACGTCCGCTTCTTTTACTGCTTCTTGCAAATTCGTTTCGGTTTGGATGCGGGCAAGAATAGCCGTTGCTTCTTGTTCTTGTAGTTTACCAGCCTTTACAAAGCGAGCAAGGCTTTTTTGAATCGACTGCATTCCTTTTTCAAGCGCTGCTTCGGAAATATCGTATAAATAAACCGTTTTTCCGCCCATCGCTAGCGACTGGGCAATGCCGCTTCCCATTAAGCCAGCACCGATGACTGCAATTGTTTGCATCGCTACTCCCCCTATTGAACATTCGTGAAATAATCGCGAAATTGTTCGCGTAATTTCATTTTCAAAAATTTTCCGACACTTGTTTTCGGAATTTCGTTCATAAAAATAATCTCATCCGGCAGCCACCATTTCGCAAATTGCGGACGTAAAAAGTCGTATAGTTCCTCTTTTGTCACATTTTTTCCTTCTTTCACTACCACGCAAGCGATCGGTCGCTCTTGCCATTGCGGGTGTGGCACCGCCACAACGGCAGCTTCAAACACCGCTTCGTGCGCCATCAAGGCATTTTCTAAATCGACAGACGAAATCCACTCCCCACCGCTTTTAATGACGTCTTTTGTCCGGTCGACGATTTTAATAAATCCTTCCTCATCGACGGTGACGACATCTCCCGTATATAGCCAACCATCGCGAAATGCGTCTTTGCTTCGCTCATCGTTGTAGTATTCGTCGGCAATCCACGGACCGCGCAAGCATAGTTCGCCCATTTCTGTTCCGTTCCACGCTACTTCGCCGTCTTTGCCAATCACTTTCATTTCTACCCCAGGGACAAGAAATCCTTGCTTCGCACGGATGTCCAATTTTTCTTCGTTCGATACGTGCTGCTGGTAGCTTTTTAGACGCGATAAGACGACAAGCGGACTCGTTTCCGTCATGCCGTAGGCGTGCACGAACGGGATGCCGTATTTTTCTTCAAAGGCGCGAATCATTCCTTTTGGCGCTGCTGAACCACCGCATAAAATGCGCGTCACGCTGCGTAAATCGTACGTGCCTTTTTCCAACTCATTCAATAAGCCAAGCCAAACGGTCGGCACACCAGCCGCAAGCGTCACTTTTTCTTGTTCCATTAGTTCTGCCAATATTTTCGGTGTAAATGCTGCCCCTGGCATAACGAGCGTCGTTCCAAACCAAACCGCCGCAAACGGCAAGCCCCACGCATTCGCATGAAACATCGGCACGACTGGCAGCGCCACATCCGATTCCGACAGCGCCGCGCTATCGGCAAGCCCTAGCGCCATGCTATGGAGAACGATGCCGCGATGGGAGTATAACACGCCCTTTGGATTTCCAGTTGTTGCGGACGTATAGCACATCCCAGCAGGATGATGCTCATCGATATCTTTGACAAACGAAATCGGCTCGGCTTGTTGTAACAATTCCTCATAATGATAAACAGGCGACAGCGTCGTCTCGGGAAGCGTCGGTTCATCGGTCATAATGACAAACGCTTCAACGTTTATTTCGTCTTTCACACGTTCAATGAGCGGCAGTAAATCGTCGTCAATCAATAGCACACGGTCGTTGGCGTGATTAATAATATAGGCGATATGTTGCGGCGACAGGCGAATGTTAATCGTATGCAACACCGCCCCGATGCCTGGAATGGCAAAATACGCTTCTAAATGGCGATGATGGTTCCATGCAAACGTACCGACGCGGTCTCCTGTATGGACGCCAAGTGTTCGTAATGCGCTCGCAAGCTTTCTCGTCCGTTCGCCAATTTCTTGATACGTGTGGCGGACAAGCCCGTTCTTCATCCGCGAAATGACTTGTTTTTTCGGAAAAAACATTTCTGCCCGTTCAAGCATTGTCACAATATTTAATGGAACGTTCATCATATGCATGCACTCCTCCATGTTCGTTTAGCTTTGGTGCTCGTGTACGTTTTGTAAAAAAATGTTCGTCATAACGAGTCGCCACTTCAATTTGGTCGTTGTCGATATGAATCATTTTTCGGTACGCGTTATTTGCAAACCACGTTTTCGCTTCATCTGTTTCGAATACCGGCGTTAAGCAACAATCGACTTGCTCGGCAAACGCAATCCATTGTTGGAACGTTTTTGTGCGAAACAACTGCTTTATTTCTAGAAAGAGAGGATTGTCGTCACAAGCTGCCGATAAATGTCCTTCATACCATTCTGGCTTTTCGACTGCGTCACAAAAATTGCGCCAAAAGTGTGCTTCCAGCGCGGCAAGCGCCATATAGCGCCCGTCTTTCGTTTCGTACAAATGATACGACACAACCGTGCCAGCTAATACAGGAATCCCGTTTTTTTGCCCCGTATAGTGTTCTACTACAAAATGGTTTGTCATCATTGAAAGTAAGCCGTCGACAAGGGCAACGTCTATATAACACCCTTTTCCCGTCCGCTCCCGAGCATACAAAGCAGCGGCAACTTGTTCAACGACATGCATGCTCGTAATGAGATCGGCAAGCGTGATCGTCGGATGAATGGGGCGGCCGTCCGCTTTCATCTGGGCTAAAACACCGGAAAGCGCCATATAATTGATGTCATGGCTCCCATATGTGCTATGCTGACCATACCCGCTGATAGAACAATAAACAATCGCTGGATTGAGAGCGGATACGTCTTCATAGCCAAGCCCAAGCTTTTTCATGACACCGGGACGGAAACTTTCGATAACGACGTCTGCTTCGCGGATAAGCTGTTGCGCGATTTGAACATCTTGCTCGTCCTTCAAATCGAGCGCGATGCTTTTTTTATTTTTATTGTTCGCGTCAAAAAGGTAATCATCGGCTAACTCCCGCATTCGATCGCCTGTTTTCGGCTCGATTTTGATTACTTCCGCCCCTAAATCCGCTAAGCGAAGACTCGCAAACGGACCGGGGAGATAATGGGAAAAATCAATCACTTTTATTCCAGCAAGCAACAAAATCCCCCCTAAAGCCCAAGATGTTTCGCAATGATCATTTTCATCACTTCATTCGTTCCGGCATAAATGGCGCTCACCGGAATATCGCGGTAACGTCTGGCAATCTCGTATTCTTCCATATAGCCATATCCTCCGTGAAGCTGCATCCCTTCCGAAGCAACACACTTTGCCATTTCTGTCATCCACCATTTCGCCATCGATACGTTTGCCACGACGTCTTTGCCTGCGATATGCTGTTCGATGACATCGTCAAGAAACGCGCGCCCTAACGCAATTTCCGTCGCCATTTCCGCAAGCCGAAATTGAACGGTTTGAAATTGGCTAATCGTTTTCCCAAACGCCGTACGTTCTTTCACATACCGCTTCGTTAAGTCAAACATCACTTCTGCTGCTGTTTGTGCAGCAATCGCAACAATGAGCCGCTCTTGTTGCAATTTTTCCATTAAATAGTAAAACCCTTTTCCTTCTTCTCCAAGTAAGTTTTCCACCGGAACTTTCGCGTCGCTAAAAAATAACTCCGCTGTATCTTGGGCATGCAATCCGACTTTTTCAAGCTTCCGACCGCGTGTAAACCCCGGTGTTTCTCGCTCTACCACAAGCAAACTAATCCCTTTATGCGGCGGGTTCGCACTCAGGTTCGTTTTGCAAACGACGATGACTAAGTCCGCATGAATGCCATTTGTAATGAACGTTTTTTGCCCGTTGACGATATAATGGTCACCTTGTTTCACCGCCGTTGTTTGGATACCTGCTAAATCAGAACCTGCGCCTGGTTCGGTCATCGCAATGGCGGTGATGAGTTCCCCGGATACACACTTCGGTAGCCATTTCTTCTTTTGTTCTTCTGTGCCGTACGATGCGATATACGGAACGACGATATCGTTATGCAAGCCGATGCCGACAAGGCTAGACCCTACTCTTTCTAACTCCTCATTGATGACGACTGAATAGCCGAAATCGGCACCAAATCCACCGTACGCTTCATCTACCCACGGACAAAGAAATCCGTTCTCCCCCATTTTCCGCCAAAACTCCCGTGGAATGATTCCTTGTTTTTCCCATTCCGCATAAAACGGGTACGCTTCTTTTTGCAAAAACTTTCGGAACGCCTCCCGAAAAATGTGATGTTCTTCATGCAAATAGGTTGCCATGTTGTCCCCACCTTATGATTGCGCCATTTTTTTCATTTGTTCGCGCAATAAAAACTTTTGAATTTTTCCGCTCGCATTGCGTGGCAGTGCCTCGACAAAATAGTACGCGCGCGGTCGTTTGTACGGAGCCAGCTTGTCGCTTTGTTTACAAAACGCCTCTAATTGTTCTGCGGTAAGCTGTTGGTCTTTTTTGACGACGAAAGCAACGACTTTTTCTCCCCATAGCGCATCTGGCTCGCCAAGCACTGCGACATCAAGCACGCCTTCATGTTCGTAAAGCACGTCTTCTACTTCGCGAGGATAGACATTTTCGCCGCCGCTAATAATCATGTCATCGACGCGGTCGGCCACGTACAAATAACCGTCTTCATCCATATAACCTAAATCGCCAGAATGATACCAGCCTTTATACATCGCTTTTTCGGTCGCGTCTTCACGGTTGTAGTAGCCAACCATCATACATGGACCTTTAACGATAATTTCACCAACTTGTCCCGGTGGCAAGATGTCATCTGGGTCGGATGGACCGTCTTCGCGCGGTTTGACGATGCGAATTTCATGGTTTAAGCACGCCCGCCCAGCAGACCCAGCTTTCGTTAACTGCTCATCTTCGTACAAGAACGTAACAGCTGGTCCCATTTCCGTCATGCCGTACGCTTGGATTAAATCAATGCCTAACCGCTCTTTGCATTCTTTCACAAGCACTGGCGCCATCGGAGCGGCTCCGTATAGACCGATGCGAAGCGACGATAAATCATAATCGGATAATTTTTCTTGCAAGAGCATATTCCACATCGTCGGTGCGGCAAATAAGATGGTAATTTGTTCTTGTTCGATGACCGTTAATACTTGTTTCGGGTCGAAATGATGAACAATCACGTTTGTTGCGCCAGCATGGACGCGTGGAAGGAAGCAACAATGCAATTCTGCGCAATGGAACATCGGTGCGGTGACAAGCCCTCGCTCTGTTTCGCGAATGCGCATGACCGAATTGCAAATTAAACTTTGTTCGATCATGTCGCGGTGGCGATGCAACACTCCTTTTGGGCGCCCTGTCGTGCCGCTTGTATACATAATCGCATACAAATCATTTTCGAAAACGTCGATGGCTGGAAGTTCGTCGCTTGCACATTGGATTTGTTCGTGATAAGAAACAGCATATGTTGGCACTTGCCCGTCAATGATCCAAAAAGAAATGTGTGGAAATTCATGATGAATGGCTGTGATTTGTGGTTCGACTGCTTGTTCAAATAGCACGATTTTTGGGGTAGCATCCGCTAAAATGTAAGCGATTTCTTTTGGTCGCAAACGAAAATTAATCGGATTGAAGACAGCGCCGATTTTGGCGCACGCAAAAAAAGCAGTCGCCAGTTCTGCCGTATTAAATAGCACAGTCGATACACGGTCTCCTTTTCGCACACCCGCTTTTAAGAAAGCGTTCGCAAGTTTGTCCACTTCTTTTGCCCATTGTTTGTACGTGTAGCGAAGGCCTGTACGAACATCAACGAGCGCTTCTTTTTTCGGGAACTTTCTTACCGTCTGTGTGAACACTTCACCAATCGTTAAATACAAAACAATCCCTCCCTTATATTTTTATATCGATATAAATAATATTTTTTATTTTCAGATTATATTCTACAAATAAAAAAGAAACCCTTCTTTACTCACATAAAAAAATAGGAAAGGCCCCCTTTCCTATTCATTCAACAACTAGGTCACGTTCACGTATAATCATTAATTCTTTTTTATCGTAACGCCCTTCGTGCAACAGACGTACCGCTTGTTTTCGAATTGCTTTTTCAATCAAATTTCGAATGTAACGGCCGTTGCTAAATTTTCTTTGATATCCGTCGGCCAATAGTTGCTCAATATGTTCACGTAGCTTTCGTTCTGCTTCATTAGTAAGCTCGTATTCTCTTATATGAAGCATTTGTTTTGCAATTTGTACAAGTTCCTCTGCTGTATAGTCAGGAAATTCAAGCATTAACGGAAAGCGTGACGGCAATCCTGGATTTAAAGATAAAAAATAGTCCATTTCGGCTGGATATCCTGCTAAAATAACGACTAAGTCATCAGAAAAATCTTCAATTCCTTTTACTAACGTATCAATCGCTTCTTTTCCAAAATCTTTCTCCCCTCCACGCGCAAGGGAGTATGCTTCGTCAATAAATAAAATACCTCCACGTGCTTTCTTAATTAAGTCACGTGTTTTATTGGCGGTATGACCGATATATTCGCCAACTAAATCCGCACGTTCTGCTTCAATAAAATGTCCTTTAGATAACACATTCATTTCTAAAAATAACTTACCAAGAATACGAGCAACTGTCGTTTTCCCAGTCCCGGGATTCCCTTTAAAAATCATGTGAAGAGACTGTTTATTTCCCTTTAATCCATTTGCTTGACGTGCTTTATTAATGTATAACCATGCGTAAATTTCTTTAATTAATTTTTTCACTTCACTTAGTCCAACTAACTCATCTAGTTCCTTCTGAATCTCTTTCAATACTGCATGTTGATGATAATCAATGCGATTCGGTGTTTCTTCTTTCGGTAAATAATTAACGTTTTTCGCATTAAGCACGATATTAATTTGACTTTTTGTTTGCTTCATCGTCAACTCTGACAAGGCAACGTCACCTCTCCTTCATCGTTGCTTCTTTTATCAATATACGCTACCATCGCCCATTTCGTGACAAATGCCTAACGAAAAAATCGCCCACCGATATAGGTGAGCGATATATCTTACTCAATCTCAATTTTTACGTTTTTTTGTGGTGCAAATGTGGAAATGGCATGTTTATAAATTAATTGTTGTTTTCCATCCACTTCTAACAATACTGTGAAATTGTCAAATCCTTTCACTAACCCACGCAATTGAAATCCATTTAGCAAAAATACAGTAACTGTTGTTTCTTCCTTCCGCAATTGGTTTAAAAACTGATCTTGAATGTTTATCGTGTTTTTCATTGCTTCGTCCTCCTCTTTTTCTCTCTACATTACGTTTACATATTCGACTGAAAGTGAAACTTTCCTTCTATATAATGCAAAATTTCACTCACTCGTCTTTCAAATATTGTATCATCGGTCATGTCAAACCATTGAACAGGCATTTGATTTCGGAACCATGTGAACTGACGCTTTGCGTAGCGACGAGAGTTTTGTTTCAATTGTTCGATTGCTTCTTTCAGCGTAAGCATCCCGTCAAAATACGCATATAACTCTTTATAGCCGATTGCCTGAATTGCTTGACAGTCACGTAAACCTTGTTCATATAATCGTTTCACTTCTTCAATCAACCCTTGATCAATCATTTGATCTACTCGTTGATTAATACGTGCATATAGCTTCTCTCGTTCCATTGTCAATCCAATAAGTGCTACGTTATATACCAGCTGACGTTTTTGCTCTTTCAGCCATTCTGTCATTGTTTTTCCTGTACAATGATAAATTTCTAACGCACGAATGACACGACGAACGTTATTCGGATGAATACGTTCCGCACTTAAAGGATCAATCCGTTTCAATTGTTCATACAACTCATCAGGTGAACAACGTTCAAGTGACTGACGATACAAGTCGTTAGAAGGGGCGTCTGAAAATTGATAATCGTAAATAACAGATTGGATATATAGCCCTGTACCACCAACGATGATCGGAAGTTTTCCTCGTTTCGTTATATCTTTAATAAGTGAACGAGCAAGCGTCTGAAACTCCGCAACAGAAAAAGATTCATGCGGCTCCTTTATATCTAGTAAATGATGTGGAATACCTTCCGTTTCTTCTTGACGAATTTTAGCTGTTCCAATATCCAATCCTTTATATACTTGCATCGAATCGCCATTAATAATTTCCCCGTTTAAGCGTTTCGCCAATTGTATACTCATTTTCGTTTTCCCTACAGCCGTTGGACCGATTAACACAACGACTTTCTCTCCCATAAAATACCACTACTTTCCATTCTAATTCACATTCATCTATTATAGACAAACAATATGCATTTTATCATTTCATTTTGAAAAAATGTGAAAAAACATCCATTTTCACATGACGCGTTTAAACATTTTTTCTAATTCATACGTAGAAAAATGAATAATAATTGGGCGACCGTGCGGACATGTAAACGGATCGCTCGTTTTTCGCAACGATTCGAGCAACGCAAATATTTCATCGTTACGTAAAAATTGATTCGCTTTAATCGACTGTTTGCAGCTCATCATGATGGCAGCTTTTTCGCGGAGCTGCTTGATGTCTACTTTTTTCATCGTTAACACTTGCTTAATCATTTCCTCAATAATTTCTAATTCTTCCCCTTTCGGAAACCATTGGGGATGAGAACGAACAATAAAACTGTTATGACCAAACGGCTCTAAAAACACACCACAAGCAGCTAATTGATCACGGTAACTTTCAATAAGTACATACTCACTTGATGAATAAGTAAGCGTCAATGGGATAAGCAACGGCTGTAATTCATTTGTAACGGTTGCTAGTTTTTCACGAAAGTATTCGTATTTAATTCGTTCTTGGGCAGCATGTTGATCAATAATATATAGCCCGTTTTCATTTTGGGCTAAAATATACGTCCCATGCATTTGACCAATCGGATATAAGGGCGGAATGCGTTCTTGCTCCATCTCTTCTATTACATGTTCGCTTGGAACAACGGATTCTACATCAAGTAGTGTGACATCTTGATCACGAACGCGTTCATCACTTTTCTCCAACACGATTCGATCTTCTGTTTTCTTTTCTTGATCACGATATATCTCCGTTACACGAGGTGACATCGTATTCGATTCTTTCACGATATGTTCAAACGAAAACGTTTGTTGTTCTGCTTTCGTTTTTTCTACTCGCGGTGCCGTTACCTCAGGAATTAACGTCTTTTTTTGAAATGATTGGCGAATCGTTTGTTGAACAAGCTCGTTTAACTCGGCTTCTTTACTAAAACGCACTTCCAATTTTGCTGGATGAACATTCACATCTATAAGAAGCGGGTCCATCATAATATTTAAAAAGGTAATCGGATGCCGTCCAATTGGAAGAAGCGTATGATATCCTTCTTCAATCGCTTTATATAACGAATAGTTTTTAATATACCGTCCATTTACGATCGTCGTCATATAATTCCGAGACGCACGCGTCACCTCAGGTAAAGCAACGTAACCGTCAATTGTAAAATCGAGCGTCTCCGCATGAATCGCAATCATTTTTTTGGCGACATCCAATCCGTAAATCGCTGCCAATACTTGCCTTACATCCCCATTTCCGTTCGTATAAAACAGTTGTTTTCCGTTATGTGTTAACCGAAATGAAATATGCGGATGTGCAAGCGCTAGACGATTTATCACATCAACAACATGACCAAGTTCCGTATGAATGGTTTTCATATATTTTAGACGCGCTGGCGTATTGAAAAATAAATGAGAAACGGTAATATCTGTTCCTTTTCGACTGCTTGTCCGACCATGCTGCACAAGTTCTCCACCTTTTAAAACGAGCCACGTCCCTGGTCCTTCACCGGTACTCGTCTTCAATTCTAAATGTGAAACGGAAGCAATGCTAGGCAACGCCTCTCCTCGAAAGCCGAGCGTACGAATGCGAAACAAATCTGCCTCATCTTTAATTTTGCTCGTTGCATGTCGTTCAAACGCTAAAAAACAATCTTCTTCCTCAAAACCATCCCCATTGTCAACGACACGAATTTTCGCTAATCCCGCTTCTTCTAACTCCACTTCAATGATCGTGCTATGAGCATCAATCGCATTTTCAACAAGTTCTTTCACGACAGAAGCCGGGCGCTCCACAACTTCCCCTGCCGCAATTTTATTCGCTAACGCATCATCAAGCTTACGAATTTTCCCCACGTTTTCTCTCCTTTCACTTTAATAATTTTTGAATTTCGTATAATTTATTCATTGCTTCTAACGGTGTCATATCAAGCAAATTAAGGGATTGGATACGCTTGATCACTTCTTTTTCTTTTTTCGATGCACTTGAGCGCCCTTCGTCGCGTTGTTCTTCAAACATGCTTAACTGCTCAAACTGCTTTCTATTTTCTTTAACGATCGGTGTTGCATTTGTCTCAAATTCCCGTAAAATTTGCTCCGCCCGCTGAATTAAGTCTAACGGCAGCTTCGCTAATTGCGCGACATGAATGCCGTAACTTTTATCCGCTGGACCTTCTTTAATTTGATGCAAAAAGATAACGTTACCGTTTTCTTCCATTGCACTCACATGCACATTTTTTAAACGCGGCAGTTGTTGTTCAAGCGCTGTTAATTCATGATAGTGGGTACTAAATAGCGTTTTAGCGCCGATACGATCATGAATATATTCAATCATCGCTTGTGCAAGCGCCATCCCATCGTATGTGGATGTTCCGCGACCAATTTCATCAAACAAGATGAGGCTGTTTTGTGTTGCGTGAACGATCGCATGACGTGCTTCGAGCATTTCTACCATAAACGTACTTTGCCCGGCAACTAAATCGTCAGCCGCTCCAATGCGCGTAAATACTTGATCAAAGATCGGTAATATCGCTTCTTCTGCTGGTACAAAACAACCAATTTGTGCCATGATCGCCGTTAATGCGATTTGACGCATATATGTGCTTTTTCCAGACATATTCGGACCTGTAATAAGCAACATTTCTCGTTCAGCATCCATATAACAATCGTTTGGAACATAAACATTTGCTCCTAACACTTTCTCTACAACGGGGTGTCGTCCTTGTCGAACGACAAGACGACGATCATAAGAAAACTGCGGTTTACAGTAATTATATTTTTCACTAACCGTAGCAAAACATTGTAAAACATCTAATTGGCTCATGTATTTCGCTAATTTTTGTAAACGAACAATATATTGTTTCACTTGTTCACGTATAGAAACAAACAGTTCGTATTCAAGTTCCATGCTTTTTTCTTCTGCTTCCAAAATTAGTGCCTCTTTTTCTTTTAGTTCTTTCGTCACAAAACGTTCAGCATTCGCTAACGTTTGTTTACGTTCATATCGACCCTCTGGCAATAAATGTAGATTCGCTTTTGTTACTTCGATATAGTATCCAAATACGCGATTGTAACCAATCTTTAATGATTTAATTCCTGTTACTTCTCTCTCTTTCGCTTCCAATTGCGCAATCCATGTCTTTCCATTACGACTAGCATCCCGGAAGCGATCTAACGTTTCGTTATAACCATCTTTAATGATGCCACCCTCTTTCACGGAAAGCGGTGGGTTTTCCTCAATTGCTTCTTCCAACAATTGAACAAGTTCTTCACATGCATCTAAATGTTGTGCAAATGATTGAACGTGATCATCTTGAATTTGCATAAGAAGTGAGGAAATGAAAGGTACTTGTTTTAACGACTTTTTCAATTGAATTAAATCACGCGCGTTCACATTTCCAAACGCCACACGCCCAGCTAATCGCTCCAAATCATATACACTGCGAAGATATTCGCGTAATTCTTGACGCTCGAAATAATGGATCAACAGTTGTTCAACAAAATGCCATCGCTGTTCAATTTTTTCACGATCTAATAACGGACGATCAATCCATTGCTTAAGTAGACGTCCACCCATCGCAGTCATCGTTTCGTCCAGAAGCCAAAAAAGAGAACCTGTTTTTCCTTTACTCCGAATCGTTTCCGTTAACTCTAAATTACGTTTAGAGTACATGTCGATTTTCATATGTGCATCGACTTCGTACAGCTCGACCGGCTGTAAATGATCTAAATGTCGCTTCTGTGTTTTTACTAAATAATTTAATAATCTCCCAAACGTCACGAGTAATTTTTCTTGTTTCAAATGTGAAACAATAGACGTACAATCAAGCGGAATGGTTGTTTCATCTTCATACGAAATGGTAAGAGCATATCTTTCTTGCAATAATTCCCATTTTTCTTGATACGCTGTTGGAACGACTATTTCTTTCGCGCCAATAGAATAAATTTCATTGAGCACATCTTCAAATGCATGGAGCATCGTCATACGACTTTCTCCAGTCGTTAAATCTGCATATGCAAATCCATACGTACCATCCTCAAATGATGTCAATGAAGCTAAATAGTTATTTGCTTTGTCTTCAAGTTGCTTCCCTTCCATAACTGTTCCAGGGGTAATGAGTTGAACGACTTCGCGTCGCACAACCCCTTTGGCAGTTTTCGGGTCCTCAACTTGTTCACAAATCGCAACTTTATATCCTTTCTCAATCAAACGTTCAATATACATCGCGGCTGAATGATAAGGTACACCGCACATCGGCACGCGTTCTTCTCCGCCCCCGTCACGACTAGTAAGCGTAATTTCTAGCTCTTGTGATGCTTTAATCGCATCTTCAAAAAACATCTCATAAAAATCACCGAGCCGAAAAAATAAAAAGGCATCTTTATATTGTGATTTAATTGCTAAATATTGCTGAATCATTGGTGTATAAGCCATGACCTTTCCTCCAACGTCCGAAATCTTGACTTCAATTATTATAACAAAAAATAAAAACTAGGAAGAACAAACTTCCTAGTTTTTATTGCTTCCTTCTTGAAGAAGCTCTTCATCTAACTGTTCTAATTCAGCTTCAATATCCTCATCCACTTCTTCAGATGATGTATCAACGACCGCAATCCGTACTTTTGTTTCCCCGATGACCTCAGCGATGAACTCCCGCTCTACTTCCACAGTTACCTTATTTCCAGTTGAAGCAATCGTACATTCTAAACAATTTGGTTGCTGAACAACACGTGCAATCACTTCTTGTTCTTCGCTAATGAGTTCTTCGTTACGATACTTCAACGGAATGACATCGGTATAAGATACCGTTTCTGTGAGCACTTCCGTTTTTGTATTATCGTTGTACGAATACCAAACATTCACATCATACTTTCCATGAATTTCAACACTACGATCCACTTTTTTCGCTTCGTACCGATGATTAATAATCCAACAACCGAGCACGCTCGTTGGACGATGTTGCGCGGAAACGGTATGCGTCGATTGCGTAAACTTTCTCCCTTTTCCCACAACTGCCTTTGTAATAATTTCTCTGTATTGGGACATGAAACAAACCCTCCTCAAAAATGCATTGTTCATTTTATCCTATGCACGAAAAAACTAAAAGTGTACATAAAAAAACAATCATTCCGTATAGTTCATTGTATGCAACTTGTTCGAAATATGTGACAAAAATAAAAAAAGAGCCCACGTGAAATGGACTCTTTAATGGCAATGGCCGCAATGGCTATGTTTCACTTGGGCACCCGTTTCTCCTCGTAACACATCGCCACCTGTCGATGTAATAATTTCATCTGTCACCGTCTTTGAAATCGTGGACGCAACAAGCTGCAACAAATCATTAATTTCTACTTGCGATTGTTTAAATTGTTCTACAATCGGAATGTCTGATAGCTGTTCGTAAATCTCATCAATTTCTGCTTCTACTTTTTTTAACGCTTCAACTTTTCCGTAATGTTGCAAGTTTACGGCTTGTTTTTGTAACGATTTAATTTTAGCAATCATCATGCGTACTTTTTCATTTTCATGAATTTTGGCTTCTGCTTGTTTAAAAATCTCTACTTCTTCCGTTTCAGCAATCATTTTAGCTAATTCTTTTGCTTTTTGGACGATGTCATCCTTTGTATATTTCGCCACGTTATTTCACCTCGATCGTTTCTTCTACCATTTCTCCATTTAATGTCCATGTTTTTGCTTCTGTAATGCGCACGTTTACAAGTTGACCGATCGCAGACTTAGGTCCAACGAAGTTCACAAGCTTGTTTTTACGTGTATATCCAGCGAGAACGTCTGGGTTATTTTTACTTTCTCCTTCTACTAATACTTCGACAACTTGTCCCTCATATTCCTTCATTTTTTTCGCAGAAATTTCGTTTACTAATGCGTTTAAGCGTTGTAAACGTTCTTTTTTCACTTCCATTGGCACGTTATCAACCATTTTTGCTGCCGGTGTTCCTTCACGTGGCGAATAAATAAACGTAAATGCAGAATCAAATTCGACTTCGCGATAGAGCGACAACGTTTCTTCAAATTGCTCATCTGTTTCATTCGGGAATCCGACAATAATGTCTGTTGTAAGCGCCACACCTGGAATGGCCTCTTTAATTTTACGAACAAGCTCTAAATATTGTTCACGTGTATATTTACGCGCCATCATTTTTAACACTTCACTACTTCCCGACTGTACAGGCAAGTGAATGTGCTCAACTAAATTCCCACCTTTTGCTAACACTTCGATTAAACGATCATCAAAATCACGTGGATGGCTTGTTGTAAAGCGAATGCGCGGAATATCAATTTTGCGCAGTTCGTCCATTAAATCGCCAAGACCATATTTCATATCAGTAAAATCTTTTCCATACGCATTCACGTTTTGTCCTAAAAGCGTAATTTCTTTATACCCTTGTGCAGCTAAGTGACGTACCTCTTGAATAATATCTTCTGGGCGACGGCTACGCTCTTTACCGCGTGTATACGGAACGATACAGTACGTACAAAACTTATCGCAACCGTACATAATATTAACCCACGCTTTAATATTTCCTTTGCGCACTTTCGGCAAGTTTTCGATGACATCGCCTTCTTTTGACCATACTTCAACAACCATTTCTTTTGACATATAGGCTTCTTTCAAAATATATGGAAGACGATGAATATTGTGCGTGCCAAAGATCATATCAACGTATTGGAATTGCTTCAAAATTTTATTGACGACTGATTCTTCTTGCGACATACAGCCGCATACCCCAAGCAATAAATCCGGGTTATTTTGTTTGAGTGGCTTTAAATGTCCAATTTCCCCGAATACTTTATTCTCTGCATTTTCACGAATGGCACACGTATTTAACAAAATGACGTTGGCATCCTCTGGGCGATCCGTTGGTTCATAGCCGAGCGCCATAAAAATTCCAGCCATCACTTCTGTGTCATGTTCATTCATTTGACAGCCGTACGTACGAATGTAAAATTTGCGACCGTTCCCCATGCCACGAAACTCTTCTGGAATAGAGAAATCTTTATGATATTTCACTTCCTCTTTTCCACGTTTTTTCGCTTCTTTTAAAGATGGAGGAACAAATACAGTTGAAAAATATTTTTCATAGTCTTGACTCGTTTTTTGCTTGAGACGTTGCAAATTTTCATCCAAAGCGGATTTTTTGTCCGTTGGATGATCTGTTTCAATTTGTGCTGTGTACTGTAAACGTTGTTTTTCGTTCATCATAATTCTCCTTTCTTTTGTTCATAGACGCACACTAACATAGTATATTATTTTCTGGACTTTTAAACAATGTTTTTTCCATGAAAAAGAGGATGGCTTTCACCACCCTCTTTTTCCTTACATAAACTCAGCTACAAGCTGATCAAATTTTTCCTTGCTCATTGTTAAATCTGCTTCTGCCAATGGTTTTTCGCTATAACCAGGCACAAGATCTTGATATGATTTGCGCTCTTTATTTTGATAAATGAGCCCTGTAACAAGCCCTTTATGTTTCATCAACGTTTGCATCGCCATTTCGCGGTTAGATGGATCATATTCTTCAATGGAACTTAAGCTCGTTAAATTGTCTTTAAACCAGTCGTATGTGTTTACTTTATTGTATGTGACGCACGGGCTGAATACGTTAATGAGCGAGAATCCTTTATGCTTTATGCCTTCTTCGATTAATTGCGTCAACTCTTTTAAATCACTAGAAAAGCTTTGAGCGACGAATGTAGCCCCTGCTGTCAACGCCATCTCCATAATCGACAACGCTGGCTCAACGGATCCTTGTGGTGTACTTTTCGTTTTAAATCCGACTTCACTACGTGGTGATGTTTGTCCTTTTGTTAAGCCGTAAATTTGGTTATCCATAACGATGTACGTAATGTCGATGTTACGACGAATCGCATGGATTGTATGCCCCATTCCGATCGCGAATCCATCACCGTCACCACCAGCAGCAATGACAGTCAAGTCACGATTGGCCATTTTTACCCCTTGAGCAATTGGAAGTGCCCGACCGTGAACACCGTGGAAACCGTATGAGTTAATGTAGCCAGAAATACGACCGGAACAACCAATTCCAGAGACAACAACAAGCTCATGTGGTTCAAGTCCAACGTTGGCAGCCGCACGTTGAATAGCTGCTTGCACAGAAAAGTCACCACAACCTGGACACCAGTTCGGTTTAATGTTATTTCGGAAATCTTTAAATGTCGCCATGTTTAAAACAACTCCTTGCATTTTGTATAAACTTCGTGCGGTAAGAACGGGTTGCCATCATATTTCAACACGTTAAATACTTTCTCAGCATGTCCAACGTTCATTTTTAAAATGTTGGCAAGTTGTCCTGTTGCGTTATTTTCAACAACAACAACTTTTTTTGCTGATTGCACAAGTGGCAACATTTCTTCCGTTGGGAACGGATGAATGAGACGAACGTGAGCATGATTCACCTTGATGCCATCTCGCTCTAGACGTTCCATCGCTTCCTCAATCGCTCCACGCGTTGAGTTAAACCCAACGATTAACACATCGGCTTCTTCATGCTTCACATGTTTATGAACTGGTGTCGGGAATTGAATATGTTTCAACTTGCGCAGACGCTTATCCATTTGTGCAATACGGTTCGCTGCTACTTCAGAAGGACGGCCTGTTTCATCGTGCTCAACGCCCGTCACATGGTGAATACCGTTTTTCATTCCTGGTAATACACGCGGTGACACGCCATCTTCCGTCACTTCATATCGTTTAAAACAACCTTTGTCTGGAATTTCAGGGAGTTCTCCCGTAACAAGTTTGCCACGACGAATTTCAATTTTATCGTATTCTAGCGGCTCAACTGTTTGTTTACCTAACGAAAGTTGCAAGTCTGTTAAAACGATGACTGGACATTGATACTCTTCTGCAATGTTAAACGCTTCAACCATATCGTAAAACGCCTCTTGTACAGTACTTGGCGCCATGACTACTTTCGGAATTTCTCCGTGTGTTCCGTAAATCATTGCCATTAAATCGGACTGTTCTTGTTTCGTCGGAAGACCTGTACTTGGACCACCGCGTTGCGTATCAACAATGACAATTGGCGTTTCTGTAATTCCAGCTAATCCGATCGCTTCCATCATAAGCGAAAGACCTGGTCCGGCCGAAGCTGTCAACGTGCGAACACCCGCATAGTTTGCACCAATAGCCATTGTACAAGCTGCAATTTCGTCTTCCGTTTGAATGACTGTACCACCAAATTGTGGAAGCTTCTTAATTAAGTATTCCATAATCTCTGACGCTGGGGTAATTGGATACGCTGCCATAAAACGAGCGCCACCCGCAAGTGCACCAAGCGCAATCGCATCGTTTCCAATCATAAACATTCTCTTTTTGCCGTCCGCCTTCTCAAGTTGCATGAGTTGAATGTTGTCACCAAGTTGTTCACGCATAAACTGAGCGCCCGCTCTGATCGCTTCCATGTTTTTGGCAACAACCTGCTCGCCTTTGCGACCGAAAATCTCCTGAACGACCCCTTCATATACGCTAATATCAAGACCGAGTACAGCGCTAGAAGCTCCGACTGCAACCATGTTTTTCATTAATGCTGTTCCTAATTCTGTTGCAATATCTGTAAATGGAACCGCATACAGCGTAGCTCTTGACTCGTCTGGAATCGTTGGATTAAACTTTGCATCGGCGATGACGATTCCACCTTGACGTAACTCGTGAAAGTTAAAATCAATTGTTTCTTGGTCAAAAGCTACTAATATATCAAGATCATCGGCAATCGAACGAACTTGCGTTGTGCTAACACGAATTTTATTGTTCGTATGACCACCTTTAATACGAGATGAAAAGTGGCGATAACCGTATAAGTAGTAGCCTAGTCGGTTGAGCGCAATGGAGAATATTTCTCCCGTACTTTCAATACCTTCCCCTTGTTGTCCTCCAACTTTCCATGAAAGTTGACTAATCATGTCTTACACCCCTTTAAAGTTCCATCAATTGTAACGTAACATTGTACGATTATAAGTGTAGCACTTTTCCAGAAAAAGCTCTACCATTTCGCTTAATAAATTTTTTGAAAAATTTCATTTACTAAACGCTTTCATTCTAGCCCTATTGAAAAAAAATTGCAACATATTTGTTACAAAAATGTGAATTGTTCTTCCGAATTTTTTATTGCGGGATTCGCTCATAAAAATTACAAAACAAAAATTTTCTCACTTGTTCCTCTTTAAAATGCTTCAGCAATTCATTAATGAAATGAGTATAATGCGAAACATTAGCTAATTGGTCAACCGTTTCAAAAATGCCATCGAAGTCAGATCCAAACCCGATATGGTTTTCCCCGCCTAACGAGCAAATATAGTCGACATGACGCAATACATCTGTCACTGTTGTCGTTTGCGTATCATGACGTAAAAACTGCGGAACGAATGTCACACCGATCACCCCATTTTTCTTAATCAAAGCTTGAATCTGGTCATCGCGCAAATTGCGTGGGTGCGGGCAAAGCGTATACGCATTTGAATGTGAAGCAATCGGATAATGAGCCAACTCAATGACATCCCAAAACGCTCGTTCACTTAAATGCGACACATCTGTCCAACATTGTTGTTCGTTCAATAAGTGGACAACTTCTTTCCCGAATTTCGTTAAACCTCCCCCTCGTTGCTCAAATGCCCCATCCGCTACCATATTTGCATCATTCCATGTTAAACCGACAGAACGAACGCCAAGCCGAAGAAGTGTGCGCAATTGCGTTAAACTTTCACCAATGGCTTCACACCCTTCTAATGTGAGCATGGCTCCGATTTCATTTGGTTGTAACTGATCAATTTCTTTTTTTGAACGAACTACTTTCATATTTGGTTGTGACACAACTTTCTCATAAAAATAATCAATCATCTCTAAAGCTACAAAAAAGCGCGATTCTGGCCTTACATGCTTTGGGATGTAAATAGCAAATCCTTGTACTGTTACACCCGCCTGCTGCAATCCATCGTACGTGACATGTAGCGATGAGCTTCGCTCAAACGATACATCTTGGTCACAAAATAGTTGATATAAAACGTCACAATGAGCGTCAAATATACGCACAACGACCCCTCCATACGAAAATTCGCTCTGTAGCATATGATAAAAATAACCTGTTTGCTATACAAGCAAACAGGTTTATGTGCATTAACGCGGTTCAACAATAAGTTTGATTGCTGTCCGCTCTTCTCCATCAATTTGAATGTCTGTAAACGCAGGAATACAAATGAGATCGACTCCGCTCGGTGCTACGAATCCTCGCGCGATCGCTACTGCCTTCACGGCTTGATTTAATGCACCTGCACCGATCGCCTGAATTTCAGCTGCACCGCGTTCTCTTAGCACGCCAGCAAGTGCACCAGCTACAGAATTAGGATTAGACTTTGCTGAAACTTTTAATATTTCCATTTCTAGCTCCTCCTTGTTTCTAACAATTGCTTGTAGAAAATTCGTACTGTTTACTATATATTCACCTCTGTTCACTCGTATTCCTGCTATTTATATGTATTTTTTAGAAAAATCTAAAAAGAGAGACTAGTCAAAATATGGGTGGTCATCATTAATCATAATTCGTTGAATTGATTTCGTTCTCCCGCTTTTTTCATCTATATCGATAAGCACAGCATTCAACTGCGCGCGCCCCGTCGTCACTTCGAAACGAACCGGCAAGCCCGTTAAAAATTTACGTAATACTGCCTCACGATCCACACCCAAAATGCCATCGTAAGGACCTGTCATACCGACATCAGTAATATAACCGGTGCCGTTTGGCAAAATACGAGAGTCCGCCGTTTGAACGTGTGTATGCGTACCAACGACAGCGCTTACTCGCCCATCTAAATACCATCCCATCGCTTGTTTTTCACTCGTTGCTTCCGCATGAAAATCTACCAGAATGACAGGAGTTCGTGCGAGCGCCATTTCTACTAACTCATCTGCTTTTTTAAACGGACAATCAATCGCTGGCAAAAACGTCCTCCCTTGCAAACTGATGACCGCAACCTCATATCCCTCTGCTTGAATAAATACAATTCCTTTTCCAGGTGTACCTGCTGGAAAATTTCCTGGACGAACAAGTACTTTCGCTTGATCAATAAACTCAAATATTTCACGATTATCCCACGCATGATTCCCAAGGGTTACTACATGCACTCCTATTTCTAAAAAGCGCCGATATATTTTTTCTGTTATTCCTTTCCCACCAGCAGCATTTTCACCGTTGATAACAATCACATGTGGTTTATATTTTGCTTTTAACTTCGGGACGTATTCATCAACCATTTTTCTTCCCGGTTGTCCTACGACATCACCGATAAATAATAGTTTCATCGTATTACCCTTTCTATACTCATGATTTCTATTTTTCAGTTTCGCACAAAACAAAGCTTTTATCAATACGAAAAGCTACTCCAAACGAGGAGTAGCTTTATTTCGCGTATTCAACAGCTCGCGTTTCGCGAATTACTGTAACTTTAATATGACCTGGGTAATCAAGCTCTTCTTCAATGCGCTTGCGAATGTCACGCGCCAAACGATGCGCTTCCAAGTCATCGATCATATCTGGTTTCACCATAATGCGAATTTCGCGTCCAGCTTGAATTGCATACGACTTTTCAACACCTTCATACGATTCAGCGATTTCTTCAAGCTTCTCAAGTCGACGAATATAGTTTTCTAACGTTTCGCTACGAGCACCTGGCCGAGCAGCAGATAAGGCATCCGCAGCAGCAACAAGCACAGCGATAATCGACGTCGGTTCCGTATCGCCATGATGGGAAGCAATACTGTTAATGACAACCGGATGTTCTTTATATTTCGTTGCGAGCTCTACACCAATCTCAACATGACTTCCTTCCACTTCATGGTCAACAGCTTTCCCGATGTCGTGAAGAAGGCCTGCTCGTCTTGCAAGCATTTCATCTTCACCTAACTCAGCTGCCATCAAACCAGCTAAGTATGCAACTTCCATCGAATGTTTAAGAACATTTTGTCCATAGCTTGTACGGAATTTCAATCGACCTAAAATCTTAATTAAATCTGGATGCAATCCGTGAACACCAACTTCGAATGTTGTTTGTTCTCCCACTTCACGAATATGTTCATCCACTTCTCTTCTCGCTTTTTCAACCATCTCTTCAATTCGCGCCGGATGAATGCGCCCGTCTTGAACAAGTTTATCTAACGCAATCCGTGCCGTTTCACGACGGATCGGATCAAAACCTGATAAAATGACTGCTTCCGGCGTATCATCAATAATGAGATCAATACCTGTTAACGTTTCCAACGTACGAATGTTACGTCCTTCGCGTCCAATAATTCGACCCTTCATTTCGTCATTTGGCAAGTTTACAACAGATACGGTCGTTTCGGCAACATGGTCAGCAGCACAACGTTGAATAGCGAGCGATAAAATTTCTTTTGCTTTTTTATCGGCTTCTTCCTTTACTTTCGCTTCTGCTTCTTTGACCATGAGCGCGATTTCATGAGAAAGCTCTTTTTCTACACGATCCAAAATGATTTGCCGTGCTTCTTCACGAGTCAAGCTAGAAATACGCTCAAGCTCTGCTTGTTCCTTTCGAACGAGTTCTTCCACTTTGCTTTCCATCTCTTCAATATGCTGTTGTCTTTCATTGAGAGAATTCTCTTTTTTCTCAAGCAACGCTTCCCGTTTGTTTAAAGATTCGTCCTTTCGATCGAGATTCTCCTCCTTTTGTAACAAGCGGTTTTCCTGTTTTTGTAATTCACTTCTTCGTTCGCGAATTTCTCGTTCTGCTTCCACGCGAAGTTTGTGAATCTCATCCTTTGCTTCAAGGAGCGCCTCTTTTTTCAATGCGTCTGCTTCTCTTTTCGCTTCTTCAATCATTTGCTTGGCAGCTGCTTGTGCACCGCCAATTTTTGCCTCGGCAATGGATTTACGAACAAAAAAGCCAACAACTGCACCGACGACTAGGGCAAGCAAAGCGGAGATGATCGTTTCACCCATTATCCTCACCTCCTCTTGCTATAAATTCGTTACTTCATCAATGTCGGCATGTACATTGCACCCATTCAACATACACTTCAAAATTGTCAAATATACATGTACATTTTAAAGGTGACCTTCCATATTGTCAAGGCTTGTCATTGCGGGAAAGCGCTTCATATGGTTGAATCTTCTAAAATAAAGAAAAAAGAGACACAACGTGCCTCTTTTTACTCTAAGAAGTCTAAATCATCTTCACGTACAGGTGTCGCTGATGCACCTGTCGTAATGCCATAATGTTGGCGAATTTCACGTGCAATTTCTTCCATGATATGTGGATTTTCTTTTAAAAATTGTTTTGCGTTTTCTCGTCCTTGTCCCAGTCTCTCATCTTTGTATGAATACCAAGCACCGCTTTTTTGGATGATATCGAGTTCAGCACCCATATCAATAATTTCGCCTTCTTTTGAAATCCCTTCCCCATACATAATATCTACATCTGCAGTTTTAAATGGTGGCGCCACTTTATTTTTAACGACTTTAATTTTCGTTTTATTTCCAACCATATCATTGCCTTGTTTAATTTGCTCAGCACGACGCACTTCTAAACGAACAGACGCATAAAACTTCAATGCACGACCACCAGGGGTTGTCTCGGGGTTCCCAAACATAACCCCCACTTTTTCCCTTATTTGGTTAATGAAGATGGCGATCGTTTTCGATTTGTTGATAGCGCCTGATAATTTACGTAGCGCTTGGGACATGAGCCGTGCTTGTAATCCAACGTGAGCATCGCCCATTTCCCCTTCAATTTCTGCTTTCGGAACAAGGGCTGCAACGGAGTCAATAACAATAATGTCAACCGCTCCACTACGCACAAGCGCTTCAGCAATTTCTAACGCTTGCTCTCCTGTATCAGGCTGTGAAAGCAACAATTCATCAATATTAACACCTAACTTTTCAGCGTAAACAGGATCTAAAGCGTGTTCTGCATCAATGAACGCCGCTTGACCACCTTGCTTTTGTACTTCAGCAATCGCATGAAGGGCAACTGTCGTTTTACCCGAAGATTCTGGACCATAAATTTCAATAATACGCCCGCGCGGATATCCTCCTACTCCAAGCGCAATATCAAGTGCAAGAGAGCCGCTTGATACAGTCGAAATTTGACGATCTGTTTGCTCTCCTAGCTTCATAATAGAACCTTTTCCAAACTGTTTCTCAATTTGCTTTAACGCCTGTTCTAATGCTGCTTGACGATCGTTCAAAGAAACTCCTCCTTTATACTTACAAAAAATAAAGCAGTGACTGCTACTTATTACTATACATGTTTTCTGTTTATTTGCCAAGAAAAAAACGAATAGATGTTCGTAAATCAATGCAACAATTGTAGTAAATAATAACAACCATATTTTGCCGTACGCATCCGAATGGCTTGACGATCACCGGATAATGTAAGTGCAAACGTTTTTGTCCCTCGTTCTGTGGCAATCCCTATCCATACTGTTCCTACTGGCTTCCCTTCCAAATCGTCCGGTCCTGCGACGCCTGTAAAGCTTATACCGATATCACTTCGACAAAGTTTTCGAACATTTTCCGCCAACGATTGTGCACATCGCCCGCTCACTGCCCCCTCTGTTTGTAATATTTCTTTCGGCACATGAAGCACATTTTCCTTTATTTCATTTGTATAACATACAACCCCTCCTACTATGACAGAAGAAGCTGTCGGAAGAGCAGTCATTTCCTTTAAAAACAACCCCCCCGTTAAGCTTTCAGCAACAGCAAGTGTCTTATCCTTTTCTTTTAACGTCGCTAACAGTTTGCTAAACAACGTTTCATCATTGTAACCGTAAAAATAAGGGCGAACACGCGCTAAAATATTTTCCTCTACCTCGTCAATCAGCCGCTTCGCTTCTTCTTCACGTTCATGCTTTGCTGTCAAGCGGAGAGTCACTTCACCGTCAGACGCAAGTGGAGCAATCGTCGGATTCGTTTGCGCATCGATCAAATCTTCAATTTCTGTTTCTAGCTGTGATTCCCCGATATGAAAAAAGCGAAGAACACGCGAAACAATTTTTTCGCGAACGTGACGCTCTTGCAATAAAAAAGGACGTCCATATTTCATGAACATCGGTTGCATTTCTTTTGGTGGCCCTGGAAGAAGCATATACGTCACATGATCAACAACAAGTGCCATTCCAGGAGCCATCCCATGTTCATTTTTTAACACGTGACTTCCTTCTAACACAAGCGCCTGTTTTCGATTGTTTGGGGACATCGGACGATTTGTTTTTGAAAAATAATCACAAATGGATTGCCATGCTTCTTCGTCTAAAACGAGCGATTTATTTAACATCTTTGCAATCGTTTCTTTTGTTAAATCATCTTTCGTCGGTCCAAGTCCCCCCGTAAAAATAATCAAATTCGAGCGTTGCTTTGCTACTTCAATCGCATGTGTAAGCCTTTGAGGATTATCTCCAACAACCGTATGGTAATATACATCTATCCCTATTTCAGCTAATTGTTGAGATAAAAATTGAGCATTTGTATTTGCAATTTGGCCAAGTAAAAGCTCCGAGCCAACGGCGATAATTTCTGCTTTCATCCTTCTCCCATCCCCTTTTTATTTACTTCGAGTGACGAAATGCGTGTTTATTTTTAACAAAGTAATCCCATCCTGACCAGATTGTGAAAATGAGCGCAATCCATAAAGAAATGTCTGCAAACGGAAACGACAGCAGGGAGAAAGGAAGATTGTGCAAAAGAAGGGCGGCGATCGCTACAATTTGCGTCCACGTTTTAATTTTTCCAAGCATGTTCGCTGCCACCACTTCCCCTTCCCCTGCTAACACGAGCCGCAATCCGGTTACTGCAAATTCACGACTAATAATAACAATGACCATCCACGCTGGCGCCAAATCCAATTGAACGAGCGCAATGAGCGCAGCCGATACAAGCAATTTATCCGCAAGCGGGTCAAGAAATTTCCCTAAATTCGTTACTAACCCATATTTTCGTGCATAGTATCCATCAATCCAGTCTGTTGTTGATGCAATAATAAAAATAAGGGCAGCAACAGCGTGTGTCATTGGCAATTGCTCCGTTCCGATTTGAATCATACCTAAGTCAATCGGTGCCAATAAGAAAATGAGGAAAAAAGGAATAAGTAGCATTCGGGCAATTGTAATTTGATTCGGTATATTCACAGTACTAACCTCCAACACGTCATACAACATCATTGTTTTTTATAAACAATCGTAATATCTTGACGAACGTGATCACTTGGATTAACAGGGTATTCAAGTGTTTGTCCGTTTATTTTCACTTCTGTATTTAATGTTTGTCCGATGACTAACAACACTTCTGTTTCGTTCGTCAAATCGAACGTTTCAGCTTGATTAGCATACATCATTTTTCGTGTGAATGCTTTGCCTTTCCCATTTTTCACTTCAATCCACGCATCACCCTTTGTTGCAATGTCAATGATCAACTGTTCCCCTGTGACTTCAAGTGTCGATTTTCGACCATTCGTGTCTACTACTTTAATCATTGCTGCCGATGGTTGCTCTTGTTGCTCTTGCTCTTTTTCTAGTTGCTGTTCGTTCTGTTTTTCAGATTGTTGTTCGTTTTGTTTTTCAGGCTGTTGTTCGTTCGCCTGCTCAGATTGCTCAAATTCTGTCTCCTCATTTATCACTTGCTCTTGCGGTTGTTCATCCATCGTTCGGTTTTGAAAGAAAAACCATAGAACAACTGCTACTCCAACAGCTAACATACCGATTAAAATTTTGGGGAGGATATTCAGTACTTTTTCACCTTGTTCTGATAATTGTCGCGATTTAACACGCGATAATTCGCCAGGAAGTTCTTCTTGCTGGGCATTTGGAATTTCGTTTGCGTATTGTTCAAACAGCTCTTCGGGATCAAGGCCGACCGCTTCAGCATACTGACGAATAAATGCGCGAACATAAAACTTCCCAGGCATAATCACATAATTTCCTTGTTCAATTGCGATCAAATATCGCTTTTGAATTTTAGTGATTTCTTGTAAATCATCTAAACTCATATTGCGCTGTTCTCTCGCTTCTTTTAAACGCTTCCCTAACTCTGTCAACGGAAACACCTTCCATCTTTAAAAGTCGATATTCGAAAAACCGTCGTTGCCGAAGAAAGAAGATTGGTCAACAAGATCGTACGTAATTTCCTCATCTGCATCATGACGCAATTCAATAATATAATCAAAATCATCAAGTTTATATTCCGTATGCCTTACAAAAATATCGGGATGTTCAATCACTTTTGTTGCTGGTAATCGCATCAACTCACGAATCAGTTGCCAATGCCGTTCATTTGAGCGACGTGTTGATACAATCCCATCAACAATAAATACATTATTTTCGTTATACTCATCTTCAATTAATTGGCTACGGACTGTTTGCTTAATTAACGTAGAGGAGACAAATAGCCAACGTTTATTCGCACATACGCTCGCAGCCACAATCGATTCCGTTTTTCCAACGCGCGGCATGCCACGAATGCCAATTAACTTGTGGCCTTCTTGCTTAAATAACTCAGCCATAAAATCGACAAGCAATCCTAATTCGTCACGAACGAACCGAAACGTTTTTTTATCGTCGGCATCACGCTGAATATAACGTCCATGCCGAACGGCGAGACGGTCGCGTAGCTTCGGTTCGCGCAACTTCGTCACCGTGATATCTTCCATCGTTGCCAAAATGGATTGTAGCCGTTCAATTTGCTCATGACTCTTGCACAACAAAAGCATCCCTCGACGTGAATCGTCCACCCCGTTAATTGTGACGATGTTAATGGACAACATACCAAGTAGCGATGCAATATCCCCTAACAATCCCGGACGATTTATATGTATTTCATATTCTAAATACCATTCTTTTTTTTCCATATACCCCTTCTCCCCTTTACGTTACACGATACGATCCTAAAGCAACGCTTTGTCGAAACACGCATGTATGTTTATTTTACCATCTGAATGCGAGAATGAAAAGGACGGACAATTGTTTTTTGTGAATAGATAAACATAGTAAAACAAGCTGGCGGATATCACCAGCTTGCCCATATTACTTACTTATTTTGTACAAGTTTAATCATCATGTTGGCTATTGCATGTTGCTCTTGCTCATTTGCTACGTGCCACAAATCAGCAAGTACACGCTCTTCCGGGTTTTTCGGATCGACTTGTTTCGCCAAGTAGTCGCCAATCTGATAAGCGATATCCGAAATGACTTGTTGGTTCATCCCTTGCGCTTCCGCTTGATGAAGACGATCAGCTAAAAAGCTTTTCCATTGCTCAAAATTATCAAGAACAGACATATGCAAACCTCCTTGAAATTCGTTTCAAGAACAGTTTGCCTCATGAAACAAAAAATTATGCTTGCTTAACAATACCAACCGCCATTGACGGATAAAATTTGTCCTGTAATATACGATGCATCGTCAGAAATTAAAAACGATACCGCTTTAGCTACATCTTCTGGTTTCCCGATTCTCCCGAGTGGAATCTCGTTCGCTAACGCTTCTAACTCTTCTGCAGTAAACTCCTGAAGCATCGGTGTATCAATGGCTCCTGGAGCAATGGCATTTACTCGTATGTCGCTTGGCGCAACTTCTTTCGCTAACGCTTTGACGAACGTATTTTGCGCGCCCTTCACCATCGAATACAATACTTCGCATGACGCCCCTGTGAGTCCCCAGATCGATGAAATGACAACAATTTGTCCGCGACGTCGCTGAATCATAGAGGGCAACAACCGTTTCGTCAATAAAAACGGACTTGTCACATGCAACTGTACCATGCGCTCGACTTGTTCGTCAGTCATGTCCGTCACCAGCCCATATGTACTCATTCCACTATTATGAACGAGCACGTCAATTGGATGAAAAAGAGACGACACTAACGTATCAACTCCAGAAGAATTGGACAAATCGGCTTGAATGGCATATATGTCTGTTGATAATTGCTTCATTAAAGATTGAACAGATTGTTCATTTTTGCAGTAATGCAAATATAATCCATAACCTTCTTTTGCGAGTTGTCGAGCAATTTCCTTTCCAATTCCCCCACTCGCTCCCGTAATTAAAGCATATTTCATCACATTTCACCTTTTCGGAACAACTTGACATACCGTAAACTGTTCGGGTACAAAACATTCACGGGCTACCGCTTTTATATCATCCGATGTCAATGATTGTAACGCCTCTACAACATCGAATAAACTCATTTGGTCGAATGCGTAACGAGTAAATTGATTCGCAATATACTCAAGCGAATTCAACGATCGTAAAAACGAGCCAATTTTTTTTCTTTTCATCCGCTCCACTTGTTCATCACCAATATCGGAAAACTGCACAAGAATGCGTTGAATTTCTTCTGCTAATTGATCAGGTTGCGATGTATCACCGCCAACTAAACCGAACCCAAAATCACTTTCTTCTGTATAATCAACCATAAATGTTTCATCAATTAATCCTTGTTGATATAGCCGCTCATAGTGCGATGAACTTTTTCCAAACAAATGATCAAGCAATAATCCCATCGCGCATTCATGTTTTAATTTTTCTTTTCCTTTTGTATATACATTTTTCGCCTTTATACCAACGAGACATTTAGATGTCTGTACATTCATTTCAATGACATGTTTTTCACAGGCGACATGGGATGGTTCTTCATAGTGAAATCGCTCAATGTCTGTTGGCGAACGGAACGTTTTTTTTGCTTGATTTGTGCGAATTTGTTCGAGTATAGTCAATGGATCAACTGGACCGGTAACAAACAACAACATATTACTCGGGTGATAAAACGTTTCATAGCATTCATACAATAAGTCTTTCGTAATATGTGAAATCGACTCCACTGTTCCTGCAATATCAATTTTTACAGGATGATTGTGATACATGCTTTCAATTGTTCCGAAATATAGACGCCAATCCGGGTTATCGTCATACATACGAATTTCTTGAGCGATAATCCCTTTTTCCTTTTCGACTGTTTGCTCTGTAAAGTATGGCTCTTGAACAAAATCAAGTAAAGTTTCTAAGTTTTTTTCTACATTTGTCGTACTCGAAAATAAATAGGCGGTGCGTGTGAAAGATGTAAAAGCGTTCGCTGATGCCCCTTGCTTACTAAATATTTGAAATACATCGCCATCTTCTTTTTCGAACAATTTATGCTCTAAAAAATGAGCGATGCCATCCGGCACTTTTTTCATACTCGTTTTTCCATATGGAGTAAAATAGTTATCCACCGAACCGTATTTTGTCGTAAACGTTGCATATGTTTTATTGAATTCTTTTTTCGGTAAAATGTAAACATCTAATCCGTTGTTTAATCGCTCATAAAATAATTGTTCTTGCAACTGATCGTAGCGAATAATCTTCATTTTTTCTCACCTTCCTTCTCTGTTAAAAAATAAATTGTATCTAATTCAATTTTTTCACCTATACGAACAATATCCTCATACGTCACTTTTTCAATCGCTTCTAACCACTCATCTAATGGACGTTGCCGCGTCGCGATGACGTTATGATAAGAAATTTCAATCATTCCACGCGCTGTATCAACCGTTTCTAATAATTGATTACGAATGACTGCTTTTGTTTGAATAATTTCCTCATCGCTAAATTGCCCGTTACGCATCGCCTCTGCCTGAGCATGAATAATTTCAAGTGCACGCTCATAATTGCTCGGTTCAATTCCTGCCATGACCATCATCATTCCTTGGTGACTTTCGATACGCGAAGCTGCATAATAAGCTAAACTTGCCTTTTCGCGCACATTCATAAACAATTTTGAATGTGCAAACCCACCGAAGATCCCATTCCATACTTGTAACGCATCGTAATCTGCATCGTTGTATGTCGTATTTGTTCGATAACCAAGATGTAGCTTTCCTTGTTTCACATGTTGTTTTTCTACAACTTCTTGCACGCTTGTTCGTTTTGTTAACGTTGTCGTTTCAGTTGAACGTAAAGAACGAGCTTCTAACGGAAAACGTTCCACAACATCATGTTCTACGTCCGTTAACGCCACATCTCCGACAATGTATAAGTCTATTTCATCGTGTTTCAGCATGTGTTCGTAATGTTTATATAAACGTTTAGCATCAATTGTATCAATATCGCTCAGTTTACCGTGAACATCGAGTGCATAAGGCGAACCTTTATACATCTCTTCGATGAGTCGATGTTGAGCATATCGCATTTTATCATCAAACAACGATTGTATTTTTTGTTTCAATGCCCGTTTTTCTTGCTCAACAATCGCAACAGAAAATCCACCTTGTTCAGTAAGTGGGCGAAATAGTATGTCGCTAAAGAGGGTCAACGCTTCCCGTAATAGTGGAGATGTGGTGCCTAAAAATTTTTCGTTTGCCACATCCATTCGAATCGTAATAATATGATTTTCTCCTTTTTTCGCTAAATCGACTTGTAACGTAGCACCATATAGTTCGTCTAAATATGTACGTAACGCTTTCATCGACGGATGTCGCTCGGTAGCGTTTTGTAACACATACGGAATAAGAGCTCGCATCGTTACATCTCGTTCACATAACGGTGCTTTCATCTTTAATACGAGCGTATTCGTCTTATATTTTTTCGTCGGAATGACATGAAGACGAAGGCCTCCTATTGTTTTTACTTCTTCTCGGAACATACAATCACTCCTTTTTATTTCATAGCCTCGACAATTTTTCTCTCTCTTATCCGTTAAATAAATCGGAGGACAAATATCGCTCTCCTGTATCTGGTGCCATACAAAGCACACGTGCGTCTTTCGGGAGAGTTCGCGCCACTTGAACCGCACAAAAGGCAGCTGCCCCAGCTGAAGCCCCTACTAAGATCCCCTCTTCTGCAGCTAATCGCCGCGCCATCATCTGTGCTTCTTCATCTTTGACAAGCAAAATATCATCATACACCTTGCGATTTAAAATAGGCGGAATAAAACCTGGTCCAGTGCCTGGAATTTTATGTGGCCCCGGCTGTCCTCCAGAAAGCACGGGGGATCCGTATGGTTCCACTACATAAATACGCAAATGAGGGAATGTTTTCTTCAACTCCTCCCCTGTTCCTGTTACCGTCCCCCCTGTTCCTGCTGTAAGCACGAACGCGTCAATTCCTTCTGGAAATGCCTCTACAATTTCAACTGCTGTACTTATTCGGTGAGCATCTGGATTTGCTTTATTTTCAAACTGCATGGGTATAAAACTGTTTGGAATACTCTCCGCAAGCCGATACGCCTCATCAATCGCCCCTTGCATGCGCAAAGCTGCAGGGGTTAAGTGAACTTCCGCACCATATGCTTTTAATAAATTCACCCGTTCCTTTGTCGCATTATCTGGCATCGTGATGATGCAACGATAACCTTTCGCTGCGCATACCATCGCTAACCCAATTCCTGTATTCCCTGATGTTGGTTCAATAATCGTGCTTCGAAAAGGGACAATTTTTTCCTCTCGCTCGGCCTGCTCAATCATTCGTTTAGCTGCACGATCTTTTACACTTCCACCTGGATTGAACGACTCAAGCTTTATATATACACTTGCTCCCTCCCGAAAAACAACCCGATTGAGCTTAACAACGGGCGTATTTCCAATCAAGTCGATGATAGATCCGCACATGCTCTCTCCTTCTTTCCATGTAAACCTTTTTTCCTATTGTACTACATATAGACATAACAATGGTGTCGAAACGTTTGAAGAAATCGAAAAAATAAGCTAGAATACACATATGGGTATTTGATTATATGCGGAGGCGATAATTTCATGCAAAAATGGTTTTCTTTTTTATTTACATTTCTTTTCATCATAAGCGGATGTGCACAAAACCGTTATACAAACATTTCTGTCGATGAAGCTGCACAAATGATGCAAAAAGAGGACGTTGTTGTGCTCGATGTCCGTACAGAAGAGGAATATGCTTCCGGTCATATTCCTGGAGCTATTTTATTACCTTTACAACAGCTTCCAGATCGTGTAGATGAACTGAACAAAAACAAGACGTATATTGTCGTTTGTCGTTCCGGTAATCGCTCAGCGCAAGCAAGCGAATTGCTAGTAAAAGAAGGCTTCTCAAGTATATATAATATGACCGGCGGTATGAATGAGTGGAAAGGCGAAGTTGAAAAATAGGAGGGAAGCCTCCTATTTTTCAAACGAAAACGATATACGTTTTTCTTTTTCATCCCATATAACCGCAGCATTAAATGTGTTTTCTCCCTTTTTAAACCCTTTGATAACACTCGTTTTTCCTTCTGCTAATAATTTTTTGACGTTTGCTTGTGAGATCGATTTGCCCAATATCGTTTTTGAAATAGTAAATGAGCACTTTGTTTTTGCATAGTTGACACAACCGTAAAACGAACCTTTATCAATGACCGAACCCCCACAAAGCTTGCAAACCCCGACATGTTTTCCGATCGTTGTTTTTTTCTTCCGCTGAATCGAAGTGGTATCTAGTCCTTCAAATGACCAATGATTTGCCACTTGTACCGCATCGGTCACAATTTTCGCTGCCAATTTTTTCACTTGTTCCATAAATACTGTGGCCGATGCTTTTTCTTCACCAATTTCACTTAATCGTTGTTCCCATTTTGCTGTCATTTCAGGAGACGCCAAAAGGTGCGGGCCGATTGCGTCGATCAATACTTTTCCTTTATCAGTTACATATACTTGATTATTTTTTATCTCAATATAGTTTCTCTGTTTTAGCGTTGTAATAATGGAGGCGCGGGTAGCTTCCGTCCCAAGTCCTTCTGTTTTCGCTAATACTTTCTCCAGTTGTTCGTCATCTAAAAACTTCCCTGCTGTCTTCATTAACGTGATCAGTTCACCTTCTGTATATCGCTTTGGCGGCTGTGTTTTTCCTTCTTTCACATACACATCATATACCGTTCCTTTTTCTCCACTTTGTACATTCGGTAAAAGTTGTACATCATCATCTTGTGACATAAGGACGTCCCGCCATCCTGCTTGTATTTGTTTCTTTCCTTTTGAAATAAAGCGAGCACGTCCATCGACAACGGTTACAATCGTTGTATAATCAAATATAGCTTCTTCACTATGAGCAGCAATTAATCTCCGAACGACAAGGTCGTAAATATTTCGCTCATCCTGACTTAACTTTGTCAAATTCGGCACTTGTTCAGTTGGAATAATGGCATAATGATCTGTTACCTTCTTTTCGTTTACATAACGTTTATTATGTAAAATCGATTCGTGAACGAGTGGAAAATAAGGAGCATACTCTTCCTTTTGTGAAAGTTGTTTTAAGATATGTGGAAATGTTTCCGCTTCTCCTTTAGTTACATATTGTGAATCGGAGCGTGGATACGATACATATCCTTTTTGATATAGTTTTTGTAATATATCTAACGTTTTTTGTGGCGAATATTTAAACCGCTTGTTTGCCGTTGCCTGCAATGTTGATAAATTAAATAAAAGCGGCGGTAAAAATGTTTTTCGCTCACATACAACTTCTGCTACCTCTACTTGTTTTCGTCTGCAAAACGCGCTCACTTTCTCAGCAAGCTCTCGATCGTATGTGCGCGTCTCATTTTCGTGCCACCACTTTCCCTCGTATCGTTTTCCGTCCACATCAAATGTAGCAACAACTTCCCAAAACGGCTCCGAGCGAAACTGTTCAATTTCTTTTTCTCTTCTCACAATTAGAGCAAGCGTTGGCGTTTGTACACGTCCAACGGAAAAGACATCGTTCATTCCCCTTTGTTTCAATAAAATCGTATACACCCTCGAGGCGTTTATACCGACAAGCCAATCTGCACATGTTCGCGCATACGCTTCCTCGTATAAAGGACGTGTCTGTTTTTCATCCAACAACTGACGAAATCCTTGTTCAATGGCTTTCGGTGTTAAAGATGAGATCCAAAGCCGTTTGATCGGTTTTTTTACACCACTCATGTAAATAATGTTTCGAATGATTAATTCCCCTTCCCTTCCTGCATCACCAGCATGAATAATCTCAGTCACTTCCGGCTTACGAAGCAATTGTTTAATGATCGCAAACTGTTTCGCCTTTTTTCGATCAATCTCGTACTGAAAACGATCTGGAATGATTGGTAACGTATCAAGTGTCCACCGCTTCCAACTTGCTTCATACGTTTCCGGAGGAGCTAATTCAAATAAATGTCCAACCGCCCATGTCATATAAGCACCTTTCGGAAACATCTCATTCGGTAAAATTTCAATATATCCTTCTCGTTTTTTTGTTTGAAAAATCGAGGCAAGCGTCATTCCTTGATCAGGTTTTTCAGCAATAATAACTTTCATTTTTTTCACCCCTTGACGAAAAGAAACCTGCTCAACTAGCGAGCAGGTTATTTGGCAGTTTCTACTTGATGCTTCTTCCATTGCGCACGCATCACAAGCGACTGAATAATCGAAAAACATCCACCAACGACCCAATATAGCGATAAAGCGGAAGGGACAGAACTTGCCCCCATAAAAATCATCACAGGCATAATATATGACATCATTTTCATTTGTGTCGCTACTTCTGTTGTTGTGGCAGATGGAGATAAACGCATCGAAATAAATGTCGTTAAACTTGCTAATATCGGCATAATGAAATATGGATCACGATGACCGAGTTGCATCCATAAAAATGAATGTAGTTTAATTTCTTCTGTACGCGAAATCGCGTAATATAGAGCCATGAAAATAGGCATTTGAATAAAAATCGGCATGCAACCGCTCATCGGATTGACACCATGTTTTTGGTATAGTTGCATCATTTCTTGTTGTAGCTTTCGTTGTGTCTCCATATCTGTTCCTTTATATTTTTGTTGCAGTTTTTGCATTTCTGGACGAATGCGTTGCATCGCAATATTTGTACGAAATTGTTTAATCATGAGCGGAAGCAACCCAAAACGGACAACAATCGTCAACGCAATAATTGCAAGCCCATAATTTTCTTGAAATGCGTGTCCAAGCATCAGTAATAGCTTTGACATTGGGTAAACAAAATAATGATCCCATACACCTTGACTATGCTCTGTAATCGGTACATTTCGATTGCATGCACTTAACAACAACACAAAAAATAAAATAGTCCATTTTTTCACGATATAGCTCCTCCTTGTTTGTTTTATGATAAGCAAACAAGGAGCATCCTTCCTTCTTCATCACTCGCATAAGACTGCTCGTTTATTGGGATTTTACGTTGTTGAAACGTGACAAAACGTATGTGTAATGGCGTATATGTGTATGCATCGCTCATCTTTTTGCAACCGTTCATATCGTATGTGACGAAGCGTTGAATAGTGACGGGGTAATTCGCTTGTCGCTTCACATAGCACGTCATCGCCACAACGAACATACTGAAGAGCGATACATACGTAAATACATCGAATGAAAACTCCATAAACATGACCATTCCCCTTCCACCATCAATTATAACATGGAAAAGAGAAAATTACATGCGAGAACGAAAATGAGCGTTGATTTGTCCTTTTCTCATCGTTTCACGAATTTCTTTCATCATTTCATAGCGAATTTCCCGTGTTTGCACTCCTTCCTCTCGTTTGTTTGCAATCTCAACGAGCCATTCAACATCCGCGAAAGAATACTTTCTCGTCCCTTTTGACCGATCAGGAAAAATAAGTTGGCGCTCCTCATAATACCGAATTTGTCTCGGTGACAAACCTGTTAACTCACTAACAATACCAATTGAAATAACTTTTTTATGTTTATACGATTCCATCCTCATCCCCCTCATGCACGTTATATTTTATAACATTAATATACTGTATTTTATGAATATTGAAATGAATTTTGTTATAAAAAGTAACAAAACTTATTATTTATGTTATGAAAAGTAACAAAAGTGCTGTTTACAACATAGAGAAGAGATATAATGATTATCAAATAAATGACGGAAGGAGGAAAGGAAATGGGAACCCTTCTGCAAATAACGATGAAACAAAAACAATTTTATATCGACAAACTGCATGAAGAAGGAGAAATACATCATTGGACATTAACAGAACTGCGAAAAAAATATGAACAACTTCGAAAGGAGATTGCCGATGGAAAAGAAAGCTATAGATTTAGCAAAACAAATTATTGAGCTTGATCTGCAGCGAGATGCGATATTCGAGCAACTACTTGCACTGTTTGGCGATCACGCCTATGAAATATTGCGGCATATACAAAACAAGTATTAAAGGCTCTTAGCGACAGCAAGAGCCTTTAATACTCATATACGTACGGTTGCTCTGGCGCATTCACAATGGTGACACTTGGATTTATGATTACAGGAACAAATCTCTCTCTGTATGTCGTTTCATCAATAATTCCTTCAACCTTTACCCATGTATCGTTTTCCCACTTTGCTGCCTCGTCTGTTTTTACTAATATCCCATAAACTGTTGCATCAGCCACACAACAAGTTAATCCATACCGCGCAACAACGAACTCATTTGCAGTAAAATCACGTTCCCGAAATACAAATCCTGTAATTTCAATTCTTTTTCCAATCATTGTATCGATTTGTTCGTTAATAAAGTTTAATGTTGATACGTAATTGCCATCGTTTACAACAACTGTTTGCGCCTCTAATAAATCTTCTTTTAACTGTTCTTGTTCTTTAACTTTTTCCGCACCTTGATTTTGCATAATATTTTCGATTTGTTTATCAATATTTTCCATATATCCTTCTGGATCTTCTAAAAACTGTTCAACGATCTGTTTATTTTCTTTACTTATTTCTCTGCCACCTAATTGTACACCACGTTTAGCTGCCAACGAGCTATCTAGTACATAATTTGAAAACATAAAACCGATAAGCAAAGGAACAATAAATACTCCATACACCCGTATGCTTTGTCCAGCCGTTCTCGGAACATGATGCCCACCTTCACAATGATGACACCCCCCCACTTCTTCCTTCATCCATATTTTTATACTTCCAACTAGTAAAAGTGTGAACGTTGCAAAATAAATAAAGGGTAACATTTTAGGAGCGATATAGTTTGTCACGTTCCCGCTTAATAATAATTTGATAAATAATAAAGCATATCCGCATAACAAAACACCTCGAATCATCATCATCCCTCCTCATCCAATGAAATGAAATATATAGATGCACACATACACAACAGTCGTCACAACACCGATAAATATAACGACAAATATCCGTCGAAAATACGCAAGCATCATTAACGTATTTTTAAAGTCAATCATTGGGCCATATATTAAAAATGCTAACAAAGCCGCTGGCGTAAATGTCGATGTAAACGATGCTGCAACAAACGCATCTGCCTCTGAACAAAGTGACAACACATAAGCAAGTCCCATCATTAAAATCGGACCAATTATTTCATGTTGTCCAACTTCAACTAATATTTCACGATTAATTATAACTTGAAAGAAACTAGCGACAAATGCGCCAATAATTAAGTAGCGACCGACATCAAAAAATTCATCAACTGCGTGTGTCAACGTTGCTGTTAGTCGACTATTTACATGATGGTGTGAATACTTAATTGACTTTAATGGCACATGATTCCGAAAAATAACATAAACGATCAAGCCAATAATCAAAGCCGCAACAAACGCAATTACCATTCTTCCATAAACGATAGACATATTTGAAGAAAATGCATAGTACGTAGACGCAAATACAACAGGGTTTAAAATCGGTGCCGTTACCATAATAACCACCCCTACATGAAGCGGCATTCCTTTTGAAATGAGTCGACGAACAACAGGAATAATGGCACATTCACAAATAGGTAGCAAGGCACCAACAACTGCCGCTGGAACAAGTGCAACTAATGGACGGTTCGGAATCCACTTTTGTATCATCTGTTCCGAAACGAACGTCTGAATTAGTGAAGAAGCAAATACACCGAGTAAAATAAACGGAATAGCCTCCAACAAGATACTTAAGAAAATGGTTCCTACTTGCAAAGTAAATGAAGGAACATTTACTCCCTTAACAAGAACCTCCCCAAATAAAAATAAGACCATGATCAATATAAACAATATTAATGACGCTAAATCCCTTTTTTTATCAACCACTTTCTCCATATGCACCCTCCAAAAAAGAATGATTCTTATTTTCTTTATATGCTTGTCTATCTTTTAACATACAACTTTTTTCTTGTCAAAATAAAATCCCGAATAGATGAACATCCATCCGGGCTACTTAAGCACACGTATTTGTTTGTTTACTGAAATCGTAATCTCACCTTCACCAATTTGCTCGCCGTCTGCATGGAGAGGAAGAGACGTGTTGCTGCAAATATGAATATATTTCCCTCGAAACGTATGTACTTCTTTCATCTTTATATGACCACCCCAAAAAACCGTCACAAATAAGGCGAGTAATTTCAAACGTGATATATTATCGACAACAACGACATCAAAATGTTGATCATTTGACTGCGCAAATGGAGCAATCTTCATTCCACCGCCATAATACGGATGATTCGCAACGGTGACAAGCCACGCATTTGAAAACGTATATTGTTTTTGATCAACTGTCAATTGTATGACGGTCGGTTTATATAAAAACATTTCCTTTAATAAGTAAAAAACGTAAACAAACTTTCCTAGGTACAAGCGATTTAAAATTTGTTTCCATTTTGACGCATTCACTTTTCTTGAAATATGTGCATCAAATCCACAACCAACATTGTTCACAAAAACACCTTGTTTTGCACTTTTAAATGCCCCAATGTCATACGAATCGACATGCATACCTTCCACACTTGATAACATTTGACTAAGCGCTTTTCGCCACGTGATCGGGAGTTTTATCCCACGAGCAAAATCGTTTCCTGTCCCAGCTGGTATGTACCCGACAGTGACATGATCATACATCGCGATACCATTCATCACTTCGTGCATCGTGCCATCTCCACCAACTGCAATTAATATAAACGGCTCATGAGTGTGCTCTGCAATTTGTTGCGCTAACTTCGTTCCGTCTCCTTGTGCTTTTGTAAATACAACATGATAACGAATATGGTGATGCCGAAGTGTTCGTTCAATTTTTTTCCATGTTTTTTTACATTTCTCATTTTTCGCTGAAGGATTTACGATAAAATACAGTATCAAACCTTCTCCCCCACTCTCTACCCTTTCCCTTTATTGTACCATGGCATATACATGTATGACATCAATCTTTTCCCTTGACATAACTTTCAAACCTTTATAAAATAAAAAACAAATTGTTGCACCGAACGATTGATAGCAAGCTCGTTTTATTGTTTTGCCTTAGCGTTTTCGACATGGCCACATGGCGAAAACGAAAGGGTTAACATTGAGGCGAGTTAAGCTAAAAATACATCGGTATGTTTCACTTCATCTATACGTGAGGCATGCCGTTTTTTGTTTCTAAAGGGGGATCAACGTGAAAACAAAAGGAGAACTAGAAGATCAAATTAGTCGCGCGCTCACCCAATGGGAAAAAGAATATTTAGGCCGCGGTCCACTCTCTGTGAAAACAGATATTTTACGAAATATGGTGATCGTGCAATTAAGAGGCATTTTAACTCCTGCCGAAAAAGTATTGTGCGAAACAAAAGAAGGGATGTTGTCGATTAAACGCATTCGCGCAGATTTAATTGAATCAGGTAGCGAGCAACTAAAAGAAATGATCTATACACTAACAGGTAAGCAAGTAACAAGCATGCATACAGACATTAGCACAAAAACAGGAGAACGAATGATTGTCTTTTTACTACAAGAACCAATTGACATACAAGGTTGATCTTTTAAAGGCCCTTATGGTCAGTAAAAGATAAGCCGGAAATATTTTTCGATCCGATCGAAAAATGTTTCCGGCTTTTTTGTTGAATATAAAAAAGAAACATAAAGGAGAGGATTACGATGCAAGAAATGGTTATCAACAATTTAACATCGCCCGCCATTTTATTTTTTATTCTCGGCATTATTGCTGCTCTCGTCAAATCAGATTTAAAATTACCTACCGGATTAAATGAATCGTTAAGCATCTATTTGTTAATCGCAATCGGAATGAAAGGAGGCATTGAGCTTGCGGAACATTCTTTTAGTGAGCTTATTCGTCCACTAGTTGGAACATTATCACTTGGTATCATTATCCCAATTATTACGTTTGCTGTTTGTCGTCGTCTTGGCATTGATCGTAAAAACGCAACAGGTATTGCCGCAACATATGGTTCAGTTAGCATCGTTACATTCGGTGCTGCACTCGCTTTTGTCGAACAAGCAAATATTGCGTACGAAAGTTACATGAGTGCATTTGTCGTTCTGTTAGAGAGCCCGGCAATTATCGTATCGCTCGTCATATTGAAATTGTTAGAAAGTCGCTCATATAAACAAGAAATGGTATATCGCTTCTCAGCTACATCGGTATACGGACCGATCATTAAAGAAGGGCTATTCGGAAAAAGCGTCTTTTTAATGGTCGGTAGCCTTCTTGTTGGGCTAATCGGTGGAGATCGTGCGCTTACGGTTGTGAAACCGTTGTTCATCGATTTATATCCAAGCGTTCTTGTCCTCTTTCTACTCGGCATGGGCCTAACAGCAGGAAAACAACTTGCAGCTGTACGCAAATATGGGGTCAAACTGCTCGCATTAGGGATTCTTTTCCCTCCTGTATACGGCTTTTTAGGAGTGGTAATCGGTTATTATTCAGGATTATCTTTCGGGGGAACGATTTTACTTAGCGTACTCGCCGCAAGCGCCTCATATATTGCAGCTCCAGCTGCGATGCGCGCATCGGTGCCAGAAGCGAATCCGGCTATCTATCTTGGCATGGCGCTCGGGCTTACATTTCCGTTCAACTTAACAATCGGCATGCCGCTATATTATGAAATGGCGAAGTGGTTCTATTAAAAAAGCAAGGGGCTCCCTTGCTTTTTTGTCGTCTTATGTTATTGTAATGGTACAAAACAACAAAAGAAAAGGTGTGAACAATGAATCGGTATATCGTCATTGGCGCTGGAGTTGTTGGCGCTTCTGTTGCTTTTCATCTCGCAAAAGAAAAGGTAGAGGTTGTGATTATCGACCGTGAAGATCACGGACAGGCAACCAATGCAGCAGCGGGAATCATTTGCCCGTGGACATCACAACGGCGAAATAAAAAATGGTACGCACTTGCGAAAGGTGGTGCCGCATTTTACCCTTGCCTCATTGAACAATTGCAAACATACGGCCACAAAACAGGATACAAACGTGTCGGAGCGATTTGTTTACATCATGATCTCGATAAATTGAGAAGTATGGAAGAACGCGTACTCAAGCGGCGTGAGGAAGCTCCTGAAATAGGAGAAGTCACTCGGCTGTCTTCAAAAGAAGTAAAAACTCGATTTCCTGTGTTACGTGATGAATACGAAGCGCTATATGTCAGTGGAGCTGCCCGTGTAGACGGACGTGCCTTGAGACGCGCTCTCATTCATGCTGCCACTCACTTAGGGGCAACATATATAAAAGGTGATGCAACACTTTTGCATGAAAATGGCCGAGTCATTGGTGCCTCAGTAGCGAATGAACGTTACGAGGCGGATGCGGTCATTGTCACAGCAGGTGTTTGGGCAAAATCGTTACTTTTGCCACTAGGTATTGAATTTCTCATCACGCCACAGCGAGCACAGATCGTGCATCTACAACATCTTGAACAACATACGGATCATTGGCCTGTCGTCATGCCTCCAAACAATCAATATTTACTTGCCTTTCCAAACGGGAAAATAGTTGTTGGCGCGACGCATGAAGACGATGTTGGCATTGACTGCCGTGTGACTGCTGGTGGATTATACGAAGTGTTACATAAAGCATTAACTATTGCCCCTCACTTAGCGGATTGGACCCATGTGGAAACACGTGTTGGCTTCCGTCCCCATGCACCGAACTTTTTACCTATATTTGGTGCCGTCCCACAAATCGAAGGCATTTACGTGGCGAATGGGCTTGGCGCATCCGGCTTGACTGCAGGACCGTATGTTGGAGCAGAGCTTGCGAAAATGATTCTTGGGCAGCCTACTTCATTACAACAAAGCGACTACGATGTTGCCCAAGCGATTCAATTTCTTTGATGAATGCATATACAAAAAAACGGAGGTTATCTCATGAACAAATGGGCTTTTGTTTCTGATTTTGATGGAACGATTTCGCATAAAGACTTTTACTGGATTGTTATTGAAAAATATTTTCCTGAAGGGAAACGATTATTCGAACAATGGCGTGCTGGAAAAATAAAAGATATCGACTTTTTAAACACTATTTTTACATCCATTCATCAAGATGAAGAAAAAATCATTGAAGATATTCATCACATCCCGATTGATGAAACAGTTTTACCTTTTATTAAACACGTTCAACAGAGCGAAGGCGATTTTTATGTATTAAGCGCCGGAACTGATTACTATATCCGACACATTTTCAAAAAATATGATATACGTGGCGTCGATATTTTTTCTAACGAAGGATATTATCATGATAAAAATATTCATATGCGCATTAATCCAAATCATATTCATTATTCCGAACGGTATGGCATCGATAAATCTAGCGTCATTCGTACATTGAAACAAACGTATAAAACCGTTTACTTTATTGGCGATAGTGAACCAGACGTCCATGCAGCGAAAGTAGCCGACGTGACATTTGCCAAAGGCACTTTACAATCATTGTTGCATGAACAACAAATTCCATTTGTTCCTGTGGACACATTTGCAGATGTTGAACGTTATTTACAAGAAAAAGGGGTATTGACATGAACATCCCAATTCCATCTATTCTTGAAATTGGCGAAGGTGTCATTTGGCGCATAGACGAACTGATAAAAACGTATCGTTTTTCGAAAGCTGTTATCTTATTTGATGATTTCACTTATCAAACGTACGAACAAGAGATGAAACGAGCCATTTCATCTGCTGTTGTTCATACTGTTTGGTTACCACCACAGCTTGATATCGTAGACATTATGAAAAGGGCGTTTGAACTCCCCCACTGCGATGTGATGATAGCAATGGGCGGTGGCGCAGTCATTGACTGCGGCAAATATATGGCATTTTTACGACAAGTGCCGTTTCTTAGCATACCAACATCTGCGTCAAATGACGGTTTTGCAAGCACAAACTGCTCGTTACTTGTCAATGGTAAAAAAACAACCGTTCCCGCTAAAGTACCGTTCGGCATTTTGGCTGATTTACATATTATTCAGCAAGCTCCTGATCGTTTTATTTTAGCAGGAGTAGGCGATTTAATGTCGAACATTACAGCGTTATATGACTGGGAATTTGAACAAAATCACGGCGTCAGTCGGGTAAACGCTTTTGCAGCGATGATTAGCAAAAAAGCAGTCAACAGCTTTATCCGTACACCAATGCAAAATATTAAACATCCTATTTTTCTAAAAGAATTAATTAGTTCGTTAACAATGGGCGGCATTTCTACTGTGATTAGCGGAAATAGTGCACCGATTAGCGGATCTGAACACCTAATCTCCCATGCACTTGATAAAATCAGCCCATCGCCACATATGCATGGCATTCAAGTAGGAATCGCCACATATATCATGGCACATGTCCAACAACATCGTGCTGAACGTATCACAAAAGTGTTTACACGTACTGGATTTTTCGATTACGTCAAAACATTACAGTTGAACAAAGAGGAATATCGTCAAGCAATCCACATGGCACCGACCATGAAACCAAACCGCTATACGTACATTCACGACGAAACATATCGAAAACGAGCTGTTCAACTACTTGATGAAGACCCTATTTTACAAGAGATTTTCGTATAGCGACACATATTTCATGACAAAATCGCCCACCCTACTGTTAAGGAGGTGGGCGAGTTGAATCAAACGTTAGCTTATTTACGCGAAGCGTTAGCAAGTTACGCTGACCGTCATCACGCGATAGCCATTCATTTATATAAAAAACTAATAAGTAAACCATACAAAAGTGAAGAACAATTCGTCCGCGACTTATCACCAAAAGAAGTCGCCTTTTTAGATCGCATGCCACGTCAAGAAATGAAGTATGCAAAGGAAGAACAAGACAATATTCGTGTTTATCATTTAAATGAAGTGTATGAACAATTAATTTGAGTAACAATGCCTAGCGCCTCGATTAGTGCTAGGTTTATTTCTTTTCATCCACGAAAAAACGAAACAAATAGTCCATGTCAAACAAGTCGTCTGGATAATCGATCCCAACATCTTCTCCTTCATAGACAAACGTTTGAATGAAATCGTGAAGCGCTTCGATATAAAACTCGTATAAAAATTCATAACTAAATGGCTCATCAGGCAAATATGATTCAGCACATACATTCGGAGAACAGTAGTTTAAATACGTACGACATGGTATTGGCCTTACTTCATAAATCAAACATGTATTTGTTTGGCGATTTAAAAATATACATGGCAATTGTTCCTTCATATATGTTTCTTTGAAGTGATGATCTTCTGTAAAATCTAACATGTTTACCCGTTTTGTTTTTTCAGCATAATGTTCACCATACCATTGAATATGTTCATGAATCCACTCCTGCTCCCGTTTAGGTAGTTCAGCGATTTTCATCATGATCCATTTTGCTTCTGCTCTCGTTGTAATGATTGGAAAATAGCAACAATACGCACACCCTTTTGCGCAAGTTGAACGAATGTTTACCTTTCGCTCAATCTCACGAATATGTTCATCAACAAGAAAAAGCAATTGTTTAAAGGCTAGGAACATGAATTGTTTCCCGTTCTCCCCGGTATATCGTTCTAACCACATATCAACTGCATCAACAAATGCTTGGCCATTGGGCATATGTTTGTCATTGATTTTCTTGCAAATTTGGACAAGTTGATCGTATGTTAAAGGCATTCACTGCTCTCCTTTCAAATGGGTTTGCTTTCATTCCAATCATACAAACGGAACCACTTTTTGTCGATCTGTTTAACATAAAAAAGGATGACCTAAAAGTCACCCTCCTTTTTCTCTTTTAAAAACTGTAAAATAAACCATGCCGCTAGTCGGCTTGTCATTTGGCGAAAATCAATTGTCGGGTCGATTTCGACAATGTCCATTGCCTGCACCTTATCATAGCGAGCAAGTAGCAAAATGGCTTGCAACAGCGTGCGGCTATCCATCCCACCTGGCCCAATCGCTGGACACCCTGGTGCAAATGCTTGATCGAGCACATCCATATCGACCGATACATATACCGCGTCCACACTAGATAACATCTGCATGCTTTTTTCGATAATCGTTTGAATGCCGAGGCGATACACCTCTTCGATCGTATACATCGTCACTCCACGTTGTTTTCCGTATTCCGTGTAAGCGCGGCTATTCGCAAAGTCACGCAACCCAATTTGTACAAGTTGACTGCCATCAATAACACCCGCTTCGATTAACCGACGAAATGGCGTACCGTTTGTTGGTCCCCCGTCTTCTAAGTTTCGTAAATCGTGATGGGCATCGAACTGGATCATGCCAATTTTTCCTTTTTGCTTTTGCCAGCCGCTAACAACTGGAAACGTGATAGAGTGGTCGCCACCAAGGGCAATCCACTTCGACTCGGGATATAAAGCAACGACTTGTTCGACCGTTTCAGCAATGCGTCTTTGTGATTCAACGATATCGGTCGGATGCATCACAATATCGCCATAATCAGTAACCGTGATGTCCGCTAAATCAATTCCCGCTTCAATCGAGTATGTGCTATAAAACGACAACGCTTGCCGAATCGCCTGTGGAGCAAATGCCGCACCCGAATGGCTAATCGACGATTTAGACAGCGGCACACCAATTACACCGATGTTACCCGCCTGTTTTCCATCCCACGGAACGAGCAATTCGTTCGCTTTTTTCACATAGCGGTCTTGAAAAATTGCTTTTCCTGCTTCTTTAAGATACGGAAACATCACCTTTTCCCCTTTCGCTCACCACTTTCCCTTCTTTTAGAACCATTCGGGCATGATTGATTCCGTAATGGTATGGTACGTACATATAATTCGGCGCATCCCATAGAACGATGTCCGCTTTTCTTCCGATCATAATTCGCCCTGCGTCTTGTCCGCGATTGACCGCATATGCCGCATTGACGGTTACCGCATGCCAAATTTCTTCTGGAGTCATTCGTAAATATAGTGCAGCAAGCGTCATAATGAATTGCAAATTTTCTGTTGGCGAGCTACCTGGGTTAAAGTCTGTCGCAAGCGCCACCGCTGCCCCTTCGTCAATCATTTGCCGCGCGTTTGCATACTTTCCTTTCCCTAAATAAAAAGACGTCCCAGGAAGCAATACAGCGATGGTGTTTGAATGGGCAAGTTGATGAATCCCTGCGCTAGATGCCCCAACAAGATGATCGGCACTTACCGCTCCAACTTCAACCGCTAGCTCCGTCCCACCTAGCGAATCAATTTCATCAGCATGAATTTTAACAGCAAATCCTTTTTCTTTTGCTTTTTGTAAAAAGAGGCGCGATTGTTCGACCGTAAATACACCTGTTTCACAAAAAATGTCGGCAAACTCGGCAAGCTGCTCTTGTTTAATGACATCCATGAAGTCGACCATTTGCTGCAAAAAATCATCCGGATGGTCTTGATGTTCTGCAGGAATCGCGTGTGCGCCTAAAAATGTTGACACAACTTCTACGGGGTGCGTTTGGTGTAGGCGCTTCGCCACACGCAATTGTTTCCATTCTGTTTCCTCGTCTAATCCGTAGCCACTTTTTGCTTCGACCGTTGTCACCCCGTACGAAAGCATGCGATCCAAATGAACGCGTGCTTTTTCGTACAGCTCTTCTTCGCTTGCTGCTCGCGTCGCGCGTACGGTCGACAAAATACCACCACCACGCTTTAAAATGTCTAAATAAGGAACACCTTGCTGCTTTAGCGGTAGTTCATGTTCGCGCGAGCCAGCAAATACAAGGTGTGTATGCGGATCAACAAGCCCTGGTGTCACAAGCTTCCCTTCTGCGTCAATGATATGTTTGGCAGAAATTGTTTTCGTTTCTGCATTGCTGCCAATCCACGCCACACGCCCATCTTTTATTCCGATCGCTGCCTGTTCCATCAAAGGGAGCGTCTTCATCTGCTCCCCCTTTACTGGTCCGTCCCCTTCCATCGTTAACAATTGCCCGATATTCACAATCAGTGTGTCCAATATATTACCCCCTTAACATCGGGATGTGAATGTTCATTTTTTCTGCTACTTCAATCGCTCGTTCGTATCCAGCATCCGCATGGCGAATAATCCCCATGCCTGGGTCAGTCGTTAACACTCGTTCGAGCCGTTCTTTCGCTAAATCCGTTCCATCGGCAACAACGACCATTCCTGCATGTAGCGAATAGCCCATGCCAACCCCACCGCCATGATGAAACGAAATCCATGACCCTCCAGCCGCCGTGTTAATGAGTGCATTGAGCACTGCCCAATCCCCAACGGCATCGCTACCGTCTTTCATCGCTTCTGTTTCGCGGTTTGGCGAGGCGACTGAACCGCAATCTAAATGGTCGCGTCCGATGACGATTGGTGCTTTCAGCTCGCCTTTACGTACTAATTCGTTGATTGCTAGCCCCATTTTTACCCGCTCGCCATAACCTAGCCAGCAAATGCGGGCAGGAAGCCCTTGAAATGCCACTTTCTTTTGCGCCATGTCAATCCAGCGTAACAGTGCCTCGTTTTCTGGGAATAGCTCTTTAATGAGCGCATCGGTGCGATAAATATCTTCTGGGTCGCCGGATAGCGCTGCCCAACGAAACGGTCCTTTTCCTTCGCAAAATAGCGGACGAATATAGGCAGGAACAAACCCTGGGAACGAAAACGCATTTTCGACTCCTTCGTCTTTGGCAACTTGGCGAATATTGTTGCCGTAGTCAAATACAATCGCTCCGCGTTTTTGGAATTGTAGCATTGCTTCCACATGTTTTGCCATGCTTCGTTTCGAGCGGCGGACGTATTCGTTTGGATTGTTTTTTCGTAATTCCGCTGCTTCTTGTAATGACAATCCTTCTGGCACATAACCGTTTAACGGATCATGGGCAGACGTTTGGTCAGTCACGATATCAATAGGCACACCACGTTTTAGCAATTCGTGATGCACTTCAGCAGCATTGCCAACAAGCCCAATCGATAGCGCTTCCCCTTTTTCTTTTGCTTGTTGTGCCCAATGAAGCGCCTCGTCAAGCGAGTGCGTCATCCGGTCGCAATATTTTGTGTCGATTCGTTTTTGAATTCGGCTTGGATCGACTTCTACCGCAATGACTACTCCTTCATTCATCGTTACCGCCAGCGGCTGCGCTCCGCCCATGCCGCCTAGCCCAGCAGTAAGCGTAATCGTTCCTTTTAGCGTTCCGCCAAAATGTTGCTTCGCCACCGCGGCAAACGTTTCGTACGTTCCTTGTAAAATGCCTTGGGTGCCGATATAAATCCAGCTTCCCGCTGTCATTTGCCCGTACATGATTAACCCTTTTCTGTCGAGCTCATGAAAATGTTCCCACGTCGCCCATTTCGGCACAAGGACAGAGTTGGATAAAAGTACGCGTGGCGCCCGTTCATGCGTTTTAAACACACCGACTGGCTTTCCGGATTGAATTAATAGCGTTTCGTCATTTTCTAACGTGCGCAACGTCCGAACAATCGCATCAAACGCTTCCCAATTTCGTGCTGCTTTCCCAATGCCCCCATATACAATTAGCTCTTCTGGTTTTTCCGCCACCTCTGGGTCTAAGTTGTTGTATAACATGCGCAATGCTGCTTCTTGTTCCCACCCTTTACATTCAAGTTGCAATCCTTTTTTCGCTTGAATCTGTTTCATCGTACGATCCCCTTTCATCTATTAATTACCGTTTCCATCGTTTGCGAAAAAAAATCCCATTCCACATCCTTCAGCCATTTTGCTGCTGCTTCAATATCTTTCGCAAAAATGCGATCTTTTGTAATCGATGGGACGATTTTTCGCGCTGCTTCATAAAACGCTCGCGTCTTTGGCGCCATGTGTTCCACGCCACGGTATTCGACAGCCTGCAACGCACAAATTAATTCGATTGCCAAGACGCGCCGTGCGTTTTGGATGATCGCATGGGCGTGGCGGGAAGCGATCGTTCCCATGCTAACGTGGTCTTCTTGGTTTGCAGAGGACGGAATCGAATCGACGCTGGCTGGATGCGCTAACGTTTTATTTTCGGACACAAGCGACGCTGCCGCATATTGCATAATCATCGCCCCTGACTGCAATCCTGGCGCTGGGCTTAGAAACGGTGGCAAATCGTTTAATTGCGGATTGACAAGCCGCTCAATGCGCCGTTCCGAAATATTGGCCAATTCCGCTACCGCAATTTTCATAAAATCCATCGCTAAAGCAATTGGTTGACCATGGAAGTTCCCACCAGAAATGACGGTCGCACCATCATCGAAAATAAGTGGGTTATCGGTTGCTGCATTCATCTCAATTTCGAGCTTTTCTTTCACATAATCAAGCGCTTGCCAAGACGCACCGTGCACTTGTGGAATGCAGCGAAGCGAGTAGGCATCTTGAACACGCAATTCTCCTTGTGCCGTTGTCAGCTTGCTTCCCGCTAAATATGAGCGGATGCGTTTCGCTACTTCTGTTTGTTGGCGGTAGCCGCGCACAAGGTGCACGCGCTCATCGAATGCGTCAATAATCCCGCGCAATCCTTCCAACGTTACTGCGGCAATTAGTTCGCTTTCATACGCTAGCTGCTCTGCCTCTAAATAGCCGACAACCCCCATTGCCGTCATTGCTTGTGTACCGTTAATAAGAGCTAATCCTTCTTTCGCCTTTAGCGAGAAAGGAGCGATTCCTTCTTTCGTCAACGCTTCCATTGCCAACACGCGCTGTCCGCGGTAAAACACTTCTCCTTCGCCAAGCAATGCGAGCGCTAAATGCGACAGTGGCGCTAAGTCCCCGCTCGCACCGAGAGAACCTTGCTGCGGAACGACTGGATGAATATGCGCATTTAATAAATCAAGCAACCGTTGAATGACGACGGGACGAACACCCGAGTATCCTTTTAAAAGCGCATTCGCTCGCAACAATAACATCGCACGTGATACAATTTCCGGAAACGGCTCTCCTACTCCGCAAGCGTGCGAATGAATTAAATTCCACTGTAGCTCTTCGACATCGTCTGCCTCAATAAACACATCACTAAACTTTCCAAACCCAGTCGTAATGCCGTATACGATTCGTTTATTGGCGACGATTTCATCAACCGCTTGTCGGCTGCGCGCCGCCTCGTCCATACTCTCTTTTGCCGCTATGACTTTTTCGTTATCGTACAATACTCGTTTTACCTCATCTAATGTCAACGTATGACCTGTTAAAATGACCACACTCACACCCCATCCCTTTAATAAAATAAAGAAGGAGGCTACACCACCATTTAGTGGGATAGCCTCCTTCTGAACTAAATACCTATAGGCTACATATGGTTGATTCCTAATCCGATTGTTTCATGCTCTAACCCGCGAATCGGCGCCCCGATCGTTCCGTACAAAGCAACGGCAATCCATTCACCTTCTGCTTCGTTTTCATATGGCATGCCGCGCACTACCGCAAACCGAAGACCGACCGTCCGCATTAAATCGCCTAACTCTACTTGCCCTCTTGTAACCCCTTGCATCGCTTCGACCACCGCGTGATATAAAGCGTGCATTTCACGATACAGTTCTCCGTTTACGACACCGTTTCGTTTTGCTGCTGTTTCGATGGCAGCAACAATTTTTTGTAATTCCATCGAACCGACTTTTCCTTTGCAGTAGCGCCATTGCAATAACGATAAGTGCTCAAGCACCGCTTGTTCCTCTTCCTCTTCCATTAACGCGAGCAAAATCGCATTGCGGCCGATTCTTCCTCCTGCCTGCTTTAGCAACACACATCAACACCTGTTTTTCAAATTTTCTAAAAATCTAATCGTCTATTATCATTGTAAGAGTCTAATCGAAGACTGTCAATTATTTTTTACCACTTTTTAACAAATTAATATAGCACCTTATTACTAAACTAAAGTTTAACTACGTGGAGCTAATAACATTACCCCAACCCCTATTAAACAAATCGCCCCACCAATCCAATCATACATATCGGGCGTTTTTTTATCTATCCACCATCCCCATAGTAGTGATAAAACAATAAAAATCCCACCATATGCAGCATACACTCGCCCGAACGATGGAAATGACTGAAACGTTGCAATAACACCATATAATGTTAAACATATTCCCCCAAAAATTCCATACATCGTTGGTTTCCCTTCTCGCAACCAAAGCCATACAAGATACCCTCCGCCGATTTCGGCAAAACCAGCTAGTAAAAATAACATAATCGCACTCATATACCCGCTCCTCTTTTTTGTTGTGGATAGTTGAATTTTATAATGGCTGAGCAAGTATCACAAGCCCATGGTGCTACAAACATTTACCCACTTATCATCCCTTGGATTAGCCGATTACACGAGCCTGAATTTGAACATTTCGCTCCACAAGAGATCCGTTTACACGTGTGCGAGTTATAAGCCGACGAAAGAACAAAAAAATGCCGTAATGAGCGTAAAAAATTTTTTAACTGCCTTTTATATGGAAATAAAAAATATATAAAAAGGTGCCCGTCATGGACACCTCTTTCTACCATCGAACGGGTAACTTAATAACAAACGTCGTTCCTTTCTCTGAACTGTCGTGAAGTGCAATCGTTCCACCATGGTTTTCAATAATTCGTTTCACAATCGTTAATCCTAATCCGGTCCCTGATGACTTCGTTGTGATAAATGGTTCAAAAATCATCTCGTGCATATCTTTCGGAATTCCGCTTCCAGAGTCGTATACGTACATGTTGTATGTTTCACCTACATCAGAATATAGGCAAATTGTGCCATCTTCCCCGACGGCTTCGATGCTGTTATAGAGTAAATTATACAACACTTGCATCATTTGTTTCGAATCAAGCTGTAACGGCACGTGATCAAGGCGCACGTGCACACGTATGTTTTTTGCTTCTAACGTTTGTTGTAACAATGAAAGAACATCTTGAACGATCGTTTCCATATACGTCTCTTTCAACATCGGGGCGCTCGGCTTCGCAATAAGAAGCATATCTTCCACAATCGCGTTGATGCGATCAATTTCTTGCAATAAAAGCGGAATATGATATTTTTCGCGATCGCGTTCATGTAAATTTTCGTTCATAAACGCTAAAAAACCGTGAATCACCGCAAGCGGATTGCGAATTTCATGCGCTGCTTTCGCTGCCATTTCCCCCATTAACGCAAGCTTTTCTGACTGATGCATGCGTCTGGAGATTTTTTCAGCTTCAGTAACATCGAGAAAGAAAACAATATGTCCAATTGGCTCTTTATGCGGAATAATTAAATCTGTTTTAGAGACCAGAAATTCCCTCTCTCCCTCATCTGAGTCGTATGATATTTTTACTTGTTGAAAAGAATGTTGAGACGTAAGTAGATTCCAAAACAAATGGTTTTCTTCCGATCCTTCTCTAATTTTCTCCTTTATTTTTCTTTGATCCAAGCATAGTAATGACATAGCTGATTTGTTAATAAAATAATCGGAACGAGTTTCATCCATTGTGATAATTCCAATTGGTAAAGAGTTAAGTAATTTCTCAATATACGCCTTATCGTCTGCCAATCTCTCATATAAATGGGAGTATTGCCTAAAAACCGCTGAAAGTAGCAACATAATAAACATATATAAAAGCAAACCGAATATAGCATCAAAAATAAAAAGAATGGCTAAGATAAGTGAGGCTGTCAATTCTACCATATAAATGTATATGAGTTCTTTTATAGTATTTAACAAAATCAAGCGAAACTCAGTAGATGAACACAATGAAAAATATATGGTCATAAGCAATACGTTTAAAACAAAGAAAGTAGCGAAGGAAGCAATGTAGGCTCCAAAATCGTAAACGGAAACTTTCCCGACAACGCCCCCAAAAACGATATAAGCATAATAACTCCCACAAATCATCATTGTATAAACAGAAAAATTGAATACATGGCTAAACCATGACGTTTTTCGTGGGTACCAAAAGTACATCACAAAACTGCTTATTAAAAGTATGGCTAAAGAAAAGTGCAATCCATGAGTAAAAAGCAAAGCAAGGTAAACAGAAGACTCTAACGTAAAAGCATTTCCATTTGGTGGCAAATATATCGTATATCTACTAAACAAAACGGCAGCCCCAGCAAACAACAATAACAGCAACCATTCGTTTTGTACATGTACATTTGAAAATGGCCATATATATAAAAATAAGGCACATCCAAATAGGGAGATAAGCGTCACATATAAAGCAAATGATCGTTTCATAAAATATACTCACCCTGTTACATAATCGTTTGACTTTATCATTCTATTGTAAACAAAAACGATAGGCAAGAAGAGAAATTTTGCATCGCTCTGCTAAACAACATAAACGGTGCGGTATAATAAAAAATAACAAAGGAGTGACAGCGATAATGAAACTTCCTAATAGTGGATCGAAACAGTGGTACAGCGTTGGCACTTTTTTATTTTTTCTCTTTTTTTGTGTGTTGATTGCATCTCGTTTATTGCTTAGTGTAGAGTTGGGCTTGAAGCAATTCATTGGCCTTGGAATCACTGCCTTTATTTTATCATGTATTATCGGATTAAGTGGGTTTTTCGGTAAAAAAACGTTTGTCATCATATGTTCCTCTTTCTCTACTATCGGAGTCGCTTATGCTTTGTTTATTTCGTTTACCCGTATGAACGTGGGATGGAGCGATGTGACAAGCATTATTTCCTTTCTTGTTATTTCAACGTTCGGTATCATTGTAGGAGTCATCGCCGAAATCGTTCGCACTCTTTTGAAAAAAAGTCCAAGTAAAAAGAGCCATCTATAAAGATGGCCCCTACATATAAAGCATTTGTTTTTTCACTTCTACAACAATCGGATGATTAGACGGGAGCTTCGCATATTTTTCAAGCGCCCCCTCTACCCCGCTTTCTTTGATCGTTTGTTGAAGTTGTACTGCTTCAGCATCCCCTTCATAATCAAATAGCAACAACGCCGCAATTCCTTTTGTTAAAGATGCAGGAACTTCTCCAAAGCATTCGTAATATTTCAGCGCTGGTCGAATGAGTCGATCGTTCGGTCCGAGTTTACGGATTGGCGAACGAGCCACTCGTGTCACTTCATCTGTCATAGAAGGATTGATGAACCGTTGAACAATTTTTTCAATATATGCTTGATGCTCGGCTTCATTCCAACCGTATTGATGAACAAGCACTCGCCCTGATTCACGTAACGCGTTTGTCACGTCTGCGAGAATATCTTGATCTTCCATCGCTTGACGAATCGTCTCATATTTTTTACGGTATCCTAAATAAGCAACGAGCGCATGGCCTGTATTGACAGTAAACAGCTTTCTTTCGATGTATGGTTGTAAATCATCAACAAAATGCGCCCCAATAATGTGCGGAATATTTCCAATCACTTCTTTCGTCTCGATCACCCATTCAAAAAACGGTTCAACAACAACGGTTAACGGATCTTCATGAGTTTGGTTTGGAACGATGCGATCAACCGCACAGTTTAAAAATCCACATTTATCTTCTAAAGATGTTTGTTCTTGTTCTGATAGGTGTTCCCAGACGTATGTTTTTAAATGTTCGCTACCACCGATCATATTTTCGCAAGCGATGATATGAACAGGTCGATCTGTTAATCGTTTTTTTAATCCTTCCGCAATCGTCTGTGAAATAAGAGGTAAAATATTTGGTCCAACAGCTGTCGTCACTAAATCTGCACGCGCAATTTGATCAATAATTTCATTTTGCTGGTGCTGACTATGCAACGCGGATACGTTGCGAACAACTTGTGTTTCTGTCGTCTCTCCTGCGATGATCACTTCATATTGACCTTTTTGTTGAAGCGCTTGTACAATTTTTTCATTTACATCAACAAATACAACATTATACCCTGATTGCGACAACAAACTGCCAATAAATCCTCTCCCAATATTTCCAGCACCAAAATGAACAGCTAGCATATTATTTCACCTCGTTTAATAGTTGCAAAATTTCTTCTTCTGTCGTTGCAGAAATCATCTTTTGGATGTTTTCTTCTTCCGAACACACGATCGCAACTTTCGACAAAATTTCTAAATGCTCATTATCTTTCCCTGCGATGCCGATTAAAATTTTCGCAACATTTCCTTCTCCAAAGTCCACTCCATTCGGCACTTGAACAATTGATAAACCCGCTTGCTTCACAAGTTTTTTCGCATCTTCCGTACCGTGCGGAATCGCTACAAAATTCCCCATATATGTTGAAGTTAACGCTTCTCTTTCAAACATTTTGTCAATATAAAACTCCTCTACGTATCCTTGCTCAACTAAAATACGTCCTGCTAATCGAATCGCTTCTTCTTTCGTTTTTACGTCTGCACCTAGTACAATATTTTCTTTTTTCAATACTGTCACGATCATTCACTCCTTGTGCTGTTGAATTTGTTCGTAAAAAAATTTTTCTAATTGTGCACTGAAAAACGCATAAATTTGTTCTTTACTTCCTTTTGAAAACAATTCCATACTTTCTTCATCTTTAATGATGAGCGAGCTAACATGACTAAGCACTTGCAACATATCATCTGGTGCATTTTTTGGCGCTAACAACAACAAAAGACGGTTCAGTACCATCGGCTGTTGATCCATACCGATGATCGTTTGTGAGTGTGTTAGTGTATACATCGTAAAAGATGGTTGTAACACATCTTCACTTCGTGTGTGATACAGCGCTAAAGTCGTATTTGGAATTCCTAATCCACCGACTTGCTCGCGTTGTAGCAATTCTTCAACGACTCGCTCTTTGCTGCGAATCACGCCATGTTGCTCAAGATGTGCACACGCATGCATCAATGCATCTTGAAGCGAGTAAGAAGATAGCTCCCGCATAGAAAAGCCGTTTAATAACTGAACAATCGTCTCACTCACGACATGAATCGAACGAATGTTTTCAATCCCTTTCTTCGATGAATTTACTTTTTGAGAACGGATAGAAAACGCTTTCGTTTTTAAAAACTGGCGAATCGTAGCAACGTCTTCTTCTGGCAACATCGGATTAACTAGAAAATATGGCTGCGACGTATGAATCGGGACTGTCGATACGATTAAATCATACTCGTGCACATCTACACGTTGAACATCAAAAAAAGACTTTTGTTCAATATGTGAAATATCTGGAATTTCTTTTTTTAAACGAGTGGCTAATATTTTCGCGGTTCCGATTCCGCTTGAACAAATAACGAGCGCACGAATTCCTTGCTTGTCACGTAGTAGCGCCGATGCAAAATGAAGAACTAAATATCCAACTTCTTCCTCAGGCACTGTCATGTCCGAGAATACGTAGCGCACACCTCGTTGCACAACATGAAACAATTCACTATAATCTTCCATAATTTTATGAAGCAACGGATTTGTAATGCCCATATGATGCTGGATGCGATATAAAGCTGGCTTTAAATGAACGATTAAATCTTCGTACAACGGATAGTCGTCTGTTAAATCGACTCCTATTTGCTCGCTCACAAAACGTATGAGTTCTTGCGTCTTCATTGCAATTTCTAAACTCGCTTCCTCTAACATATATCCGCGACGAGTCCGTAATTTTGCACCCATTAAATGCATCGTAATGTAACCAATTTCTTCTTTAGGAATGACAAGATGAAACACTTCCTCTAGTCTTTTGGCGATTTTTTCTGCCGTTTCATACTCTTTTGTCATGCTAATGGTTTGCAAATGTTGGGCATCAAAATGAATCGCTTCCCCTTGCATAATGCGCTCAATCGCCAGCGCAAGATGAATGACGAGCGCAATATACGAACTATCAGCAATCGTAAATGGGAGATCATCTTTCATCGCTTCAATTTGTCGTTCAATCATAAACAGTTTTTTCTTGTCAACAAGTCCGAGTAGCTTTTCCGTTACTGTATTGACCAAATCCGTTGATTTTTTTTGAATCGATTCTTTCATGAAAGAGAAAAACTGCGACTCATCGAAATGATCAAATAACAGTTCACTCATCATTTTACGTTTCGCCGCTTCCGAACCAGCGATCTCCACTCCGTATCCTCTTTTGCGTACGAGAGCAAGCCCGTGTTTTTCTACTTTTTCCTCAACTTTGTCTAAATCGTTGCTGATCGTGGCGACCGTTACGTTTAAATCATTTGCAAGAGAAATTAATTTCACAGGCTCACCTGATTCTAACAAAGCAATTAAAATCATCGTTTGCCGTTCTTCAGGCGTATATTCCGTATGGGATAAACGAAGTACATGCATTTGTAACTGATGCTTTTTTTCTTCATTACCGACAATTTGAATGCCAACACCTGCTTTTTTTATTAGTTGCAAGTCATACGCTCCAACAACTTGCTCTACACCTTTTAAATCGCGATGAACTGTTCGTTCACTGACACCCAATTGCTTTGCTACATCTTTCACTGTAATTCCCTTTGGATATGCTAACAAAAGATCTAATATTTTTCTTTCTCTCGCTGATATATACACGTACTCACCCCCTTATTCAGCAACGATTGTTGACAACTTTTAAAAATATGTTTGCTTTTCAAGAAAAATTTTACCGTCACTTTTCTTGAATCACAACAAATAGAAAGCACTTTTTCGTCATTTCGAATGTTGACATTTTTTAAATAAGACGAAAAGGTAAGCGAATCACTTACCTTTTCGTTTGTTCGTTATTCACCTTTTTTTAGCATTTCGATTAACTCGTCGTATTTTGGACTATTTAAGAAATTTTCTACAGATACGTGATATGCATTTGGTAGCTTTTCTTTTGCACGATCTGTCAAGTTTTGATGTGTTATTACAACATCTGCATCCGCTGGCAATTGATTAATTGCTGTATTTGTTACTTCAATATCAAGTCCAGCTTTTTGCACTTTGTTTCTCATAATGGAAGCACCCATCGCACTCGATCCCATTCCTGCATCACAAGCAAAAACAATTTTTTTCACTTGTTTTGGTGCTGCTGTATTTAATGCCGAAGCAACACTGCTTTTCTTCCCTTTCAGCTGTTGCATTTGTTCCGTTGCTTGTTCTAAATCACCTTCTTCTTGTTTCGATGTTTTTAAGAAGAAAGATGCGACTAAGAAAGAAACAGCAGCCGCAACGATTACCCCAGCAAGCACACCTAAGTAATGACCACGCGGTGTCATAGCAAGTAATGCGAAAATACTTCCTGGCGATGGCACAGCCACAAGACCTGCATTAAATAATGTAAATGTAAATACTCCGCTCATACCACCGGCAATTGCAGCTAAAATGAGTACTGGACGCATTAAAATGTAAGGGAAATAAATTTCGTGAATTCCTCCAAGGAAATGAATGATGACTGCACCTGGTGCTGATTGTTTCGCCATTCCTTTTCCGAATAACCAGTACGCAAGTAAAATACCAAGACCTGGACCTGGGTTTGTTTCAAGTAGGAATAAAATCGATTTTCCTGTTTTCGCTGCTTGCTCAACACCAAGCGGACTTAAAATACCGTGGTTGATGGCATTGTTTAAAAATAATACTTTTGCTGGCTCAATAAAAATGTTTGCTAAAGGTAACAACTTTGCGTTAACAATTGTTTCTACACCTGCTGCTAACGTTTTGTTCAATCCTAAAACAATTGGACCAATCCCTTTAAAAGCGACTAATGTGAGCAATCCGCCAATAATACCTGCTGAAAAGTTGTTCACTAACATTTCAAAACCTTGTTTGACTTTTCCGTGGAATAGCTTGTCAAACTGTTTGATTGCATATCCTCCAAGTGGACCCATGATCATGGCCCCTAAAAACATTGGAATGTCTGAACCGACAATAACCCCCATCGTTGCGGTTGCACCGACGACACCACCGCGAACGTCATAAATCATTTTTCCGCCTGTATAACCGATTAATAATGGCAATAAATACGTAATCATTGGGCCAACTAATTTAGCGAATGTTTCATTTGGCAACCAACCTGTTGGGATGAATAATGCAGTAATAATTCCCCACGCAATAAATGCCCCAATGTTTGGCATAATCATTCCGCTTAAATAACTGCCAAAACGTTGCACTTTCACACGAAAACCTGTTTGATTTTCCATGTTTTCTCCTCCTTTGTTTATTTGGTCTTGCTATAGTTTTATATTAAAGCGCTTACAGATTGTATTCAATTTAAAGTAAATATCATTTTGTCTGTCACAATCTTGTCATTTTTAAAAAACAAAAAGAGGAAAAAACATTTCTCAACCATTCCCATCTTTAGTTTGCCTCATCATTGTAAAAACTAACGGTGCATGACGATGAAATATGCCAAGGAGGGATGAGCAAATGATAGCAAAGTTGACAAAATCTATTGCCGCTTTAAGTTTACTTGCCATTGTTGGCTGTAACAACGCAATGGATATGAACAATCGTTCAAACATTTCTGCTTTGCATACAACGCTATCTAGCGATCAATATCCTCATACAAAAGCGATATTGATTCAAGAAGCTCGTTATAAATTTGTTCCAATCGATCCGAAAGACGCAGCCAATCTGCGCACACAAATTGAACGATCGTTGATGGAACAGCAAAGAATGTATATGCAACCAAGACCTTATACGCCAGCACCAAACGCGTATCAACGTCCGAATCAGGTAACGCCGGCACAACCGAACAGACAAACACAACAACCAGCTCAGCAGCAACCAAAACAGACAACACCGACAACAAGTATTAGCCAATATGCACAACAAGTCATTGATTTGACAAATAGAGAACGTGCTCGGGCAGGACTTCCAGCCTTACGTGCTGATGCCCAACTTAGCTCTGTCGCTCAGAAAAAATCGGAAGATATGCGAAAAAATAATTATTTCTCGCATACAAGCCCAACATATGGCTCCCCATTTGATATGATGCGCGATTTTGGCGTTTCTTATCGGACAGCGGGGGAAAACATCGCAAAAGGGCAACGGACACCACAAGAGGTTGTCAACGCATGGATGAACAGCGCAGGACACCGCGCCAATATTTTAAATCGAAACTTCACGCATATCGGTGTTGGATTTGATGGAAATGGGAATTACTGGACACAAATGTTTATCGGGAAGTAAAATTTCCTTACTGCTTTGAAGCGAACTATCAAAAACACCGCCGTCTTCATACGAGACGGCGGTGTTATGCTTATTGTTCAGACACTTTCTCTAACAACGCATCTCCTGTCTTACTCACGCGTACATATGCAAAGCGAGCGCGCTGTTGTATGTCTCCCCCTGTTTTTTCAGGGACAAAATACGTTTCAATTCCATAAATGATCGTATCTCCATATATATTTCCGTTTACTAATACATCCCCTTCTTGATACATATCCCCATTTCGTTTTTTTCCATTTAATGAATAAATGCCAACTAATCGATGAATTCCCGCTTCATCTTTTCGTAAAATGACTTGCACTTTTCCCAACTCATTCATTCCTTCAATTGTCGAAATTTCGTATTGAAGGCGTATATAATCCCCTTGGATAAGCGAACGTGGATCAATTGGTTCAAGCTGTAATTTAATTTGTTGACCATATTGAAGATGTTGTTCTTTATCAAACGTCACATAAATGATAAAAGCACCTTGCAAAATCATGACAACAAAAAGCGGCAACCATTTTTGCTTTGTAACAGAAAACGAAATCGCTTTTCTTTTTTGTACGATCGAAGCAACGATCAATAAACATATACCAACAATCGCTAACGTCATGGATTTATGCAATAAATTCCAAACCCACTCATAATACTTTAGAATCAAAAACAAAAAAGTATATAACCAAGCAATCGATTGTTCCTTTTCATTTGTACGGAAAAAGAGAACAAAGGCTACAAAGCAAAGAAACAGTATGTTCCATACAACATACGTCCAATCCATCTCAACTAAATCAGCGCTCGTCAATAAAAGAAGCGTAGCGAATGAAGAAGCGAGGAACACGAGTCGCTCATACGTATGTTTTGTAACCCAATAAATAATGCCGTAAAAAACAAATACAGCAAATAACGTGTAACGAATGTCGCTCCACTCATCAAGCATCATCATGGCGAAATAAAGCGAAACTGCAATATTCGTCATCGTTCGTACAGCTGCTGGCATTCGCCATGAAACAATAAATAATCCAGCGATATATACACTGATTACGATAAAGGAAATCTCTGTTACGCTAAACGCACCGAGCATATATCCAATCGCAAGCAACGTGTAACGAACAACATCGTTCCATCTTTTCCATAACAGCCCAGGAACAACAAATAAAAAAACAGATATACTAAACAACCAATAAGGAGAAAACACATCAAACCAAAACGATAATAACTGCATAATACTTCCAATTGCAATGACCGAAGCTACCCCTGTAACGATGGTTTGAAAAGCAACGAGGAAAACTTTTTCTACTTTTCCGTTACTTCGCTTTTTCATCCAACGAAGCACATAAATGCCTATATAAACGATGATGACAGCTAATACAAGCCCAAATATATACCAATTCCCACCAAAGTGCCGTTCAACAAAACGGAAATATTGTACGACCCAAAACATTCCTGTAAATAACACAGTACATATAAAATACGGTTGTTTTTTTACATATATTAAAAACAACACAAACATAAAAGCATGTACGTATGGCCAAAAATGAAACTGATCCATGGAAATCCCTTGAACAAATACAACAAATAGCCAACTATGCATCGCGAAATACGATAGAACAGACAAGATGGATGAGCGTCCAAGAAGTGCAACCATTCCATTTATTACAGCAAAAAGCAATAAAATAAAAAACGACGGCCATTCTCCACGTTCGATTTGATACGAAGACGGAAAATAGTAAAACCAAAATGTAAGCTGCAGCAACCCAAAACTGAATATAGAGAGAAATCGACCGCGAGTAAGCCATGCCAAAATAGCAGTAGGAATAAACCAAATAAAAAACAACAAAAAGCTATCAGCGTGTGAATTATACACTTGCCCAATTAATGCAACACAAATCCCGAACGTAATCGCTCCAAAAATAAGTAACCATTTACTAAAAAAATGATGGCGAAAAACCGTGGCGCTCAGGCCATAAAACAAAATCATAAACCCAGCACCAATCCCGACTTTCGTCAACCGTCCAAGCTCCGGCCAATTCGAAGCAAAAAAATAAACAAGTGCTGAAACGAGAAACAAAAGCCCAAGCAAGTAGGTTGTTTTCACAACACGTTGTGCCATAAAGCGGCCTCCTTAAACATCCTTTTTAACATTATACTATGACTAGAGGCCAAACGTATATATTATTCATCGATACCCGAGCCGCTCGGAAATTTGCTTACCTATCTTTTTCATTTGCACGTAGAGCTGCTCGAGGCGCTCATCAGTCATTCGAATCGTCGGTCCAGAAACGCTGACCGCAGCGATCACTTGTTTCGTATGATCGAAAATCGGAACGGCAACACATCGTATACCGTATTCATTTTCTTCTAAATCGAGCGCATAACCGCGTTTTCGAACACATTCAAGTTCATGAAACAACACTTCTCGCTCTGTAATCGTATAATCTGTATGTGGCGGTAGTCCTTTTCTTTCTAAAATGTCCATGACAACGTGCTTTGGTAAGTGCGCTAAAATCGCTTTCCCGACAGCCGTACAATGCATCGGTGCCCGCTTTCCAACTTTCGAATGCATGCGCAACGTTTCATTTCCGTCCAATTTTTCAATATAAATCACCTCACCTTGATCGTACACAACAAGATGCACCACTTCATTCGTCATTTGTTCTAACTCACGTAAATACGGCTTTGCTTCTTTACGCAAATCAATCGATTCCAACAACTTCGAGCTCATTTCTAAAAATTTATAGCCAAGTTTATAACGCTCTGTTTCTTCATCTTGTTCGATATACCCATGCTCAACAAGCGTTGATAATAACCGATACACTGAGCTTTTATGAATGCCAATTTGCTTAGCAATTTCCGTTACACCTACGCCATGACGATAGTTGCTTACCATATCGACAATTTGCAATGCTCGGCTGACTGATTTCACAAGCGAATCTTCCCTCATTACGTTTCCCACCTTTAACATAATAACGAGGGCACTCGTATAGAATGCCCTCCGTCTTACTATTGTTTTACATGTGCATATTTTGCTTTTGCTTCTAAACGACGACGATGTAAGATTGGCTCCGTATAGCCGTTTGGTTGCTCATAGCCTTTAAAAACAAGATCGCACGCAGCTTGGAAAGCAACTGAATTGTCATAATCAATCGACATTGGCCGATATGCTGGGTCGTCTGCATTTTGTTCATCAACAACTTTCGCCATTCGCTTCAGCGTTTCAAGTACTTGTTCTTTCGTACAAATGCCATGATGCAACCAGTTGGCAATATGTTGACTTGAAATACGCAACGTTGCACGATCTTCCATGAGACCGATGTTATGAATATCCGGTACTTTCGAACATCCAATCCCTTGATCAATCCAACGAACGACGTAACCGAGAATACCTTGTGCATTATTGTCCAGCTCTTGTTGGATGTCTTCTGGCGTCCATCGCGGATTAATAGCAACAGGAATTTGTAATATGTCGTCACGATAATTTTTCATATGTTTTCTCAACTCATCTTGCACCGCAAATACGTCGACCTTATGATAATGGAGTGCATGTAACGTCGCTGCTGTTGGGGACGGCACCCACGCTGTATTCGCTCCTGCTTGCGGATGCGCAATTTTTTGCTTTAACATTTCGGCCATCATATCAGGCATTGCCCACATGCCTTTACCAATTTGAGCGCGTCCTTGAAAGCCTGTCGCCAATCCCACACTAACGTTTGATTTTTCATAGCCTTGCAGCCATGTCGATGATTTCATTTCGTTTTTCCGAATCATCGGACCCGCTTCCATGGACGTATGAATTTCATCTCCTGTGCGATCTAAAAAGCCTGTATTAATAAAAACAATTCGATCTCTTACTTGATAAATACAATTTTTTAAATTCAACGTTGTCCGTCGTTCTTCATCCATTACACCAATTTTAATCGTGTTGCGTTCAAGACCGAGCATATCTTCCACACGATCAAATAATTCGTTCGCAAATGCTACTTCTTCTGATCCGTGCATTTTTGGCTTTACAATATAAATGGAACCTTTTCTTGAATTGACGTATTTTCCATTACCAAGAAGCGAATGTTTCATAATTAACGTCGTCACAACCGCATCTAAAATGCCTTCATACACTTCTTCTCCGTTTTCAAGCAAAATTGTATTGTTTGTCATTAAATGTCCGACGTTGCGTACAAACATAAGTGAGCGTCCTGGCAAGTTGAGCGTTTCGCCGCTTGGCGTTGTATATACACGATCTGGATTTAATTCGCGCGTCACCTTTTTATTTCCTTTTGTGAAACTTGCCGTTAAATCACCGCGAACTAAGCCGAGCAAATTGCGATATACAAGCACTTTATCTTCCGCGTCTACTGCGGCAACGGAATCTTCGCAATCCATAATCGTTGTTAAAGCTGACTCTAAATAAACGTCCTTAATACCTGCTGGATCCGTCTGTCCAATTGGATGAGTACGATCAATTTGTATTTCAATATGTAGGCCGTTGTTTTTTAATAAAATAGCGGATGGTTGTGTTGGCGAACCTTGATATCCGACAAATTTTTCTTCATGTTGTAACGTTGTCGTTTGTCCATCTTTTACGGTGACAGTTAATGTACCATTTACGACAGCGTATTGCACAGCATCTTTATGCGAATATCCACGAAGCGGTGCCGTTTCATCTAAAAAATCACGCACATAAGCAATGACTTTCTCACCGCGCACCGAATTGTATCCCTTTCCGCGCTCTGCACCATCTTCTTCACTAATGACGTCTGTTCCATACAACGCATCGTACAAACTTCCCCAACGGGCATTGGCTGCATTGAGCGCGTAACGTGCGTTTGTAATCGGAACAACAAGTTGTGGCCCCGCTTGTTTAGCAATTTCATCATCGACATTTTCTGTCGTAATTTCAAAGTCCTCGACTTCCGGCTCTAAATAGCCGATTTCCTGTAAAAACGATTTATATTGTTCAAAATTGAACTGCGAACGATGTTGTTTATGCCATTCATGAATTTTTTCTTGCAGCTCATCGCGTTTGGCAAGCAACGCTTTATTTTTTGGTGTTAACTCATTAATGAGTTGCTCAAAGTTTTTCCAAAATTTATCTTTATCTACTTGGTTATTTGGCAATACTTCTTCAACGATAAATTCATAAAACAACTTAGCGACTTGCAAACGCCCAACTTGTACATATTCTCCCATCATCATTCCCCTTCCCCTTTTTTGTTGCGTATTACGAAACATAGTTTCAAATTTCTCGAAAATATCATACCACATAAAAACAGAAAATTTCAATAATTTTCTTACAATGAATAAAGGCGGGAAAAGCCCCGCCTTCACTTGTAAATTCCATATTTTATAACATCCACATATTCATCTAACTCCCGTACAAGCAAATCCCCTTGTCGAATGGGATCATATTGTTTATGTTTATACAGTTGCATGTACTTATTTGATAATTGTTCCACGATCAACATCGTCATGCGCACGACCGTCTCAACACATACATCATCACGTAATGTTTCTTTGTGCAGAAGGTCTTTTAAAAAAATATGTTGCAATTGAAAATCTTCAGCATATGTTTCATAGTGTTTTGCGAGCAGTTGTTCCATTTCTTTTTTTACCGCTTTTGGTGGATTAGCGACTGCATCAATGACTAGTTGTGTTTCACGCGGATATTTCATAAATATTTGCTGTTTAGTAAGTACAATTTGTTTTATTCGTTCAAAGAAATCGTTACATCTTATTTCGTTTACTGCTTCCATCGTCTTTTCAGTCAACAACTGTTTTGCATAATGAACAACATATAAATATAAATTTTTTTTGCTTTTAAAATAATGAAATAACAATCCCTTTGAAATGCCAGCGCGACTCGTCATCACATCCGTTGATGCATTGTCGTATCCGTTTTGGACAAACTCTTCGATCACGGTTTGAATAATGAGTTTCTTTTTTTCTTCCGGTTGCCTTTCAAACGCTTCGTACAATCAAATCCCCCTCACGTGACGATATCTTTCTTTTGATAAATGACATATGCTACAATAATGCTTACACTCATGATTACAATCATCAAAACTGTATACAACCAGTCCATTTGAAGCTCGTTAATAATCGGTGCTGCATCGACATATTTAAACGGACTCACATACTTTAAAAACGATAAATCGTCAGAAATACTTGACATCATATTCATAAAATAAGTGACAAAGACAAGACCGAGGGCAAATGATGATGCATTTCTCGTTTTACGCATTATCGTTGATAATAAAAACGCCACAGCTGCAAACGTAAAGTGAAGAAATACTGTTGCCAATGTCAGTAAATAAACAGCCTTCAGTGATACATCGTATTCTTTAGCCATTTGAAAACCAATAAAACTAACAAGCAAAGAAACCGCATTTAAAATAAGAATGTTCACCGCCACAACAAGCCATTTCTTTGTTAAAATTTCACTTCTTGTTACTGGTTTAGCGAGTAAAAATTCAATCGTTTTATCATTCTCCTCTTTTGCAACGATGTTGGCAGCTAACATCGCTGCATAGACGCTACCAAGTAACGTCGTCATCGTATATACACGAACACCGTAATACCCAGTTAAATCACCAATGCTTAGTTGATCCATTCCAAATGCTTTAATCATCGCTGGGGGCAACGATTGAAGAAGTTTTGTGACCTCTTTTTGTTGCTCTGCAAACTGTGGAAAAATACTTAACGTTAAAAGAACGAGCCCGCCAATCACAACGCTCCAGATGACCAATGATTTTGCGTTTCGTTGCCATTCTCTTTTAAACATCGTCCATCCCTCACTTTTCGTAATAGTGCATAAACACATCTTCAAGAGACGGTTCGCTAATCGACACATCTTTGATGCGCAGACTGTGCAGCTGAGCAATGAGTTCGTTCATATCTCCTTTATATAACATCGTCATCTCGTTGCCTTTCACTTCTTTGTTTACAATACCTGACAAATCAAATGTCATATGTTGCCCTTCTTCAAACACGACCGTCACGTGTTTCAAATGGTTTTTCGTTAAATGCTCAACCGTTTCCACCTGAATTAACTTTCCTTCCTTAATAATTGCTACACGGTCGCAAAGCTTTTGTACTTCTGAAAGAATGTGTGAAGAGAAGAAAATCGTTACACCTTTTTTTCGTTCTTCCAAAAGTAGTTCAAAAAATGTATGCTGCATGAGCGGATCTAATCCACCTGTTGGTTCATCTAAAATTAGCAATTTTGGCTCGTGTAAAAGCGCCTGAACGATACCGACTTTCTTTCGATTTCCAAACGATAAATCTTCAATTTTTTTATGCACATCTAAATCAAGACGTTCAGCTAACTGTTTCAATCGTCGATCTGACACTTTGTAAAATGATGCCGAATACGTCAATAAGTCGATTACTTTCATATCATCATAGTAATGCACTTCAGAAGGTAAATAACCGACATGTCTCCGAATTTCTTTTGCATCTTTCACAATATCTTTCCCGAAAATTGTAGCACTACCGCTTGTTGGATAAATAAAATTTAATAACGTGCGAATCGTTGTGCTTTTTCCTGCCCCATTTGGCCCAATAAACCCAAAAATTTCTCCTTCTTCAATTGAAAATGTAACACCGTCAATCCCTCGGTTGTTTTTATACATTTTCGTTAATTGATTGACATTGACAATCCCCATTATTTCGCCTCCCTCGGCACTATTTAACCATTGACCAACAAGTCAATTCCATTATATAGAATTTTGACTGATTAGTCAATAAAGAATAAAAAATAATCCCCCTACACTCGTAGAGGGATTATTTCGCAAATACATGATTTCCAATAACAACTGTCACTTGACGTGAGCGGATCCATTCGCTTTTCGCCGTTTTTGGATTGTAAAAATATAATGATCCGCTTCCTAAACCGCGAAAAGCAATGGCTTCTTCAACCGCTCGATATGCTTCACGATCTGCTGGTTTGTTAATCTCTCCATTTTGTACAGGAGTAAACGCATAATATCCCCCAGAACGCTCATAAATGACTTGGCGAATCGTATTCGGGAAATTCGGATGATCGACACGGTTCAAAACGACAGTTGCCACCGCTACTTTTCCTGCATATGGTTCCCCTTTTGCTTCCGCATGAACAAGACGGGCCAATAAATCTTTATCAGCTTGAGAAATCGGTTGCGGGATGCGCAATGTTTCACCAACAAACAAAACGTCCGATTGTTTTTGATTTATTCGTTGGAGTTCAAGCAATGAAACATTGTAGCTTTTCGCAATCGTCCAAAACGTTTCACCTGGCTTTACGTAATGAACTGTCGTTTGCGCATTCACTTCAGTTGTTGAAAAACAAAAAGCAACTACAAACATAGAAGCAAGTGCTAGTAATCTCCTCATGTTATCCCTCCTAGTCCGTTGCTCGCTTATAAGACTAGCAGGGATTTAGCAATCTATCATTATCTAATTTATGGAAAACACCCGGATCATATGGCGCTCAAAGCCCGAGAAGGTATATGGAAATTTATTCATAAACTATTATACTTTCAATATGAACAGTTTATTTGTCAAAGTTTTTTCCAAAATCACAAGAATCATGTGATGAGCATCACAACAAACAGACAAAAAAGAAGATATGATTACATTGTAAATATCAATACATTTCGGAGGAGAAAATTATGGAAAATATATTCAATGCACAATCGACGGTCGGTGAAATTGTGGCGATGTTCCCAAAAGCGAGCGATTTGTTTAAAGCATATAAAATTGATTTTTGTTGCGGTGGAAATCGTTCCTTATCTGAAGTGCTCGCTGAAAAACAATTAGATATAGAAACAATTTTAAGCGAGCTACAATCAATGTATGAAAAATCGCTTGAAAAGGTAGAAAAAAACTGGATGGAGGCTTCCTATACAAACTTAATCGAGCATATTGTTCAAAAACATCATCATTTTTTAATGGAAGAATTGCCACAACTTAGCCCATATGTAACAAAAGTGGCACGCGTTCATGGTCCCACACAACCACACTTAGTTGAAGTGCATAAGCTGTTCAATGAGCTAAAAACCGAACTAGAACAACATTTAATGAAAGAAGAAACAAAAGCATTTCCATTAATCATCCAATTCGAACAACATCCGACAAAAGAAAATGAACAAGCGATGAGAGAAGTTATTGAAGAACTTGTTACCGAACACGATACGGCAGGAGATATTATTAAAGAAATTCGCAAAATCACGAACGATTTTACACCACCTTTTGATGCATGTGGAACGTATCGACTAGTTTACAATCGGCTTGAAGCGCTAGAGGAAGATCTATTCACTCATATTCATCTTGAGAATAATATTTTATTTCCGCGCATTCTTGACGAAAATAAATAAGGAATCATCGGTGCTAGTCGAAAGCGTGTGGCTGAACTAGCACCTTATACGATATCCATAAAAACAACTATATTGACAACTTACTTTTCGTAAGTTTATAATTATCTTGAAATCAAGATAAAGGTTGATGCACATGAGCCAAAACGATCAAACATTATCATTAAAACTATTCATTGTCCTTTCTAGAGCACATAAAGCGGTGTCGGAACATGTAAAACATGACATTCAACGTTACGGACTAAATCCAACGGAGTTTGGTGTTCTCGATTTGCTGTATCATAAAGGAGCGCAGCCGATCCAGCAAATCGGTGATAAAATTTTGCTTACAAGTGGAAGCATGACATACGTCATCGACAAACTCGAAGAAAAAGGATATATCGTCCGGCAACGTTGTGAAAAGGACCGCCGCATTACGTACGCTGTTATTACTGAAGAAGGAAAAGCACTAATGGATCACATTTTCCCGCAGCACGCACAAAAAATGTTGGAGATTTTCCAATCTTTGTCCACAGATGAAAAAGAAATGACGATTCACTTGCTCAAAAAGATAGGTCTTTCATTAGCGCCTTTTTAAAGGCCTATCGCACAACTTTTATCTTGAAATCAAGATATATGAAAGGAGAAATGATTATGATGCACATTGGTATTTTACTTATCCGTCTCGCTGTCGGTTTAACTTTTGTCGGTCATGGCGCGCAAAAGTTGTTCGGATGGTTCGGAGGATATGGCTTAAAAGGAACGGGAGGATGGCTTGAATCGATCGGACTAAAACCTGGTGTGACTATGGCTTTACTCGCTGGCTTAGCTGAATTCGTCGGTGGATTATTGTTTGCCCTAGGGTTGTTCACCCCATTTGCAGCTTTGTTAATCGCCGCAACGATGATCGTTGCCATTGTAAAAGTACATGCACCAAATGGGTTTTGGGTCACACAAAACGGCTTCGAATACAATTTTATTTTAATTGCTGTTGTGATCGGCATTGCTCTTATCGGCGCAGGCGACTACTCAATTGATGCACTTATAAAATAAGGAGGCACACCATGATTCACGTATATCCTGCACATGAACGATTTGAATCAAACCACGGTTGGTTGCAAAGTTATTTTAGTTTTTCATTTGCTGAATATTTTGATCGAAAAAATATGAACTTTGGCCCATTGCGCGTATTTAACGATGATATCATCGCGCCACAACGTGGTTTTGGAGCTCACCCTCATCAGGAAATGGAGATTGTGACAGTCGTCTTAAAGGGACAGCTCGAACATCGCGATAATCTAGGCAATCATCGCATCATTTCGTTCGGTGAAGTACAACGAATGACAGCTGGAACAGGTATTGTACATTCAGAGATAAATCCGTCTACTACAGAAGAAGTCAATCTGCTACAACTTTGGTTTTTACCTGACACATACGGTCTTACCCCATCATACGAACAAGTTTCATATGATATTGAAAAAATGAAAAATCGTTTATTACCTATTGTTTCGAAAACACAAACAGGTGATCAAGTTGCTTACATTCATCAAGATATAACGATGTATTTATCCGATTTAGAAAATAATCAGCACATAACATTCCATCAACAAGAAGGACGTCGCATATACCTGTTTGTTATTGAAGGAGAACTCGTATTAAATGATGATACAATGTTACAACGTCGCGATGCCGCGCGTATAACAGATATAACAACATTGCATATCACCGCAAAAACAAACAGCCGTTTTATGCTCATTGATTTACCGTAGTTGCCAGCTTGCCCATGAAAACGGGCAAGCTGATCTTCTTTTGGAAAAGACTTTTTTCATCATTATGCTACTCGATTTCTGTCAATCCAACATCATTCTGACTAAAATCCTCCTGAAATATGAAACCTTTTACACCTCCATCAAAAAAGAAGTAAAATATAACTATACGTTGTCAAAAGCAGGTGAAAATATGGCAAATATTCGTGAAATCGCAAAACGTGCAGGCGTTTCTGTTTCAACTGTCTCACGTGTTCTTAATGGTTATCCATATGTTAAAGAAGAAAAACGAAAAGCCGTATGGGACGTCATTCATGAATTAAATTACAAAAAAAATATTAATGCTGTTCACTTATCAAAAGGAAAAACGAATATTGTTGGAGTGATGTTACCGACCATCAATCACCCATACTTCAGTATGATTGTAGAGGGAATTTCCGAAGAAGCATTGCGATACGGATACCATCTTCTCTTTTTTCAAACAAACTATGATATACATAAAGAACAAGAAGCACTTGAAATGTTGCGTGTCAAGCAAATGGATGGTCTCATTATTTGTTCGCATACCATTCGTCTCGAAACCATTGCATCCTATGCAGATGATGGTCCAATCGTTTTATGTGAAGATACATCAGAGCCGCATCTGTTTTCCGTATACATCGACCATTACCATGCCTTTGCGCTTGGAATGGATTACTTAATAAAAAAAGGACATTCAAAAATCGGATATTGTCTTAGTCGGCCAACGAGCATCAATAGCCAAAAGCGGATGGCAGCCTACAAAGATGCGCTTCAACGCATACATGCCCCGATTCGTCCTAATTGGATGTTTCATCATTGTTTGCATATGAATGATGGGAAGCGAATTGTATCTACTATTCTTTCTCTCGAGGAAAAGCCAACCGCTCTACTCGTTGCTAGCGATCAAGTTGCTGCAGGAATTGTTTTATGGGGAAAAACGTATGGATTACATGTTCCAAACGATTTAGCTATCGTTAGTTTTGATAACCATCCTATTTCAGAAGCGTTGCATATCACGACAATTGAGCTACCTCTTTCGCTCATGGGAAAAAAAGCTTTCCAGATGATATACAACCATTTCATAAACGAAAAGACAGAACCGAAAAAAGAAAAACTACCCGTCCGCTTGATCGAACGGGCATCAGTATAGTGGCAAGCTTCCCGCTTGCCACTATGCTTCTTTCGGCAACCAAAATGTCAACACGCCAAACAAAGGAAGAAAGCTACACATAACCATAAGTGTTTTTAGCGTATACACGTCTGCAATTTTTCCGAGTGCAACCGCTCCAAGCGCCCCCATTCCAAATGCGAGACCAACAATTAATCCAGAAGCCATCCCGACATTTCCTGGAAGCAATTCTTGTGCATAAACAACAAAAGTAGCGAAACTAGACGATAAAATAAAGCCTGTGACAAAAACAATTGGCAAAACAAAATGAAGTGGCACATATGGCAAAATGAGTGCAAACGGTGCCGTACCGAGCGTGGATGCAAAAATTAAATTTCGTCTCCCAAATCGATCAGCAAGCGGACCGCCAAAAACGGTACCGATCGCTCCAGCAATCATAAAAACAAATAAATAAAGCTGCGCCTCACGAATGGAAATATCGTAATATTTCATCAAATAAAATTGATAATAATTTGAAATTCCAGCATAGTACCACGAACGTGCAAATACTAGCAACACGAGAAGAACAAGGGCAACTATAATTCGTTTGCTTGTATGCTTCTTTCCTTCTATCGTTCTGTTCGGACGATTTTTCAATTGATGCAGCTGAAGAGCATACCATTTCGATACCCAAAATAAAATGAACATTCCAATGGCTGCAACAATGACAAACCAACTTGCTCCTTTTTGACCGAACGGAACGAAAATGAGGGCGGTGAATAGCGGAGCAAGGGCATTCCCTGTATTGCCACCAAGTTGGTAAATGGATTGAGCGAATCCTCTTTTCGCCTGTGCAGCAAAATAAACGACACGTGAACCTTCTGGGTGAAATACAGCTGAGCCTAATCCGATAAATAAAACGGATAATAGAACAAAGAAAAAATTAGGCGCAAACGCCAACCCGATCATCCCTAACATGCTCGCTCCCATGCCGAGCGGCAAAAAACTCGGCGATGGATAGCGGTCGGAAAACAATCCGACAACCGGCTGTAGGATAGACGAAGTCATATTAAGCGTAAACGCAATCCAACCGATTTGTGTATAAGATAAGTGCATTGATGATTCTAAAATCGGAAATAAAGCCGGAACAACAGCTTGCATCGCATCATTTAGCAAATGACCAATGCTAATAGCAATTAAAATCGGATACACGACAGTTTGCATATTTGCACGCTGTTCAACACTTGCTTGCATTTTCCTCTCTCCCTATAAAACAAATGGAATATTTACATTATAATACCTTCTGTCAATATTTCAATTTTTTTGCTTACTCATAAAAAGCGCCTCATCACATAGATGAGACGCTTTCAGACTGTTGACAAAATGGTTGGAAGACACCTGTCTTTCAAACATTTTGTTCCATTTTGGCATTTGTCTCCCTTGATGAACCGACGAAAATAACGACATACATAATTGAAAAAGAGGAGAGATGCCCATTCTCCATAGGCAGTTTGCTAATTTCTTTAAATTCATCGCAGCACAAACAAGCATCGCCTGCATCTG
>NZ_JAIWYK010000422.1:0-122061 GCF_022030075.1 Anoxybacillus sp. LAT27
CACCCCTCATCATTGATAGATTTACTGTACATTTCTCTATTCGTTGTGTCTATAATCTAGACTAACATCACTTCTCTGAATCGGGGGATTATATTGTTCTCACTCCCGGAAATTTCAAAGAAAATGGGGGAATAAAATCTAAGGGAGAAAAGGAAAAGTTCTATAATGGTGATTTTCCAAAACAATATTTACTAAATGAAGGCGATTTATTAGTTGTGATGACAGATTTAGTGGCTGAAGCACCTTTGCTTGGCAGTCCTGCGTTTATTAACGAAAATGATAAATATCTCCACAATCAGAGACTAGGGAAGGTAATTTTAAAAGATGAAAATCAAACGGATATCTTCTATATTTATGAAACTTTAAACTCACCGTATGTTAGGAATATTATTAGAGCAGGGGCCTCGGGAACGACGGTTAAACATACATCACCTTCGAGAATTGAAGAAATCAAGGTTATTAATCCTCCAAGCGAGATTCAAAAACAATTTGGTCAATACCTATCAGGATTTTTTAACTTAATAAAAAATAATGAGAAAGAAGTAAGAGATTTACAGGCAACAAGAGATTTTCTCCTCCCTCGCCTTTTATCCGGTGAAATTGATTTATCTAAAGCAGAAAAGCAAGTAGAAAAAGTGCTTTAAATAGACTTACATTCGACTAGGAGGTGCAAGCAACATGACGAGACCTCTAGGTGAAACGGAATTTGAAGAAACGACGATTGAACGTTTAAAGAGATTAGGTTATGACTATCTTCATGCGCAGGAATTGTTTCAGCGTGGAGAGCGTAATAGTCTTCACGAAGTAGTTCTTTATGGTCGGTTGGAAGCCTTCTTAAAGAAGGCTTATCCGGCCATACCTGAACATGAAATAAAAGGACTTGCTCAAGTACTAACAGCGCCAGATGGTGTAAAATTGATTAACCGCAATATGCATTTTCACAAAATGTTGACGAAAGGCCTCGAATTCTCTTATGAGGTAAACGATGAAACATACACACCTCATGTTTTCCCGATCGATTGGGAACATCCAGAGAACAATGACTTTTTAGTGGTTAATCAATTGCCGATTGAAGGGCGCATGTCCCGTAGGCCAGATATCGTTATATATATTAACGGTTTACCGCTGATTGTATTTGAGTTAAAAAATCCAAACAACGAGCAAGCGACTGTTTATGATGCGTATACTCAAATTCAAAACTATACGTATGATATCTCACAATTATTTAACTACAACGCTTTTGTTGTCATTTCCGATAACGTGGAAACGAAGCATGGAATGCCGTTTGCCGATTACGATTTCTTTGCTTCATGGAAATCGATTGATGGACGAAATATTGATAACAACCGTGCCAATACGATGCGTACGCTGATTGAAGGATTATTCCCGAAAGATCGTCTACTAAATTATATTCGTAATTTCATTGTCTTTTTGGAGGAAGGTAGTAAAATTACGAAAGTTGGCGCGAAATATCATCAGTTTTTTGGTGTGAACTTCGCTGTTAATGAAGCGATACGTGCGACGCGGCCTGACGGAGACCGAAAAATCGGGGTTATGTATCATACAACGGGTTCGGGTAAATCGCTAAGTATGTTATTTTTCGCAGGAATTTTGTCTCGTCACCCAGAAATGGAAAATCCATCTATTGTTATTCAAGTAGATCGCAATGATTTAGATGAACAACTCTACGATACTTTTGTTCAGGCAGAATCATTTATTGGGAAGGTAAAACGTGCAAAGAATGTTGAAGAATTGCGTACATATCTCAGAGCAGAGGCAACTCCCGTTATATTCTCTACGATTGAAAAATTCCGTAAGAAAGAAGGAGAAACTAAGCACCCAGTTTTATCCGAAAGACGAAACATTGTTGTGATTGCTGATGAAGCACATCGCACCCAAGCCGGTTTTGCAGGTGGATTTGCTGCTCAATTGCGTTATGCTTTGCCGAACGCTTCCCATATTGGATTTACAGGAACTCCAGTCGATTTTGTTGATAACAATACGGAGGAGATTTTTGGACATATTATCCATCGTTACGATATGGCTCAGGCAGTGGCAGATAAAGCGACATTACCAATCTACTATGAAAGTCGCTTAATCCCGCTTGATTTATCGGCTGACGACATTGATGAAAAATACAAGGAAATTATCGTAGAGGCTGGTGGAGACGATGAAGAGTCAGAGAACTATAAAAGAAAATGGGCCGCTCTGGAAAAAGTCGTCGGTACTCCAAAACGGCTCCGTCGTTTAGCCAAAGATATCGTATCACATTTTAACCAAGTCGCCAATCCGTTTCAAAAAGCAATGATTGTCTGTATGAGCCGGCGAATTGCGGTAGATTTGTATAATTATCTAAGAGAGATTCCAGAATGCCCTCCTGTTGAAGTGATAATGACAGGAGATGTATCAAAGGATCCTAAAGAGTGGCGCGAAGTTCAGCCGGGAAGCAAATATGCGCATATTAAATCGAAAAAAGAACAAGAAGAAGTGAAAGCCAAACTTCGTGATCCAGAAGATCCTTTGAAATTTGTCATTGTCGTTGATATGTGGTTAACAGGAATGGACGCCAAACCGCTTTCTTATCTTTATATCGATAAGCCAATGAAGGGACACAACCTGATGCAGGCCATTGCCCGTGTAAACCGTGTGTTTCCGGGAAAAGAAGGCGGAGTAGTCGTTGATTATATTGGAATTGCTACTTTACTGAAAGAAGCAACTCATAAATATACGCAAAGTGGCGGCACGGGAAGTCCTACTTATGATATTTCAGAGGCCGTTAATATCTTCATGGATCATCTGAAGGCAGTAAGAGGATTTATTCCAAGCGAGATTGATGTGCAAAACTGGCGCACAAAACCAAAAATAGAACGAGAGGACTTCATTGCTGACCTTGTTAATGTCCTTTTAAATAGTGATCCGGAAGAATATATTCAAACAGCCACCAAACTAGAAAAATCGTATCAGTTGGTGAAACATCAACCGGAAGTACTTGAACTTGCAGATGAAGTTATGCTCTATTTCATGATGAAAGCACAACTTCGCAAACATTTGCGGCCACCAATTGAAAAACCGAGTGAAAATAAAACATTAGAAGAGCGATTATCAGAACTCATTGATAACAGTCTGTTAGCAAAAGAAACCGTTGACATTTTCCAAATAGCAGGAATTGAACGCCCAGATATCAGCATATTGGACGATGCGTTCTTGGCAGATTTAACAAAAAAAGAGCATGTAGACTTGCGTTTAAAGTTGCTGAAAAAACTTTTAGAGGATCAAATCAAAGTGACATTTAGCCAAGGAAGCCCACAGTCAAAGGCGTTAAGCGAACTTCTAGAGAAAACGTTAAGGGATTATCATAATCGGGTTATTCAGGCTGCCGATGTGGTCAGGGTTATGATTAAAATGCGCAAAGAAATGGAAGAAGAAATACGCAAGCGACACGACTTAGGATTGTCAGAGGAAGAAATTGAATTTTACAAAGCGATCACTGCTATGGAGCAGGAAGCGTTCTCAAACGAGTTTCTTGCTAGTTTAATCCATAAGGTGGTTAAAGCCTTAAAGAAACAATTAGCCGTAGACTGGACAAGTCCTCACCGTCGAGATGTCTACGCTAAAGTGAAATTAGCCGTCAAGCAAGTGCTCATGAAAGAGAAAATTACGGGGCAACAATTACAATTCTTAACAAATAAATTCATGGAACAAGCCGAACAACAATATAAAGACTGGCCAATGAATGCGTAACAACTAGAACAGATGTCTCTTATAGGGGCATCTGTTTTTGTATCCTTTTTCTAAAAAATTGTTGCTTTTGAGCAAAAACTTAAATAATTATTAAGTATATTAAAAAATTTTTGCGTTTTTTTACAAATATGATATAATACACAAAACAGGGTGTATTACAAAACGTCATATAGCATTTCTTCAAAACACGAATTAAAGCAGTCTCCCCTGAGAAAGAGATAAGGAGGAGATAGCGATGGAACAAACTATTAAGTTAAAAAATGTTACTTTGTTAAAGGAAATTTTAAGAAACGAGGGTTATAACAAAATTATTTTTTGGAAAGACGGGTCATGGGATCTCGTAAGCACTAGTTATCGTGGTGAGACAAGTGGAGAACAACCACTGTTTTCAATTCAAAGTGTTCATAATTACAATCTTACGTGGCGTCAAATCAATGAACTTGTCGCAAAGATTAAATGGAGACTTAATAACCCTAAAGAGTATTGGCACTTTTATGAGTAAATTACAAAAACACCCCAGTAAATGAAGATTACGCTTCATTCACTGGGGGTTTTCTATTTTACCCATAAATCACTTACTGCTTTCATCTTGTCCTCATCAGTTGGAGCAGAGTAACGCAGCACCATATCGGCTGAGGAGTGGCCGCTAAGGGCTTGAATAATGCTAATATCCTCGCCATTTCTTACCAGTCTGGTAATAAAAGTATGACGAAGGGCATGAACATTAACCCCGTATTTTTGGAATATGTGCTGAACAGTTCGAGGAGAAATTCGCTTATTTCTGTTTGATAAGAAAAGAGCAGAATTATCATCAGTGCGATGTTCTAGGTATTTTGTAATTGCTCGCCGGGTTTCAGAGTTTAATGGAATCTTCCGTTCTTTCGCTCCTTTTCCCTTTCTAATAATTACTTCTCCTTTGCGTTCGGATATGACAACATCCGTTTTTTCTAAAGCAACTAATTCGCTGAGTCTTATACCAGTATTAATGAGTAGTTGTGCAATTGCCATATCTCTAAGGTTTCCTGTTCGATCAATTTCTCCAAGTAGGCGATTAACCTCATTTCTTTCGAGAGCCTTCGGAGCCTCATGCAATATGTTTCTCGGCTTTACGACAGAGATGTCTTCAATAGTTTGTTCTTTATTCGCCCAAATGCTGAATTTTTTTATAGCATTCCAAATTTTATTAATCGTAGCCGCACTTTTCCCACGACTAGCCAAAAAATCAATATACTGTTGAACGTCCATGCGTGAGTAATGTTGTAAATCTGTTCCGGCACCTTCTAACCACTTTGAAAACTGTTCTAAAGCATGACAATACGTTTTAATGGTCTCTTTTGACTTTCCTCTCAATGCTTCTTGGGCAAACTGCTGTATCATGTTTCACTCTCCCAGAAAAATTAGGATAAATAATTCTACGACAAAATTTTCTTTTGTTAATGGCTAAAAAAAGAGCATAAAACCATGAAAAATGAGTCTAGAATGGCGTAGAATGCTAATTCTATGCCAGAAATCTACGCAATTCTCATCTCCTTTCTTTAGTAAAGTTATACTTTATGTACTTTATAATTCGGCATTCACAAATGATTCCCTTGAAAAAACTATTTTTGACAAATATATTATGAAATATCTATATTGCATATTGACTGACAATTCTAACTTCTATTAAAATCAAAACACAGTCCAATGATATGACAAAATATCTTTTGTTGAACCAATTTTTAAAACAGAAAGGAGAGTTCTCATAACACAATTTAAAAACATGTAATTAAAAGACCGATCATAGCATTATAACTCTCCCTTTTTAAGAAAAAGGGGGAATGTCGTATGTTAAAAGAAACATTACCAAAAGTGAAAATTAGTCTCGATTCACAGCGCTTTCAGCGAAAGCCTGAAAAATGGGAAACAGCGATTATTTCTAATCGCATTGCTAGTTTACCGACAGAAGTAACGATGCAAGAATTTGCGCAGGCTGTTGTCATTCCAAATGGAAGAAGTTTTGCACCTGCTGTTTTTAGAGAAGGGATTAGAAAAAATGCTTACTGGCTTAGTCAACAGGTTTTTGCTCTTGATATTGATGAGGATTTATCGGTGGCTGATGCTATAAACAGATGCGAGCGATACGATATCATGCCAAACTTTGTTTATACAACATTCCGCTCTACTCCGGAACATGAAAAATTTAGAATGGTGTTCTTGGTAAATGAAGAAATTCATGATATCCGAGTACGAGAGTTGATACAACGTTCGTTAATGACACTCTTCTCGGAAGCAGATATCCAAGCAAAGGATGCTTCAAGACTGTTATTTGGAGGCAAGGAACTGGTCTATGAAGCATATGACAACGTCATAAGCGTTCCAGACTTATTAAATGCTGTTATATTGCACATAAAAGCAGGTTCTAATCCATCACGTGATATGGAACGTTTCTGTCGAAATGTTGGCATTGATTTAATCAACGGTTACCCGAATTATAAGTTGATTGATGAGAATGATGAAATAGCATCAGAAGATAACTTGTTTATTTCAATGACTAAAAAGCGCACCAATCCTATTATATTTAATAGGGAACGCCCGAAAATTAGTCATGGTTCCTATATGATTAAGTTTTCTAAAGAAAATACCGAGGAGTACCATAGAAAAGACGAAGGGGAATTGCTTAAAGATCATTGTTTTAAGATTGATAAGTTGAAAGAAAGTTTTACGCAAATTAGAGACTTTCCATTTGAAAAACTAGAAGAGAACTGTAAACTTTATCGCCAGTCCATATGTGGAGAGTATTGGTTGTATCACAACGAGATGTTTGGAGTTATGACTAACTTGTTGAGAGTAAAAGGTGGTAAAACGAAAGTCGAACAGATCCTCAACAGCAGACCAGAATACGCACAAAAGAAAACGGAATGGAAGGTCATGATTAATCAAATACAGAAGTCGAATTATGCTCCAAGCCGGTGTGATTCGTACTGTCCTTTTGCTACGGAGTGTGAACATGCCCTCAACATGATTGAACAAGGGAAACTGTTCAGAGGCAGAATTCAAGTGACTCAAAAACCGAATTTTCAACCTTTGGAGGATGCGGAAAAGAAACTGAAGCAGTATTTTCACGAAGCGCTTAATTCTGAAGAAAATGGCGTATTTGTGATTAAAGCGCCGACCGGAATTGGAAAAACTCAGTTGTACGTCAACGCTGCTCAAACTCATACGTTTACGATTGCATTACCTACCCATCGGTTGAAGGAAGAAGTTTCACAGCGATTGAACCGCTTAGGCTGCAAGCATGTAAAAGTGCCACAACTACCGGATTTAGATATTGAGTTTGCTGAAAAGATTGAACGTTTGTACAACAATGGTGCATATAAAGCAGTGAATGCTTTTTTAAAGAAAATGGCTCGGCAAAATGAAAAGATTCAAGAGTATCTTCAGGAACTTGAAAACGTTCATAAAGCCCGAAACCAAATTATTTTAACTACTCATCAACGAATTTTATTTACAAAAGATGATACGAACGACACATTAGTCATTGATGAAGATATCATACCAAGTCTGTTGGCTGTTTCAAAAATGAGTGTTTCAGATTTTACGCTTGTGTGTTCCAAGTTAATGCAGAGTAAAGAAAATAGAGCCGCTATCTTTACGATTCAAAACATGGTCTTAAATGCACCTACCGACCTCGTTCAAGAGAGAGCGTCCTACTTGCTCCCCAATGCTAACGAGGTAGAAAAGATTATTGTAGAAGACAGCGCTATAAAATCAGACATTTTGGGCTTCTTAAATTGCTCATATTTTGTAAAAACAAAAGGTCCAAATGGAAATGAGTTCATCTACTTCATTCAACGTCATCAGTTGCCTAAAAAGAAAGTGATTATTCTCAGCGCTACTATCAGCGAAGCGATTGCCAAAATGATGTTTGGTCCAGAAGTTAAATACCGTGATATTGGATTAACGGAATCAAAAGGAGAAATTGTACAAATTCCCATCAAAAGTTTTAGCCGCTACGCGATAAAAGAAAACCAAGAACTCTTGGACTTGGCAAAAAAGTTAATAGACATGTACAATCCTAACAGCGCTATCATTACCTATAAAGGCTTTATGGAGCAAGATGAAACGATTCCTACGTTTGGAAATACAGAAGGGATCGATTCGCTCAAAGGGCAGAACATTACGGTGTTAGGAACGCCTCATGTTAATCCAATCACATATTTGCTCTATTCAGCCGTACTAGGGTATAAACTTGGATTAAATGACAGCGAAATGGAGTATCAACCCGTTCAGCGCAATGGATTTAGATTTTTCTTCAATACGTATGGAAGTAACGAAATATTGCAAGAAATCCAATTTTACTTGATAGAAAGTCAGTTGATTCAAGCCATTGGCAGAGCGCGAATACTTAGAGAAGACGCAAAAGTATTAGTTTTAAGCAATCTTCCGGTACAAGGTGCTCGGTTTATCCATTTATCTCAACGAGACATACAAAATTTATTGCATTCCTAAGTTTTAGAAAAAATGGAGTTACTGGTTGGCACGGAGGCCACTTTCAAATAATATTACGTTACATATTACTATTCATCATACATAACCACTTCACCTGCTTAAAGTTTTAACTACGAAACACTGCGTATTCCACTTCATACAGCACCATTTAGCACTACTACACAAACTGTCTCCTTAAATTGCAAATCCGCTTACATATTTTATCCCTTTGTATTTTAAACATTCATATTGATTATCGTTTATTAATAATGAATATGAACATTTATAATGATTAGTATTGATTAGATTAAATAGTATTCATTCTAAGTGATTAATAACAAAGCATAATCATTATTTACAATAAAATTTTTTCGTGAAGAAGATGAAAAAAATGATTTTTTTCATGTATGTGTCTCATACATAGGTAAATTAGTCTGAAGAAATAAGATAAAAAACGAATAAATTAGGAGAAAATAGATTTATAGCAGCATAAAATCATTTTGGCTTTAAAACGGCTCATATTGCCTAAAATGGTGGATTTCTCACTACTTGTAACAATTGATGAGAGAACGGAATTAGACACACGTTCACACAGTTGGCACGTAAAATTATTAGATTAACTTCTTAAACAGTTTACATTTTTGGCTTAAAAAACAAGGAAATCCCCCCTCCTATTTTGAATCAGATGAGTTAAAAGGGGGGATTTTTATGGTTAAAATTTTGCTTGAGTATAATTTGCTTATATTTCAATGTTGTTTTAAATATACCGTGTTCAAATTCACAAACATTGATAAAACGTATTATGCCGCTGTGGTGGAAATGTCTAATCGTGGGGGAGAATTTGAAATCATTCAGAGCAAAGTGCTGGATCGTTTGTCTGATGCAAAAAAATATTTGCTGGAGTTAAACGAATTCAACTTTCGAACGGATGATATTGATGAATTGAACGAGTTTATTCATTTTTTAGAGGAATAGAGTTTTCGATAAAAGCAATTCAAATGATGCAGCCGATTGTGGGCTGCTTTTTTGTTTAGATAAAAAAAGGAATGTATGTTCGGTGTCTAATTATAAATGTGTAAAATAATTAACAAATGAAAGGATTGAGCGTACTCATGTCAAATAAGGACAAACAACATGGATTAAGGGAAACAAGTTTTATTAAGTTTAGACATGATGATTATATGATTATCATTGCTAGGCATAGCCGCTTCGCTTGGATACAGCATACAGACAGTAAGTACATGTACTTTATGTACATCACACGTTTACAAAAACGTTTAATTGGAGACAACACATCCGAAGTCGCAGAATTTAACATTTTATGCTTTTTCGGTATGTATAACAGTTTTAGTCATTTAATTCAAAACGTGCAGCCGATTCTATCCGAATATATTTTAGACTCAAAAAAGATAGTGGAGATAGTGATGTTATGCGAAGAGTTGTATGACAATGAAGAAGATCATGTAGATGGAGAAGGAATACGGTAAAACAGCAAGGGGAGTCCTTGCTGTTTTGTATTTTATAAACATAAATGGAACAATCGTATAAATTAGGTCCTGTTTTTTGATTTTGGTCGAGATATAATCATATTAAGCGAAAGAGGAATCGTAGGAGAGTGATTAGGGTGGAAAGAATTTTGCCTAAAAAGCAGGAGAGGCTCGTCTTTTATATGTATAACTTTGTTTTAAGGATATTTTTAATCTTGCTCGCTGCTAAATTGAGTCAAAAATATTTTCTACATGGTTTTTGGCTATATGCATTCATTGCTTATCTTAGTATGACAGGGGGCGCTTTTATTTATAGGCGAATGTATATTCCAACATACCAGATGCTTGTTATACAAGATGGGAAAGAGAAAATACCAGTAATCTTCGTTTATTGTATGCTCACATTGATCATGATTGTTTGTATATTTGGTGGACTGATTTTATTTTTTCAACAAAAGGATATTTTTACGGTCATTTTTGTGCCCTTTTTCTTTTTTATGGGAGCGTTGATTTGGGAGATAACGATTAGCCGGATGATTACTCTTTTGGGCAGAACATGAGTGAAAAATCTTAATATTGCTACTAAAATACCATTACATTAAAATGGTTATTTAGTATAATTTAGTTATATTTATCTTTAATTTACCTTATCAGTAAAAAAGGGGTGCCAATAGTGGAGCAACTAGAACTAATAAGAAAAATACTCATGTGGGGGTCAATTGTACTACTCATTTTATCTGTTGCTTTTTTTAGAAAAGGTAAAAAAATGTCTAGACTTTATGGAAAAAATCATATGGGTAGGATGAACAAAGTCAACCTACGAGCGACAATGCCAGTTAAGTTTTCTGAAGACAGCATTATAAAGGCAGCACATGTTATAAAGAGTTTACCTAACTGCTATCTTGCTTTTGATACAAACATTTTGCTTGATTATCCGTACGTGCTTGTCAATTTGGTGGAAGATACCAAAATTTTAATTAGTGAGCAAGTTCGCAGGGAACTAGATAAGATTAAAGATAGTGGTTCAGAAGCGAGCGACGCCGCTAGAATTGCTCTAAAAAACATTTCTAATCTTCATAAAGACAACAGGCTCGAAATTGTCCAAGTGGATAAAAAGAAAGCGGAGGAATTAGGGCTTGATCCTAATTCGGGAGACGATTTGATTATCGGTTCCTATCTTGAAAGAGTAAAGAATGGAAGACAAGTTGTTTTTATTACGAATGACAATAATGCTAGAACAACCGCTAGAACAACAAAATTGAAAGTGCTAGAACTTGATTGGGAAGAAAAACTATTGAGAGAAAACAAAAAACGGAAAACGTCTGTATATCGCCCCGGATATGCCTATAAACTTTTTGCGATTATTTCGTTTTCTTTGTTTATTGGATTCTTAGCAGGAATGGGACACATAGAGAAAAAGATGGAGCAAGAAGCCCAACCAGCAATGGCCACCTCTTCTGGAAAAGGAGGACCAGCATATGTAAAAGGAGATTATCCTTATGTCATCAAGAATGAGTACGGAAACTCGTTTCAAGGAAAAAAAGCAGGGGATTGGGGCGCAAGCGCGATTGTAGATATTCGTTATTCTGACTCATTTTTTGCACGTACTCTCGGAAATTACAAAGTGACACTTGGGGTTTGGAATACAAAACAAGTTGAGGAAAAAACAAATAAGTTGACATATTTGATTGTCTTGAAAAATGGAAAGCAATATGAGCCGCAGTCAACAAACTTTTTTAATTATGATAAGAAGCAAGGAATTGAAATTCCTAGCGTTAACAGCCGTGTTAAGTTTGAAAACGTTAACGGATATGACAGCGTTGGTTTCAATATAGAGAAAACTGAATTGAAAGATTTAGAGAATGCTGAACTTCGTTTAGTACATAAAGTGACGAAAGAAGTCATCCAAACATTGCCGTTGAAAGTCTTGAAAAAATAATGGAAAGGACAGATACAGATGTCATTTTCGGACTGGTTATCATTGGCTTGGCACATCTTATACCCAAGTGTTGTGATTTTTGTTGTTTTGTTTTCCTTATGGAGAATTACCGCATTTTTGATGAATGGTTTTAATCGCTTAGTCCAAAAAATTGATGGTACTGATCTAGCAAGTGGAAGTAATCTGACAGGTAGATATAATACTAAACGATATCATGTATTTTCAAAAACAGACAAGTACGATGGATTAGATGAACTAATGGATGATATGGATAGGAAGTTTCAAGAAGATAGTTTGCGATTTAGCGAGGAAAGTTTAAGGGAAAGTATGCGGTTTCAAGAAGAGTCGCTGCGTTCGTTTAACGAAGATTCTATGCGCTTTAACGATCATCATGACCACCATAACCATCATCAGTGGTAGTCATGCTTTAGGAAAAATCACGCATTTTTTGCACCAAAGAGGTGAGTATCCTAGAAATGTCCGTGATAAAAGTTGTGCAAACAGCATTAAGATGGCTTTTCCCATTTTCAAATAAACATGAAATAGAAATTGTTGACCAGTTTCATGAACATTGCGCTGATGAGCGTATGCCAATCACAGTTGAAGACGTTAAATGGTATGTAGAGCAAGTCGAAAAAAAAGATCCGCACGCATTAAAAGGCATTAAATCAATCATCTTGTGCAATATGGAGCCTCAATTTCATCCGAATATTCGAGGAAGTTATACTCCTACAAAAAAAGGGGCAATTATTCGATTGTATGGAATGGCGTATTGTTCTAATGTTGATAAATATACGCTCGATTTTAATAATAGAGAAGAAATAAAATTAGGGTTTACACCTGTGCAAGCGAGAGACCTCATGCTTTCAACTTTAGGACATGAAATTGGCCATAATGTAGAATACAGAAGATCAGGCCGATTGTTTGGCGACGATGTTGAAAAGTTTTGCGATCAATACGCAGATGAATTGAATATTGTTGTAGACCCTGAGCGTAGTGGGCAAGGGAAAGTGGTTTACGTTGACGATATCCTCCTATCGCGAGTTTAGTAACGATTTTGGAAAAGAATGCTTAGAAGGAGTGACTCCATGTGAATATGATAAAGCGTGTAGCCGCCATTATTGTCACCTTATCTTTGTGTTTTACATTATTCGTAATGAATGGCTCAGCCCAATCCAAATTTAAAGACATTCCTAACAACTATTGGGCGAAGAAAGAAATTGAAGAACTAGTATCCAAAGGGATTATCAATGGATATCCAGATGGCACTTTTAAACCTAACCAATATGTTACGAGAGCACAAGCCGCCGTTATCGTTGGTAAAGCGATGCAAATCAACACGAAATACCGCCCAAATCCGGGATTCATAGATGTCAAATCGAAAGATGCTGCTTATCCATATATTGCGGCTTTAGTGGAACGTGGGATTTTTTCGAAAGGAAAGAAGTTTAATCCTAATAACTCATTAACACGGGAACAGTTGGCAAAGATTTTAGTAGAAGCATTTGCTTTACAAGGTACAACAAAAACAGAGTTTAAGGATGTTCCGAAAAATCACTGGGCATATAAATATATCAATACGCTAGTAGCAACAGGAATTACAACAGGCAAAACATCTGACAAATTTGACCCGACTGGAAAAGTAACAAGAGCGCAAATGGCGGTGTTTGTAAAACGAGCATTAGATTACCAAGAAAAACAAATTGCTAATCTAAATCCTTTTGTGAAAGAAGTAGTATCTTTGGTTAATAAAGAACGTGCAAAAGAAAAACGTCCTCCATTAAAGTTAGCGTTAGATGTAACGAGAGTTGCTCAATTGAAAGCCGAAGACATGAGAGATAACGATTATTTTGCTCATGTTTCTCCGAAATATGGAGATCCACGAGATATGTTAAGTAAATTTAATGTATACTATCAGTACGCTGGCGAAAATATTGCAGGTGGTCAAAGGACCCCAGAAGAAGTAATGACTGATTGGATGAACAGTCCGGGGCATCGGAGTAATATTTTAGACCCAGTTTATACAGAGATAGGTGTTGGAGTTGTTGAAATAGGAAGTATAGGAGAGGGGCAATCGGTATATTATTGGGTGCAAATGTTTGTAGCAAGATAATTATTCGCAATCTCCTATTCTTTATGTTCTTCACACGGGGCTTTGGCTCCGTGTTTTTGTTTTGCATATAACAACCGATAAAAAGCAGGATTGGGATCTTCAAAGTCTAAATGATGCTCAGTAAGCGAAATAGCGTAAGACAAAGGAGGAATTCTCATGTCAGCACTGTATTCACTGATTACATGGGCAGAAAAGGCTTCAGACGTTTGTTTGCTGCTGTTTGTTTTTATACTTATAGTTGCACTTGCTGATTTATTTATTAATCTTTGTTTTAAAAATTTGTCTAAAACGAAGGTTTACAGATACGTGAAGTATGTTATTGGGATTTTAATTTTATTATCGATTTTTTGCATAGTTATTTATTCTTTTTTAATGATTTGAGCAGAAGGAAAACGATAGAAGTGGAATTAAGTGTCTTATTAGTTTAATTACTTTGATCATTTTGTATTACATTCGAGATTTACTGAAATGACACACGAATTAAGGTAGAGAACAGTGGGCTTTTTAAGGCTTAACTGTTCTTTATTTTATTCATGAGGATATGATATAAGACTTTTGCGATAAAAACAGGTAATTTTCTATGAATATGTAAACATATAAAGTAAGAGATGAGTTATTAAGAGGGGAGGGAACGGACAATGAAGTACACAGTAGAAGAATTAATCGAAATTAATTTTCTGTACAAAAATTCTGCATTGAAAAGTGTTGTAGAGATTGAGCCGTACAAAAAGGTATCTTTGGTACTTAAAACAGTAGAAGGAACAGTTTTGCACTGGGTCTTGCCGTATTTTGAATACATACAGATTAGTAAGAATTTTTACATAGAGGAAATTCCGATGTTAATTGATTTATTTAAACAAGATATCATTTATGAAATCATAAAAATTCCAAAGTATAACTACTACAAATTAAATTTTCGGGAAATTAAAAGGGACTATATATTGCAGGAAAAAGTGTTTCGTTACGTCATGAGTAATTATTTAATGGAAACGAACCGTAATTAACAATAAGTGGTTCAGGCAGAGAGCGAAGACCAGAGCCGTTTGAGTTGAATTTAATGAACTTTATAAAATAAATTCCACTAATAAATGAAATGCATATCTATAACACAGAAGTTCTTCCTTTACATATGGAGAGATTTCAATAGTTTATTGTAATGTATAATTTCCAACCTAAACACTAAATACACTTTGATAAACAGTAGCAGTTCATCGTAACCAATAATTGTGATGAACTGCCTTTTTGTTTGTAAGAAAAGATTGAGTGTAAGTTCTCGCTACTTACTAATTGTTTAAAATGTTCTTTATTAGGAAAATTTAGTAATAAAAAGCATGCGGAGGAGTATGTATGAGGATACTCTCTAAAATTTCTTTTTATGTTTCAGTGATTTCTAGTGTAGTTCTTTTATCAGCAATTGTGTTGGATTTAGCAATTAATAAACAAAGATTGTTTAATGCTAAGGAGTATTTACAATGTTTTTTATTAATTCTGATTGCAATTACAATGAAGTTTATAATAATTCCCTATTATGAAAGGAAGAAGGGGACAAGGCATGTCTAGTGATTTTCATCTCAGTTAACGGTGCTTATTAGTTATGTAATTTGTCTTAACAACTTCAGATAATAGTCAACAAATAGCGATTGTTAGCAATTATTCACAATCATTTTAATTGTTGTAATGATTATTTTATTATTCGTGAAATAGTTCATGGAATTTTTTAACAATAAAAAGCGAAGAAATAAATCAAGAAGAGGTTGTTTAACGGAAGATTGAAAACGGGGCAATCGCTCCGTTTTTAATTTTTTATAGGAGTTGTCTTTTGCAAAAAGGACAAAATAAGATATGTGTTGAATGTAATAATATATAGTAAATACTACAAAATTTCGATATGTTATACATAAAGTAAGTTCTACTGTTATAATCGTATTTACGGAGGTGACGATATTGAATGAAATAGAACTAAAAAAATTATTGGATGAGTTTAGAAGCCTCCCCTCCGAAAATGAATGGGTAGAGTTTAAAGAAGCCAAGAGTAATTTCCATTTTGATGATTTAGGTGAATACTTTTCAGCGTTGAGCAATGAGGCTAACTTAAAAAATCAGCCTTATGGGTGGCTTATTTTTGGAGTAAAAGATAAAAATAAAGAAATTGTTGGAACACAATACAGAGAAAATAGAGCAGATTTAGATCGCCTTAAATATGAGATATCAAGGCATACAAACGATGGATTATCGTTTGTTGAGATTTATGAACTTTTTTATCCAGAGGGCAGGGTGATTATGTTTCAGATTCCTGCTGCGCCAAAAGGAATGCCAACATCTTGGAAAGGTCATTATTTTGGCCGAAATGGTGAGTCGAAAGGTCCACTCAACATACAAGAAATCGAAAGTATTCGCAATCAACGTATGAAAGAAGATTGGTCGGCTGGGATTTGCCCCGGTGCTACGATTGACGACTTAGATAAAACCGCCATTGAGAAGGCAAGAGAAGAGTATAAAAAGAAGAATCCGCGTTTAGCCGAAGATGTCGATAAATGGGATGATATAACGTTTCTGAATAAAGCAAGGGTAACGATTAACGGACAAATTACAAGAGCAGCCATTATATTGCTTGGTAAACCTGAATCCGAACATTTTTTGGCGCCGGCTGTTGCAAAAATGACATGGATTTTGAAAGACGAACATAATATTGAGAGGGACTATGAGCATTTTGGACCGCCATTTATTTTAAACACAAATGAACTTTTTGCAAAAATCCGCAATTTAAAATATCGCTATATGCCGGACCAAAGTTTGTTCCCTATTGAAGTGAATCAGTATGATCCTTATGTCATTCGTGAAGCGTTGCATAACTGTATTGCTCATCAAGATTACACTCTTCAAGGACGAATTAATGTTGTTGAAAAACCAGAGGAATTAATTTTTACAAATCTTGGTGAGTTTATTCCTAAAACGATTGAGAATGTGATTGAACGTGATGCACCTCAAGAATATTATCGAAATCGCTTTTTAGCCGAAGCAATGGTCAATCTGAATATGATTGATACAATTGGTTCGGGAATTAAGAAAATGTTTTTAGAGCAACGAAAAAGATTCTTTCCAATGCCAGATTATGATTTAAGTGAGCCAAATAAAGTTAAGGTAACTATTTACGGCAAAATACTGGATTACAACTATACTCGCATGCTGATCAATCATACAGATCTGGATCTCAGCGTAGTAATTGCATTAGATAAGGTACAAAAAAAGCAGCGCATCACACAAGAAGAAGCAAAGAAATTAAGGGCATTAAAATTAGTGGAAGGCAGATATCCAAACCTATATGTTTCCGCTAAAATTGCTGAACTTACAGGAGATAAGACTACTTATATTAAAAACAGGGCTTTTAACAAAGAGCATTATAAGCAGATGATTATTTCGTTTTTGCGTCAGTATAAAGTGGCAAGTAGGAAAGATATTGATGATTTGTTGCTAGATAAACTATCTGATGCTCTTGATGAGAAGCAGAAAAGAAAGTACATCGGCAATTTGCTTCAAGAAATGTCTAAAAAGGATAAAACCATTGTCAATCAAGGATCTACCCGCTATCCAAAATGGGTATTAACTAATTAGTTAAACTTAGTTTTAAATTAGTTATAGGTTTAGTTAATAAAATTAGTTATAAAAATGCTTGAATGTTGATTTTACGCGGTTTTTCCATTAACTAATTAGTTATAGGAATAGTTATTGTTAGTTGTAGGATTTAGTTAAAGACATCGGTTAGATTTAAACCGGTGTCTTTAATTTTATGGAGGTTTTTATTTAGGAATGTTGAATTCTAAAATCATAGGGTAATTATTTTGAAGAGAGTAAGGGGGATTTCAGTATTTTAACTGATTCTTTAGCAGAACCGCAGTTGAATAGGTTTATCAGAGGTTAACTCCAGAATAAAGAGAATTAATCATTAATCCATTTGTGAAAAGTAGGTAAAAAGCAAAATAGATAAATGCTGAATAAAATAAGGAAGGGAGTTACATCCTTGTGTATTGTAAATAAGAGTAATCCATATTTTGATATTTTAAAGGACCGGTATAAGGAATTTAAAGAAAATATAGTTGAAAAATTTCCTGTTGAATTTATTGAAGTAGATAATCGAGTAACTGTTGTCTTATCAGATGCAGGTACTGAGTGGTTTCAAATAACTAGAGGAAAAGGGAATTCTGTTATTGTTTCAATAAGTTCTTATTGCAGCAGTTTTGAGTCGACAGATGAAAGTGGGATTTACTACGATGATTTTCAGATAAATCTCATTAATTCAATAGGTATATCTAATTTTGATTTTAATTTTGTGAAAGTATATGGAAAAAAAGATATGGTCGAATTGATTTTCAATAATGAGAAAGATTTAGCCGTATTTGAATTTCATAAATCTCAATGGCTAAAAAAATTACTTGAGGTAACGTATGAATTTCTTGTAAAAATGAGTCTATTTACTTCTATAAATGATGACATAGAAAGTTATGATGAAAATTCAACAGTAAATAAAACTATGGAAAGGCATATTTCTACACTTAAAGATAAAGATATCGAATCGATCCTTAAAAAGATTGAAAACAATCTTGATTTAAATGTTGAAAATAAATCAAGACGTGAGCAAGGCATTCTGCGCAGATACTTATTTAGGGATAAGCGCATTGGAAAATGTGGTATATGTCAAAAAGAATTTCCAATTAATTTCCTTGTTACAGCACATATAAAAAAGAGATCAGAATGTCAATTGGAAGAAAAAATAGATTTTAGGAATATTGTCATGCCTATGTGTAAATTCGGTTGTGATGATTTATTTGAAAAGGGATATATTTCAGTTGTAGATGGTATTGTAGTTAGCATGAAGCATAAAAATAGAACGCCTAGCATTGATGAAATAATTTCAAACATAGAAGGGAAGAAGTGTCCATATTGGAACAAAACAAGCAAGAAATATTTTGAATGGCATTATAAATTCCACTTAAGTAACAATATCTAAAGCACATAACACAATATTTTGGAATTCGATTTAATAAAATGAGTGTATTTTATAATTCGCTATTCTAATTAAAAAAGACCTTACAAATTATGAATGAATGGAAATTATCAGATAGGTATTTATAATTTATTTTTACGTTTTGTTTGCTGATTACATTTTCATTAGCAGAAATAAAAATACGTTAACAATTCAGTCCAATTAGAAAGCCCTCTAATCTCCTAAAAAACGAGATTAGAGGGTTTATTTTATATGTGAACATAAAAGTTTTTAACGAGAACAAAATAGCAAACAATACTCAAGTTTCATGATTAACATTTTAAAATTCTCTGTAAATCGCAATAGGTGTAACAGCAACATTAGGATAACAAACTGTTGCAACAAGTTCTTTGAAGGAGTTTGTCACTTCTACTAGTTCATCTATAATTGTATTTACTGAAGACATTTTTGAGAAAGGGGATAATTTGTGTTTATTTCGTTCATCAATAATACGTTTAGCATTATCTAAGGCGTCTTTGGACGGAATACGACTAATTTGGCAAAACATTTTCCAATCGTAATCTAAATAATTTCCGTATTTGAATAATATATCAGACATGTTTTCACGCAAATATTCTCTCTTTAAATTGCCGATAAATGAGCGTTCCATCCCTGTTTCATCAACAAATTGCATTTTATAAACTATTAAATCAGGCATAACGTTCTCCATGAAAGTCGCCAGTTGCGTAAAAACACTATCCTTAACACGATTTCGTCGCTTTGTTGAACCTGTTTGGAATAAAGATTCAATCTTATCACCGTTGGCTGCCAGAGACCTTAGTTCACTGTAATCCAAAATATTACTATATCCACTAACGATAACAAAAGTTCCTACTTCTACTTGATTCATACAAATTTTATCGTTTTCAGTATCCAATTCTACTAAATTTTTTAAGGATTTCTTAGCCACTTCAAATGAATAGTCGTGGAAAATTTTATTTTCAGTGGTGTTTTTTGCTAGTTCGCCACTTAATCCTAATTTCCATTTTAAAAGAATTTCAGTAATTGAAGATGAGACTTCAGAATTCCCTGTAACTTTTTTCGACTTTTGACTTATGATTGACTCGACCATTCCACTATTTAATTGAGCAATAATCGAATCAATACGATGTCTGTCTAGATAAATAAATTCCTTAAAGGAGCCACTCATGTTTCACACCTCCGGCTATTAGATATTTATATAGTACACAATAATTCAATATATATCAAACGTATGTTCTATATAATCTCACTATAGATTTTAAGTTTTAAACACTAGCCAAAATCAATATTAAAAACCAATCTAATGATTTACGGAATTTACAAGAATTTCTCTAATGGTAATACTTGTTTGTTATTGGATAAATTTATATAATTAACTATATGTAAATAAAAATCTTAGCAAGTGGTTGCCTTTACAACACAATTGGTTAATAAGTATTTACAGAACGATTCAAACTACGGTTTAAACTCCATATGTAAAACAATAATGCTAAAAACACAATTTAAACTACATATTTACAGTACTGTTTAAAATACATACCACTCCTGCTAGCACAGGGGGTATGTGTATGTACGTTAAGGAAAGAATATTACACGAAAATCAGACTCTTCACCTGCATACGATGTATAAACGGCATCGTGCAGGGGTGAAGGAAATGGAAACAGTCACTCAACCTTCCCAACAAATCAAAGAGATCGAGGGGAAGTATGGAGCAATCAAAGTATTTCAATCCCAGAGGGAAGTTTCAAAGACAGACGAGGATATCCATTCTTTAATTGCAAGAGTTCTGCTGATGAAACAGAAAAGACTGGCCAACAACGGCTAGTCTTTTTTGTTTATGAGTGAAATAGATACATATTTTCGTATTTTAGTAGATATCATACTATCACTGATGAATTGATTGTTGCTCATACGAATGAAACAGAGTATCGTTCATTTATTGCGAATAAAAAGAACGAGGCGCTTCATTCGCGAATTATTGTCATGCCGATTCCGTACAACTTAAAAGTGTCAGAAGAAGAGCGCATTTATGAAAAAATGATTCGTGAAAGCGATGTGGCAGATGTGCATATTGCCCCGCATACGCTACGAGTTGCTGCGATGTTTACCATTTTAACGCGATTGAAAGAGCCGAAGCGCGGTGATATCGACCTTGTGAAAAAAATGCGCTTATATGATGGAGAGTTAATCGAAGGATTTAATGAAGTGGATGTCGAAGAGCTGAAAAAAGAATATCCAGACGAAGGAATGAGTGGTATTGATCCACGTTATGTTATTAATCGTATTTCGTCTTGTATCATTCGAAAAGAAGTGCCGTCCATTAATGCATTAGATGTATTGCGAGCATTAAAAGAAGGGCTAGAGCATCATCCGTCTATTTCAAAAGAAGATCGGGAACGTTATTTAAATTTCATTTCGATTGCAAGAAAAGAATACGATGAAATTGCAAAACGTGAAGTACAAAAAGCGTTCGTTTATTCGTATGAAGAATCAGCAAAAACGTTAATGGATAACTATTTAGATAATGTAGAAGCGTATTGTAACAAAGCGAAAATTCGGGACCCGCTCACAGGAGAAGAAATGAATCCAGATGAAAAACTGATGCGTTCGATTGAAGAGCAAATTGGCATTTCGGAGAATGCGAAAAAAGCATTTCGTGAAGAAATTTTAATTCGTATCTCAGCATATGCCCGCAAAGGTCAACGATTCGATTACAATTCGCACGAACGGTTGCGTGAAGCGATCCAGAAAAAGTTGTTTGCAGACTTAAAAGATATTGTCAAAATTACGACGTCTACAAAAACACCTGATGAACAACAACTCAAGAAAATTAATGAAGTTGTTGCGCGGTTAATTGATGAGTATGGTTATAACTCCACTTCAGCAAATGAGTTGCTTCGTTATGTCGGAAGTTTGTTAAACCGATAAAGCATGCCGCACTTGGCATGCTTTGTTTTATCATCGTATAAAACAGGCTTGTCCTTCAGAAAGGGATTTGAACAATTTTCGAAATCATTTGTCAATTTTTTTCGGTCGTCGCATAGGATAAAGTAACCAACCATTCATTTATGATTTTTATTAGCCAACATAGTGTATGCGAGGAAAAAGAATTTGTGCATGATTATTTCATATGTAGGAGGGGAAAAAATGAGTAGAAACTTCATTGTGTCAAAGGAAGATTGGTCCCTCCATCGAAAAGGCCACGATGATCAAAAACGGCACGAAGAAAAAGTGAAAGAGGCGATTAAAAATAATCTCGGTGACTTAATTACAGAAGAAAGCATCATTATGTCCAACGGTCGCGACGTCATTAAAATACCGATTCGTTCGTTAGATGAATATAAAATTCGTTACAACTATGATAAAAATAAACATGTCGGCCAAGGCGATGGGGACAGTCAAGTTGGTGATGTTATTGCGCGAGACGGTTCTGGTGACGGTCAAAAAGGACCCGGAAAAGGGCAAGGAGCAGGTGATTTGGCAGGGCAAGATTATTATGAAGCAGAAGTATCTTTAATGGAACTAGAAGAAGCTCTGTTTGGTCAATTAGAGCTTCCTGATTTAAAGAAAAAGCAACACGCCGACCATGTTGTTCAACATATTGAGTTTAACGATATTCGCCGAACGGGATTGATGGGGAACATCGACAAGAAAAAAACAATGATGGCTGCGTTTAAACGAAATGCATTAAGTGGTAATCCAAGTTTTTATCCAATTTATCCCGAAGATTTAAAATTTAAAACGTGGAATGAAGTCATTAAGCCGGATTCGAAAGCGGTTGTCATCGCAATGATGGACACGAGCGGATCGATGGGTGTATGGGAAAAGTATATGGCTAGAAGCTTCTTCTTCTGGATGACGCGATTTTTACGGACGAAATACGAAACGGTCGATATTGTTTTTATCGCGCATCATACCGAAGCGAAAATTGTAACGGAAGAAGAATTTTTTACAAAAGGGGAAAGTGGCGGGACGATATGTTCATCAGCGTATCGAAAGGCACTTGAAGTAATCGAAACAAAATACTCGCCGACAAAATATAATATTTATCCGTTCCATTTTTCCGATGGCGATAATTTAACGTCCGATAACGCCCGCTGTGTCAAGCTTGTGCAAGAGTTAATGAAAGTTTCAAATATGTTCGGATACGGGGAAGTGAATCAGTACAATCGCCACTCGACTCTCATGTCAGCATATAAACATATTAAAGATGAAAAATTTCGCTACTACATTTTGAAGCAAAAGTCGGATGTGTTACAGGCAATGAGGACGTTTTTCCGGAAAGAAGAATTGAAAACACTCGTTTAAATCCTTGTGTCATGCAAGGTTTTTTTTTGGAGAAAAAACAGTTGACAAACGGGTGGGGGTTTTGTAATATACTCATAGAGGTAATGGTAATAAATTATTTTTTGAGATTAAAAATACCCTTATGAGTATAGAGAGGTGAGCGAAATGAAACACATACTTCCACAAGAAGTCGAACAACAATTAAAAGAAGGGCGTGCGCTAAGTATTATTGATGTGCGCGAAGATGAGGAAGTAGCTCAAGGAAAAATCCCAGGGGCTCGTCATATTCCGCTCGGTCAACTGCTTGAGCGGATGAATGAAATTGATAAAAACGAAGAGCATATTCTTGTTTGCCGTTCAGGAAATCGAAGTGGTATGGCTTGTCAACTGTTAGAAAGTTACGGATACCGCGTTGTAAATATGACAGGCGGTATGCTTGAATGGACAGGTGAAATTGAACGATAGGGGGGAATGGAATGACGATTCACGTCGATCTTGTCGTGGATGCAAAGGGACTTACGTGTCCGATGCCGATTGTTCGCACGAAAAAGGCGATGGAACAGCTACAACCTGGCCAAGTGCTTGAAGTGCAAGCGACAGATAAAGGTTCACTTGCGGATATTCAAGGTTGGGCGAAAAACACAGGGCATCAATATATCGGCACGATTGAGGAAGGTGATGTACTGAAACATTATCTTCGTAAAGCAAATCCTACAGAAGTAAGAGAAGAAACAAAATATCCTCACGTTATTGCTTTAGAGGACTTACAAAAGAAAGTAGAAAACAACGAACAACTATTTATTTTAGATGTGCGCGAGGAAGCGGAATATGCGTTTGGTCATATTCCAGGAGCATATCATATCCCGCTCGGACAATTAGAAGAGCGATTAAATGAATTAAATAAAGATGAAACGATTTATGTGATTTGTCGAACAGGTAATCGTAGTGATTTGGCTGCACAGCAACTCGCTGAAAAAGGATTTACACATGTATTTAACGTTATTCCAGGTATGACACAATGGAAAGGAACAATTACTAAAGGGGGAAATGAACAATGAAAAAACGTGTAGCTATTATTGCAGCAAATGGTGGTTTATTTGACGCATATAAAGTATTTAACATTGCAACAGCAGCAGCAGCAACAGAAGCAGAGGTAGCCATTTTCTTTACATTCGAAGGATTAAATTTAATTCATAAAGAAGCGTATAAACAATTGCCACTTCCAGAAGGAAAAGAACAAATTCAACAAGGATTTGCCCAAGCAAACGTGCCATCTATACCAGAACTTGTAAGCATGGCGCAAGAAATGGGTGTGAAATTTATCGCTTGTCAAATGACAATGGATGTTATGGGGCTAACAAAAGAACATTTTGTTGACGGCATTGATGTAGGTGGAGCTGTTACATTCCTTGACTTTGCGAAAGATGCTGACATCACGTTAACATTTTAAGGAGGAAGAACATGAAAGCAGATCTTCTCGTTGATGCAAAGGGTCTTGCATGTCCAATGCCAATCGTTCGCACGAAAAAAGGAATGGACACATTACAATCTGGTCAAGTTTTGGAAATTCATGTAACGGATAAAGGGGCTAAAAACGACTTATCTGCATGGGCAAAGTCAGCTGGTCATGAAATGATCGATATGGTCGAAGAAGGAGACGTACTAAAATTTTGGATTCGGAAAGCGTAATAAGCATCGGGCATATGTCCCGATGCTTCATATAAGGAGTGAATAAGCATGGCCATCGGTTTTATTATTACAATTTTTTTAATTGGATTTATCGGTTCGTTTATTTCAGGGATGGTTGGAATTGGCGGATCGATTATTAAATATCCGATGTTGCTTTACATCCCACCATTGCTAGGTTACGCCGCGTTTAGCGCCCATGAAGTATCAGGAATTAGCGCCATTCAAGTATTGTTTGCGACGATTGGAGGCGTTTGGGCGTACCGTAAAGGTGGATATTTAAATAAAACGTTAATTATTTATATGGGAACGAGCATTTTAATCGGTAGTTTCATTGGTGGTTATGGTTCGAAATTAATGAGCGAAGGTGGCATTAACATCGTTTATGCGGTGTTAGCGACGATTGCTGCGGTGATGATGTTTGTGCCGAAAAAAGGAATTGATAATATTCCACTCGATCAAGTTACATTCAATAAATGGCTTGCAACAGCGTTAGCATTCGCTGTCGGAGTGAGCGCTGGTATTGTTGGTGCCGCAGGGGCATTTATTCTTGTACCAATTATGCTTGTTGTATTAAAAATTCCAACGCGTATGACGATCGCTACATCATTAGCGATTACGTTTATTTCATCCATTGGAGCAACTGTAGGGAAAATTACAACAGGTCAATTTGACTTTTGGACGGCGTTTATTATGGTTGTTGCCAGTTTAATTGCTTCTCCGATCGGAGCGAATGTCGGAAAAAAAGTAAATACAAAAGTATTGCAGTTTATTTTAGCTGCGCTTATTGTAGCAACAGCAATAAAAATTTGGTTGGATATTTTGTAAAAGTTGTTGAAAAGTTCATCCTTTATGTTATAATACGTATAGGGGTATATGGAATACCGAGACATAAAGGAGGAATAATCATATGATTACAGTATATACGACAACAACATGTCCATATTGTACATTATTGAAAAACTTTTTAGCTGAACGCGGCATCCCATTTAAAGAAGTGAATTTGCATCAACATCCTGAGGCTATTGATTATGTTGTTCGCTCAACTGGACAAATGGGTGTGCCACAAACTGAAATTAATGGACGTTGGGTGATTGGATTTGATCCGCAACGCATTATGCAATTGTTACAACAATAATTTTTTTATCTATAAAAATACCCTATAAGGTATAAAGGAGAGGTGGAGAGTATATGGCAGTACATGCATTAACAGCACAGCAAATAAATGAGATGATTGTAAACAAAGAACCATTTTTCTTATTTGACGTTCGCAACGAATCTGATTTTGCTGACTGGAAAATCGAAGGAGAACATATTGAATATTTAAACGTTCCTTATTTTGAACTTATTGATGGTGTGGAGCCTGTGTTAGAGCGTTTACCGAAAGACAAAAAAATCGTCGTCGTTTGTGCTAAAGAAGGTTCTTCGATGATGGTCGCTGACATGCTTGCTGAAAAAGGATTAGAAGTGTTTTATTTAAAAGGCGGCATGAAAGCTTGGAGCGAATATTTATATCCAGTTGTTGTTTACCAAGATAACGACATAAAAGTATATCAATTTATTCGTGTCGGTAAAGGTTGTCTTTCTTACATGGTCGTATCAGGAAAAGAAGCGCTAATCGTCGATCCATCTCGCTTTATTGATGTGTATAAAGAAGTGGCGCAAAAAGAAAACGTAGCGATTACACATATCGTTGATTCGCATTTACACGCGGACCATATTTCTGGTGGATATGAATTAGCGAAACAAACAGGTGCGACGTATTATTTAATGAAGAGTGAAGGGGCAGTATTTGAATTTGAACCGTTAGAAAACCACGATCGCATCGAATTTGAAAAAGTAAGCTTAGAAGTGTTAGCGATTAAAACACCAGGCCATACACCAGGCAGTGTATCGTTTTTCGTAAATAATAAATTGTTGTTCTCTGGCGATACGATTTTCGTTAGCGGTCTCGGGCGACCAGACTTAGGCGGAAAAGCACGTGAGTGGGCAAAAGACTTATACGACACAGTATATAACAAAGTCGCACAAATTGCAGATGATGTCATTGTCCTGCCTGCACACTATGCAAACTTCGATCAAGAAGTGAATGAGCAAGGATATATTGGCAATACGTTAGGAAACATTCGTCAAATGAATGAAATTATGCAAGGAAAAACAGAAGAAGAATTTGTGGAACATGTGGCACAATCGGCATCTTCTGAAACACCGCCAAACTTTGAAGACATTATTGCTATTAACCGCGGCGTAAAAGATGCTACACAAGAGCAACAACAAGAACTTGAAATCGGTCCAAACCGTTGTGCTGTTCACCATACGCATTAAAAAGGAATTTGATTTAACCTCGCGATTTGCGAGGTTTTTTTTCGATGTTGTGAAACTTTTTGGACACAATAGTCGTATGTAATGTATGTGAAGGCATTCTCTTTCATTTTCATTCACTTTCCATTAAAATATAAAGTAACGGAGGGATGATTGTATGTTTTTTCATCCAATGGATTTTTTAATTTTAATCGCCTTCGGGGTATCGATTTGGGCGCAATTTAAAGTAAAAGGAAACTTCAGCAAGTGGTCAGACGTACCTGCTTCGTCTGGTTTGACAGGTGCAGAAGTGGCGCGTCTCATTTTAGATCGCAACGGACTATACGATGTGCCAGTTGAGCTCGTTCCTGGTACGTTGACAGATCATTATGATCCGATTGCACGTGCGGTTCGTTTATCAGAGCCGGTTTACTACGGCCGTTCAATCGCGGCTGTGTCTGTAGCTGCCCATGAAGTTGGCCATGCGGTGCAACATCAACAAGCGTATGGTGCGCTCGTTTTACGTCATCGTATGTTTCCGCTTGTGAATTTTACATCTGGCATTGCGCCGTTCCTTCTTCTTGGTGGCTTTTTAATGCAACAGTTTTCATTGATTGGATTAGGGATCATTTTATTCTCGTTTGCCGTTGCATTCCAAGTTATTACATTGCCAGTTGAGTTTAATGCAAGCTCACGCGCCAAAGACTTTATGATTGCGGAAGGCATTATTCGCAACGAAGAAGAGCGTGGGGTAAATAAAGTATTAAACGCCGCAGCGTTAACATATGTTGCTGCAGCGCTTATTTCGGTGTTAGAATTAATTAAGTATGTGCTTATTTTTGCACAAGGAAACGATGAAGATTAATCAATAGGAGGTGACATCCGCACGCATTCATGCGTGCGGACGTTCGTTGGACATATTTAGTTTATGGATGATTGTTTTTCTTATTGCCTTGACCGGTTTTTTTGTCGCTTCAGAATTTGCGATTGTAAAAGTGCGCCCATCGCGCATCGATCAACTCATGGAGGAAGGAAACAAAAAAGCAGTAGCAGCCAAACATGTCATCACCCATTTAGATGAGTATTTATCTGCAAATCAATTAGGAATTACAATGACATCACTCGGGCTCGGTTGGCTTGGGGAACCGACGGTAGAACGAGCACTTCGCCCACTTTTTGATCAGTGGAACGTATCTTCATCATTTGCACATGGTGCATCATTTATTGTTGCATTTGCAACGATTACGTTCATTCATGTCGTTGTTGGTGAATTAGCACCGAAGACGATCGCTATTCAAAAGGCAGAGGCGATTACATTGTGGACAGCTCGTCCGCTCATGTTATTTTATCGCGTCATGTATCCGTTCATTTGGTTGTTAAATGGGTCTGCGCGTTTAGTCGTCCGTTTATTTGGTTTTCAATTGTCGAATGAAAAAGAATTAGCACATTCCGAAGAGGAATTGCGCCTGCTTTTATCAGCGAGTTATAAGAGCGGGGAAATTAACCACACGGAATATAAATACGTCAATAACATTTTCCGCTTTGACGATCGTGTCGCAAAGGAAATTATGGTTCCGCGCAAAGAAATTATTGCATTAGATGTGAATGACTCCATGGATCACGTGTTGCAAACCATTCGTGAAGAAAAGTATACACGTTATCCTGTCATTGATGGCGATAAAGATCATATTCTTGGATTAGTAAACGTAAAAGAGTTGTTTACGGATCTCGTTGCGAATTGTCACGAACGCAAACAGCTGCGTGATTATATTCGTCCAATTATTCAAGTGATTGAAACGATCCCGATTCAAGATTTGCTTGTGCAAATGCAAAAAGAACGTATTCATATGGCCATTTTAGTTGATGAATATGGGGGTACATCTGGTTTAGTGACCGTCGAAGATATTTTGGAAGAAATTGTAGGGGAAATTCGAGACGAATTTGATACTGATGAAACCCCGCTTATTCAAATGATCGATGACAATCGTGCGATCGTCGATGGAAAAGTGCTTATTAGTGAAATTAACGATTTATTCGGCTTAGAAATTGACGACACAGACGTCGACACGATTGGTGGATGGATGTTAACAGAGCGCTATAACATTCGCCCTGGAGAGCAAATTGAATTTGGTGGCTACGTTTTTAAAGTCTTGCAATTGGACGGTCATCATGTGAAAAAAATTGAAGTAACACGTCTTCCACATAACGTAGATGTGGCAACTGACGTGAATGAAGAGGCAGCGTTATAATAACGTGCCTCTTTTTATGTGACCGAAAATGGTTTCATCAGGCAAAGCGGAACAAGTGATACGCTCCCCAGTAAACGGATGTAGGAACGATAAAGAGAACGCATGTAACGCTTGCCGATCAATCCACGGTTTTCCTCCATATAACGTATCACCAACTAATGGATGGCCAATATAGCTCATGTGGACACGAATTTGGTGCGTTCGCCCTGTATCAAGCGTGAGACGAACAAGTGATACGTGCTTTTGTTTGTCATATTGGAGACGTTCATAGTGCGTGATAGCTGTATCTCCTGTTTTTGATACGCGGCGTCTTGTTGGATGATGGCGATCACGGCCAATCGGTGCTTCGATCGTTCCTTTTTTTTGTTTGACATATCCGTGAACAAGTGCAATATATGTGCGACGAATCGTTCGTTTCGCTAAATATTGATCCAGAATAGCCCCAGCCAGTGCATGCTTGGCGAATAAAATAACGCCGCTTGTATCGCGATCGAGCCGATGAATATGACGAACTTTACTATAAATGCCTTCACATTGAAAGTGGAAGGCTACAGCGTTTGCTAATGTATTTGTTTGATTCGGCTGAGTTGGATGGACATCTATATGCGCTCGTTTGTTAACGACAAGCACATGATCGTCTTCAAATACAATATGAAGCGGTGCGTATGTCGGAGTTGGTTCGATTTGTTCTTCTTTTATACGAACACGAATGCGATCGTTCGGTGAAATGATTGTATGAAAAGGAACGATGTTGTCGTTGATGGCTACACCTTTTGTCATTCGCCATTCGTGTAACATTTTTTTAGGAACGAACCATTTCGTTTGGAATGCTTGTTCGAGCGATAAACCGCTCCATGATTTTGGCGCTTCAAACAGAAGCCAATTTCCTTTCTTTTGCACATTCATTCGTCTCACTCTTTCTGTACAATAAATTACCAACACCATAAAGTGCGTTGATATGTTACAATTTCGTTATACATTAGGAAATGAAATGGAAAAAAGGTGAGGCAATTGAAAACCGTTTACGTTGCTACGGAAGAACAAAAGCAATATATTCATTCGCTTATTGAACAGTTTTATACATGTATTTTTCCAAAATATTTTACAGACGATGAAATTGAAACGTTTCAATCGCTCGGTGTATTACAATTTGAAGCGTCCACATATGACGGAACGTTGAAAGAGGCATTTACGATTATTTCTGCATTGCAATCACTACAAGCCATCATTGAGTTTGTTTCGTTCCATCATCGTTCCGCTCATTATGAACAGCTATTTCAGCGAAATATTGAGCAGCTAGAACAGCATGGTATTAGTTTTCCACTCACTCTTGAACATTTTTTGCATCAAAGAGATGAGTATGTAAGCATGTATATGAAGCCTATTCATGCTTGGGTGATGTAAAAAAGCCTTCGTGATGAAGGCTTTTTATTCCATTTGTTCAAACCATTTTCGAAATACGTCTTCCTCGTAATATCCTTCAATACGCGCGACTTCTTGTCCATTTTTAAAGTGAACAATGGTCGGTGTTGCCTCGATATGATACTCATCCCAACCTTCTTCAAATTCAAGCAGGTTAAATTGTTTTAAGTCAATGCCCATCTTCTGCGCGAGTGGAGCAACGATTGGTGTCGTTTTTTTACAAAATTCACATGTGGAACTGTAAAAGTAAACGGTTATCGTTTCTTTCTTGTTTAATGCTTCTCTTAATTCGTTAGGTAAAATAATGTTTTGATAGTTCGGGTCATCGAGAAGATCGATCGTCGCTGGGTGCAACTCTTCTTTTCCGAATGGATTTCCTTCTGCTTTTTGTTTTTGCGTATAAGACGTAATCCAAGCGAGCGCCCCGAATAAAATGATAATGATCCCACCGAAAATAAGCAATTTTTTCATTCGTCTTTCCCTTCTTTCTCCATTTTTATAAGACGATAGCTTATGATGCTAATGAAAATAAAAGCAATAAGTGCTAAAAACGGAATGGTAATAAATCCGAACCAGTTGATGTACTGTCCTGTACATGGTACAATGCCGCACGATGGAGCTGTATCACGGAAAAATGTTATTTTTTGAATGAGATAATGATAAGAAGAAATCGTGCCACCGATAATAGATAACATTAGTGTGTAACGGGCGATTTTAAAATCTTTGCGCACAAAAGCCATGCCAAGTAAAAATACTTGCGGATACATAAAAATGCGCTGATACCAGCAAAGTTCACATGGAATAAACTTCATTATTTCGGAAAAATAAAGGCTGCCAAGTGTAGCGATTAGCGCAACGATCCACGCAGTTAATAAATGATTTTCTTTCTGCGCCATGATTCCACCTTCTTATTTTTTACTCTTTGTTCATTATAGTACATCAAAAGAAATAATGTAAATTGCGACGATATTTTACTTACATAATGAACGCATGAACGCACACAATAAAAAGCGAAAGGGGAGGATGATATTGAATCATACAGTTGAATCGATTATGACGCGCCAAGTGGCAACGGTCACACCAGATCAGTCCGTTCAAGAGGCAGCACAGTTAATGAACGAACATAACATCGGTGCCATTCCTGTTGTTGAAAACGGAAAAGTAAAAGGAATGATTACTGACCGTGACATCACTCTTCGTACAACAGCACAAGGGTTAACCCCTTCGACACCTGTTTCACAAGTGATGACAAGCGATGTTGTCACAGGTACGCCAAACATGAGCGTGAATGAAGCAGCGAAAGTGATGGCGAAAAATCAAATTCGTCGTTTGCCGATCGTACAAAATAATGAGCTTTGTGGTATTGTTGCACTTGGTGATATCGCAACAAACCAAGCATATGATGAGGCGGCAGAACAAGCGTTATCTGAGATTTCCGAACCTTCATATCATTAAACAAAAAAGGGGCTTCTTTTGAAGGAGCTCCTTTTTATAATTAATTAAAGGATAAAATTTCGGATTCAGGGAGCTGTCTAGCTTCAAGCGCCATCGGCTCGAGTCGCTCCGCCCCACACTGCGGCGGCGACAGCCTCCTCGGTGGGGCTTGTGCGCTCTTCGCCGATAGGCGAGCGCTTTGCGCTTTTCTTATTAAAAAAGGAATTTGTATAAAAAAGCGAGAATAAGTTACAATGAGCAACGGATATGGAGGGATAAACGTGACTTGGAAAACAGTATACGAACGTTGGAAAGAAGCGCAGTTAGATGAAGAACTGCGTGCACATTTAGAGCAACTAGAGCAAGATGAAAAATTGCTAGAAGACTGCTTTTACAAAACGTTAGAGTTCGGTACAGGAGGCATGCGCGGCGAAATCGGGCCGGGAACGAACCGCATGAACATATATACGGTGCGAAAAGCATCGGCAGGATTAGCACGATACATCGCGTCGTTTGGGGAGGAGGCGAAAAGAAGAGGAGTTGTGATCGCGTACGACTCGCGTCACAAGTCGCAACAGTTTGCGATGGAAGCAGCCAAAACGCTTGCCACCCATGGTATTCAGACGTACGTATTCGATGAGCTTCGCCCGACACCGGAGCTTTCATTTGCCGTCCGTCATTTACATGCTTTTTCGGGCATTGTCATTACCGCAAGCCACAATCCACCGGAGTATAACGGTTATAAAGTATACGGAGAAGATGGTGCACAGTTACCGCCACATATTGCTGATGTTGTTATAGAACATGTCAATGCAATTGAAAATGAATGGGAGCTTGCGGTTGAACAAGAAGATGTATTAAAAGAAAAAGGGTTGATTCAAATCATCGGTGCCGAGATTGACGATGCATACATACAAAAATTAAAAACGATTTCGCTACACCCAGAACTCTCTCACGAAGTTGATGTCAAAGTCGTATTTACACCGCTTCATGGCACAGCAAATAAACTCGTTCAACGTGGATTAAAGGAATTCGGCTATGAACACGTGTTTGTTGTAAAGGAACAAGAACAACCGGACCCGAATTTTTCAACGGTAAAGTCACCAAATCCAGAAGAACATGCTGCGTTTGAATTAGCGATTCAGCTTGGAAAACAAGTCGATGCAGACGTGTTAATTGCAACAGACCCGGATGCGGATCGTTTAGGCATTGCGGTAAAAAATGAACAAGGAGAATACATCGTTTTAACAGGCAATCAAACAGGTGGATTGCTACTTCATTACATTCTTTCACAAAAAAAAGAAAAAGGGATATTGCCACCAAACGGGATTGTATTTAAAACGATCGTCACATCTGAATTTGGGCGTGCGATTGCCAAGTCGTTTGGAATCGAAACGATGGATACATTGACAGGGTTTAAATTTATCGGTGAAAAAATTAAACAATATGAACAAACAGGAGAATATGTATTCCAATTTGGATACGAAGAAAGCTACGGCTATTTAATCGGTGATTTTGCCCGTGATAAAGACGCGATTCAAGCTGCTGTGTTAGCTGTTGAAGTGTGCGCGTTTTATAAAAAGCAGGGCTTATCTTTATATGAAGCGCTTATGCAATTGTTTGAGCAATACGGGTATTACCAAGAAGGATTACGCTCGCTCACACTAAAAGGAAAAGAAGGAGCGGAGCGAATCGAGGCGTTACTCGCCACGTTCCGAAATGAACCGCCAACAGTTGTCGGAAAGCAACGTGTCGTTATTCGCGAAGACTACAAAGCGAGCGAACGAGTGTATGTGGATACAGGTAAAAAAGAAACGATCCATTTGCCGAAATCGAACGTATTAAAATATGTGCTAGAAGATGGCTCGTGGTTTTGTGCGCGCCCGTCTGGCACAGAGCCAAAAATGAAATTTTATTTTGGTGTAAAAGGGCAGACACTTGCAGAAGCAAAACAACAATTGGAACAATTAGAAACAGCGGTGATGGAGCGAGTATATACGTTAACAGCTGATAAGGTGTAATGCCTTATCAGTTGTTTTTTGAATGTAGAACAAGTAATATGAAGGCGATGATGTGGAAAGGGTGAGTTCAGCATGTTACAAGGACAAGTAGCAATTGTGACGGGGGCATCTCGTGGCATCGGTTTAGCGATTGCACATAAATTAGCGGAACAAGGGATGCAGCTCGTATTAATCGGTAGTTCGTCGGATATTCACCGTGTAGGTGAGCAATTAAAAGATGTAAAAACGTTTCAAGCAGATGTATCAAATGAACAACAAATGAATGAAGTGGTTGAAGCGACCATAGCTGCATTCGGTCGCATTGATTTGCTTGTGAATAATGCAGGTATTGGTGTATTTAAATCGGTTGAAGAAACGACTGTCGAAGAATGGAAGCGATTGTTTGAAGTAAATGTACAAGGTGTATTTATCGGGACGAAAGCCGTTCTCCCACAAATGAAAAAGCAACGTTCTGGTACGATTATTACCGTTTCATCCGACGTTGGACGATACACCATCGCAAACGGTTCCGCATATACAGCGACGAAATATGCGGTTCAAGGATTTTCAGGAAGTGTGGCTCAAGAAGTGCGCCCATACGGCATTCGTGTCGGTACGATCAATCCGGGGATGGTTGATACATACTTTGCTAACTCGACGCAAGGATTGCCTGAAAAAGCAGAATGGTTAAAGGCAGAAGACGTCGCCGAAGCCGTTGTCTATATGGCAAGCGCACCGAAACATATGTTGGTCGATGAAATCGTATTACATCCGCTTATTCAAACGTATCCGGTCGTATAAAAAGCGAAAGGAGAACGTTCCTTTCGCTCTAATAATCATATTGCATCGTAAGTGTTGGCTCTTGTTCGTACACATCCAACGCGTGGTCGATGTAACGCAACAATGCATTTAATCGCTTTTGGACGACGGTATAATCTTTTTCGAAGTTGTATGCATGAAGAAACTGTTCAATTTTTTTTGAAAGTAAATCGTCTTTTGTGCGTACCATAAGAATGAGTAAATGATCCCATTCCGATCGGTACGTATAGTAAAGCGCTTTGTCGTAATCGGCTGTATGCACCGCAAACCCTCCTTATCGTGAGGAGCTATATGTAGTTTATGAAAAAACGGTCATTTTTCTCGCTGTAAATGTTGTGCGATTTGGCAGAGGAGAGTTGGACATGGAGAAACACGTTGTGTATTATGAATCACCGATCGGTTGGTTACAAATCGTTGGAACGAATGAAGGAATCGAGCGGATTGATGTCGTTGAACGAGGTGAAGATCAGAACGAAAAAGTGGCGGAGCCTCTCATGCAATCGCTAGAAGAACTTGAACAATACTTCCAAAAGAAACGGACGTCGTTTTCGATGCCCTTAAAGCTCGTGGGCACTCCGTTTCAACTGCGTGTATGGGAAGCATTACAAACGATTCCTTATGGACAAACGGTTTCATATGCCGATATTGCCAAACAAATTGGGCAACCGAAAGCGGTACGAGCGGTTGGCAACGCTGTCGGCAACAATCCCATAACGATCGTTGTTCCTTGCCATCGCGTCGTTCGTACGGGTGGGGGACTTGGTGGATATGCATGGGGAATCGAAAGAAAAAAATGGTTACTTACACATGAAACGCGCTGAAAGCTCAGCGCGTTTGTCCCAATAGCCATTTCGCATACGGTGAGTTGGCTGGTAAAATGACAACCGTATCTTCGCCGATCGTTGTCTTATACGATTCGAGCGTACGGTAAAATGAGTAAAATTCAGGATCTTTTGCGAATGTTTCGTTATAAATGCGTGCTGCTTCTTGTTCACCTGCTGCGCGAATGCGCTCCGCATCTGCTTGCGCTTTAGCGAGCATTTCTTTCACTTCGCGGTCTGTTTGCGCGATAATACGTTGTTTTTGGGCATCCCCCATTGATAAATATTCTTGTGCTTTTGATTCGCGCTCGGAAATCATACGTTTGTAAACAGACTGTTCGTTTTCTTCCGGTAAGTCAATACGTTTTAAGCGCACATCTACAACGCGAATGCCGTAGCTGTCTTTTTGTAGTAAGTCGTTTACTTTCGCTGTTACTTCGTCATTTAAACTACCGCGTGATGATTTTTCGTCGTTAATAATTTCATCGTAATTTAACCGTCCAAGCTCGGTGCGGACAATGGAGAAAATAAATTCATCCATTTTCGATTCTGCATTTTCTAACGTACGCGCGTTTTGAATCATCTCTTTTGGATTTGTAATTTCCCAAATGGCATAATGATTGACGAGAATACGCTTTTTATCTTTTGTATTAATTTCTGCTTCGGCGACGTCATAAAAAATTTGGGCTTTTGGCAACGATGTTACGCTTTGAATAAAAGGAATTTTAAAGCGTAATCCTGGCGTTTGATCAATGCGAACAATTTCACCAAATTGGCGTACGACTTTATATTCATTTTCATGAACAATGTAGACGTTTGTTAAAGCGATAACGAGTAAAACAAGTCCAATGCCTCCTCCGATGATGAAACGAAACCATTTTGTTGGTAGTTTATCTTTAAAGTGAATGACGTTTTGATCATCTTGGAAGTTTGTCATTCGTTACCACTCCCTTGCTCTTTCTTTTTCTCTGTCGTTTGTTTTTCGATCGGTTGGATTGGTAAATATTTTAACGTATTGCCATCGTCATTCATAATGTAAATGCGCGTGTACGGTAAGACTTGTTCAAGCGTTTCAATCATTAACCGCTGTTTTGTAATGTCTTTTGCGTTTTTATATTCTTCGTATAAGGCATTAAATTTAGCGACATCTCCATACGCTTTTTCAATGCGTGCTACTTTGTCAGCTTCCGCTTGGGAAATGAGAGCGTCTTTTTCCCCTTCGGCTTCTTTCGTTCGTTTGTTGCGATATTTATTCGCTTCGTTAATTTTTGTGTTCATTGTTTCGCGCGCATCTGTGACATTTGTAAATGCTTTGCGCACTTCGTCGTTCGGTAAGTCAACGTCCTGTAATTTCACAGCTAAAATGGAAATACCGATATCATATTTTTTCATTAATGCGGTGAGCGATTCGCGCACATCCGCTTCAATTTTTGCTTTACCTGACGTTAACGCGTCATCAATTTTTGAACTGCCGATGACGCTACGCAAAGAAGCAGACGTCGCATTATATAAAATTTGTTCCGGTTCGTATGAGCGATAAAGAAATTTTGCAGGATCAGTAATTTTCCATTGAACAACCATATCGGCAAGAACAATATTTTCATCGCCTGTAATCATTTTTGTATCGCCTTGGTTTGTAGCGACAACTTTTCCGTTTTCTTCTTTGTAGCCAAACTGTAAACTAAACGTTTCTCGCGACAACGTTTCGACCGTTTGAATCGGCCAAGGAAGTTTAAAATGTAGTCCAGGTGTCGTCACTTCTTCGTCGATTTTTCCAAATGTTAAAATAATGGCTTGTTCTGACTCATCGACGGTGTACCATGATGTTAGTGCAGCAACAAGAAGAAAAATGCCAGCAATCGCCCCGATGACGATGCCTGTAATAGAGCGCTTACCCATATAAACCCACCTTTCTTGTTATTTATATGTATGTACGGAAAAAACAGAAAAAAGTTTCAATAAAAAAGCTACTGATGTGCTCAGTAGCTTATATATATTTTCTTTGTACGTTTCTTCCGTCGTATGTGAATAGCGTCGGTTTGTTTTCAATGATCGTTTCCATATGAACCGCTCGGCCCCAAAGTTGATAAATGTACGGAAGCACTTTTTCTAAATATTTGACGTCTAGTTCAATGCCTTCGTACGAATGTTTTAAATATAGCTCCCCATTGCGCATATAGTCCCCGTCATTGACTGTAATGTATGGAAAGCCACCGTTGACGCGCATGTTCACAAGCTGATCGCGCACATGTTCCCAATGTTTATCAACAATTTTATAGTCTTTTCCTTGTTTTTGGAATAAATACATATCTTCACGCATAACGAGTTCTTTCGTTAAATAGTTGCGCAAAAAGGAAATATCGGATTCCAATTCACGTACTTCAAATATTTTTGCACGCCCTGAACCTGGTTTGACTCCGAGCTTTTTCATTTCTTCCGTCGGATTGTCCCACCGTTTTTCAATATCTTCAAAAATTTTTAATCCTAAGTAATATGGATTAATGCTGGTGCGAGAAGGTTGGACAACACCTGCATTTAATTTGGCAAATTCGATCGCTTCATCACTCGTTAAATCCATTTCGCGTAAAATGCGTTGATGCCAATACGTTGCCCAGCCCTCATTCATAATTTTCGTTTCAAGTTGAGGCCAAAAATAAAGCATCTCTTCACGCATCATCGTTAAAATGTCGCGTTGCCATTCATCAAGCTCGCGGCTATATTCCTCAATAAAAAGCAACAAATCTTTTTCTGGTTGAGGAGGAAATTTTCTTCTTTTTTTTCGATTCGATGGTGTTTTCCTTTTTTCATCAAGCGACCATAAATCGTCATATGGGGACGGTTTCGGTGCTTCATCATCTTCTTCGTATACTTCTGTATCCGCTAACGTCCACGCTAGCTTTGGACGAAGAAGTGAAGGATCAATATGTTCTTGAATAGCTAAAACAGCATCTAAAAATTTTTCAACTTCTTGTTTCCCATATTCATGTTCGTAATGTTTAATTCGTTCGGCTGTTGCCGCCATGCTTTCGACCATGTCTCGTTTTGTGTTGCTAAAGCGAACGTTGTTTTTAAAAAAGTCGCTATGGGCAAGGACGTGTGCGACAATTAATTTATTTTGAATAAGGGTGTTTGTGTTTAATAAAAAGGCATAGCACGGATCGGAGTTAATGACAAGCTCGTAAATTTTACTTAATCCGAGATCATAATGAAGTTTCATTTTATGAAATTGTTTCCCAAAACTCCAATGCGAAAAGCGTGTCGGCATGCCGTACGCTCCGAACGTGTAAATAATATCAGCTGGGCAAATTTCATAGCGCATTTCATAAAAATCAAGCCCAAACCCTTCAGCAATTTCCGTAATTTCCGCAATTGCTTTTTCTAATGCTTTTTGTTCATCTCGTTTCATCGCGCTCCCTCCTTATGACAATGTATGAGCGAGTGCATCATTTGATACGTCAGGAATCATTGATTGACTTTATATTTTCTTTCATTTATATTTAACTATGTTAAATATTTATATCGTTAAAAAGGTGGGGTGTGTATGGAGCAGACGCAGTTCACCGCGCTTGTTGAGCGATTAGAGCATGCGTTTTCGTTAGCCCTTCGCAAATTGGCAGCTGACTTAGCTAAGAAGGAAATCGGCTTAACGAAACCGCAGTTTTTTATTTTAAACTTGTTGTCGAAGCGTGGGAAATGTACAGTAAGTGAATTGGCGGACGAAATGTTTGTTAAACCGAGCGCCATTACTACGATGATCGATCGCTTATATAAAAGTGGGTTTGTATTGCGTGATCGAGATGAAGAGGACCGGCGTGTCGTGTATGTGCAATTGTCTGAAAAGGGGAAAGAAATGCTTCAGCATGCACGAGCGGAGCGAAGAAAAATTATTGAGCGTTATTTAAGCCAATTACAATTTGATGAGCTTGAACAGTTCGTCTATATTATCGAAAAAATTGCTGCGATAAACGAAAAAGAGGAGAAGTGAGACGTATGAAAGAACAAGCAGCGATACAAACAAGTATTGCGAATATACAACAAAAACGAGGTATTTTAATTACGGGGCTTCTTGTTGCGATGTTGTTTGGGGCGTTAGATGGCACGATTGTTGGGACAGCGTTGCCACGCATTGTTGGCGAACTTGGTGGGTTGAGTATGATGGCTTGGCTGACAACAGCATATATGCTCACATCGACAACGATCGTTCCGATTGCAGGGAAACTCGCTGATTTATTTGGACGAAAGTCGATTTATGTTACAGGGTTAGCAATTTTTATTATCGGCTCAGCGCTATGTGGCATGGCGGACACAATGAATCAGCTTATTATTTTCCGAGCCATTCAAGGCATTGGTGGAGGTATTATGATGCCGATGGCGATGATCGTCATTGGTGATTTATTTACGGGAGCAGAGCGGGCGAAATGGCAAGGTGTATTTGGTGGCGTATTTGGATTAGCGTCTATTCTCGGTCCGCAAGTTGGTGGATGGATTGTGGATTCGTTAAATTGGCGTTGGGTATTTTACATTAATCTTCCTGTTGGTATATTAGCCATTGTTCTCATTTCGCTCGGTTTGCATAATCATCGCGTCGCTGAACGAGTAAAGCTTGATTTGGCAGGCATGTTTACGATGGTTGTAGCCGTTGTTTCGTTGTTGCTTGCCTTAACGTTCGGTGGCGATAAATACGATTGGCTATCGTGGCAAATTATTTCTTTACTAGCTAGCTCGGTCGTTTTCTTTAGTTTATTTGTATTTGTAGAGCGAAAAGCAGAAGAGCCGATTATGCCGATTCATTTATTAAAAAATAAAACGTTTGTTGTGCTTAATAGCGTCGGGTTTTTTATGTCTGTCGGCATGTTTGGAGCGATTATGTTTGTACCGCTCTTTATGCAAGGCATTATTGGCATGAGCCCATCAGAATCAGGAACGATGATGTTTCCGATGATGTTTGCGCTTATTATCGCAAGTATGATCGGTGGACGACTTGTACAAAAAATTGGTGTTCGCCCGCAAGTGATTGTTGGGATGGTGCTTGTGGCGCTTGGCTTTTTCTTATTGTCAACGATGGATGTCGATACGAATAAATGGACAGCGATGTCATTTATGGCGACGCTCGGTTTTGGGCTAGGATTCGTCAACCCAGTTATTACGCTCGCGTTGCAAGAAGTATTTCCGAAGTCGCAGCTCGGCATTGTAACATCATCGAGCCAGTTTTTCCGGCAAATTGGAGGAACATTTGGGGCGACGTTGTTAGGGGCGATTATGAATCATCGTTCGAAAGATTTATTAGAAGCGAAGTTTCTTCCGTTGTTAGAACAATTGCCAGCGCAAGCGCAAGCGATGACAGATTCATTTAAGCAACTTGTTGAATCGAACCCGCAAAGCGTATATTCCGTCATTTTAAATCCGGATACGTTGAAAAAAATTCCTGAACAAATGCAACAAATGTTTGTGCCTGTATTAAAACAAACGCTTGTTGATGCGTTAAGCGATGTATTTTTGTATGGACTGATTTTCGTTGGCATCGGCTTTATTTTTGCAATGTTTATTGGTCGCATTACGATTTCCAATCGAACGAATAAAGTGAATGAAATGGAATAAAAATATAAGTATAAAATAGGCAACGATGATGAATCGTTGCTTATTTTTGTTCGCAGTTAAACCGTTTGCACAATAAAAACGAAATTTTTTATGAAAAAGTGCAACTTCCTCTTTCAACAAAGCTGTTTGTATATTAACATGAAAGAGTAAACAATATTGAAAGCGATTTATGCTGAATGGATTGAGGAGGATTTGGCGTGAAAAGAGCTTGGTGGAAAGAAGCGATTGCATATCAAATATATCCAAGAAGCTTTATGGATTCAAACGGGGACGGCATCGGTGATTTACAGGGGATTATCCAAAAGCTTGACTATTTAAAAGACCTTGGAATCGATGTCATATGGATTTGTCCGATTTATAAATCACCGAATGCTGACAATGGCTATGATATTAGTGATTATCAAGACATTATGGAGCAGTTCGGGACGATGGAAGATTTCGATCAATTGCTTGAAGAAATTCATAAGCGTGACATGAAAGTTATTTTAGATCTCGTCATTAACCATACGAGTGATGAACATCCTTGGTTTATTGAATCGCGCTCATCACGGGATAATCCTAAACGTGATTGGTACATTTGGCGCGATGGAAAAAACGGCAAAGAACCGAACAATTGGGAAAGCATTTTTGGCGGTTCTGCTTGGGAATATGACGAGGCGACGGATCAATATTATTTGCATGTGTTTGCAACGAAGCAACCGGATTTAAATTGGGAAAATGAAGATGTTCGTCGTGCGTTATATGACATGATTAATTGGTGGCTCGATAAAGGCATTGATGGGTTTCGTGTTGATGCGATTTCACACATTAAGAAAAAAGAAGGTCTCCCTGATTTACCGAATCCAAAAGGGCTTGACTATGTCCCTTCATTTGACGGACATATGAATCAAGAAGGGATTATGGACTATCTTCGTGAGTTGAAAATGCAAACGTTTGCGCGTTATGACATTATGACAGTTGGAGAAGCGAACGGAGTAACGGTCGAGGAGGCAGAAGATTGGGTCGGTGAAGAAAACGGCATTTTTAATATGATTTTTCAGTTTGAGCATCTTGGACTTTGGCAAAAAGGAACAGATGGCGGTGTCGATGTTCGGAAATTAAAACGTGTATTAACGAAATGGCAAAAAGGATTAGAAGGTGTTGGCTGGAACGCACTATTCCTTGAAAACCATGACCAACCGCGTTCGGTGTCGACGTGGGGAAATGACGAACAATATCTTGTTGAAAGTGCCAAAGCATTAGGGGCATTATATTTCCTTATGCAAGGAACGCCGTTTATTTATCAAGGGCAAGAAATTGGCATGACGAACGTCCGATTTGAAACGATTGATGAATATGATGATGTCGCCATCAAAAATTATTATCGTATTGAACGTGCTAAAGGGCGTTCTCATGAAGAAGTGATGCAATGGATTTGGAAAAACGGTCGTGACAATTCACGCACGCCGATGCAATGGTCTGATGATGAAAACGCCGGATTTACAACAGGAACACCTTGGATTGGTGTGAATGAAAATTATAAACAAATTAATGTCAAAAAACAGTTGCACGACCCGAACTCTGTGTTAAACTTTTACAAACGCATGATTCAACTCCGTAAACAACATGACGTATTTGTTTACGGAACATACGATTTAATATTAGAAAACCATAAAGCAATTTACGCATATACGCGCACGTTAGGTGATGAAAAAGCGATCGTCATCGTGAACTTAACAGACCGAAAAACAATGTATCGTTACGATTCATTGAAATTAAATAGCGAGCAATTGGTGTTAGCAAACTACGATGTAAAACCGCATAAACATGCGACACGCTTTACATTGCGTCCGTATGAAGCGCGTGTATATTTGGTGAAATAATGAAAATCCCCTTTTCCGACATGGAAAAGGGGATTTTCACATTTTTTTCACGTACTTTTCAAACTTCTCGCAAATTCGTATTTTACATTTACATGTGTAAAACATAAGTGAAGTTGGAGGAAGACAGATGAAAAAAACGCGCAATTTGCATTTATGGATTGGACTCATTTGTTCGGTTTTTTTACTTTTGGAAGCGGTGACAGGATTGTTGTTGACTGAGCGTTGGTTAATGGGCATGGGTGGACATTCGCATGGTAGCCATGAACATGCGCATGGTGATGGAGGTGGACATGCGCAGTTAAATATGATCGATGCAGTAAAAAAAGCGAGTGAATCCGGTGCGTTTTCCATGGATGAAGTTGGTGTCGTGATGAATCATGGGATGTATATGGTACGGTTGAACGATAAAGACGGGACGTTAGTGACGATTGCGCCAGACGGTACAGTTGTGAAAAAAGAAGTCAATAAATTTGCCTCATTTGTGCGTGCTATTCATGTTGGCAAACTTGGTCTTTGGAACCGCCTTATCATCGATGCCGCTGCCATTTCAATTATTATTTTAACAGGGACGGGTATTTATTTATCCGCAAAAATTTTGCGGGCGCAAGCGAAAAAAAAACAACGAAAAGCGGTCGCATAAACGAAAAGCACTTCGCATGAACGATTTGTGCGAAGTGCTTTTTAACTAATTCGTTTCGTTGGTGTTTGTTGAATTTTCCCTGTCCCGTTGCATAGTGAGCATGTTTTATAAAGCGATAAACAAATTTTCATTTTCTTTTTTCCGAAGCATTTTGGACAAATTGTTTTTAATGCCATTGTCATCACCTCTTTAGAAAGCGTTTTCAATTATAGTATACCCTGTTTTTGTGTCATGTGTGCACAATCATTTTGTCCATTTTTAAACAGGTTGGCATGAGCCAACCTGTTACTTACGTGAATGTACTTCGTAAATGGCAAATTTCAAATAATTGCCTTCATCGGCGGCAAGTAGTTTTGGATGGTCGTATCCTGCACCGCTCCAATGAATTTGACGTAAAATTTTCTTCGCATCAAACGCTGCTTCTGTAACCATCGCTTGAAACATATCTGGATGCACATGATACGAACAACTTGCCGTCACGAAAAAGCCGCCGTCTTTCACTAACTTTAAGCCGTTTAAATTAATATCTTTGTAGCCGGCAAGCGCCTTTGGCACCGCATGAGCGGATTTTGCAAACGCTGGTGGGTCAATAATGACGACATCCCATTTTTTCCCCTGTTGTACGCATTCGCGTAAGTAGTCAAACGCGTTCGCAACGACGAAATCCACATTTGTAAATCCGTTTAACTCTGCGTTTCGCTTTGCTGTTTCAATCGCATGTTCAGAAATATCGACAGCGGTCACATGTTTTGCTCCGTATAAGCAGGCGTTTAACATAAATGAACCTGTATGCGTAAAACAATCGAGCACGGTTGATTCGCTTGTAATCAGCGGTTTGATGGCAGCACGATTTTGACGTTGATCGAAGAAAAATCCTGTTTTTTGTCCGTTTTCGATATCGACAATGTATTTCACGCCGTTTTCTTCAATTTGTACGTTCGTATCGCACGTGCCGTACCAAAATCCTTTTTCTTGTTTTAATCCTTCTAATTCGCGCACGTGAACGTCGTTGCGCAAATAAATCGCTTTCGGTTGAAAAACGTCAAGAAGCGCTTGTAAAATCCATTCTTTTCTTTTTTCCATGCCGAGCGATAAAATTTGCACAACGAGCACATCTTCGTACTTATCAACGATGAGCCCAGGTAAAAAATCAGCTTCTCCATAAACGGCGCGACATGAACGAACGCCCGGAATCATCCGTTCGCGATACGCCCATGCTTGACGAATACGGTTCATAAAAAATTGCGCGTTTAATTCGTCGTTTGGATTTTGCGTTAACACGCGCACGATCATTTGTGATTTTGGATTAATATATCCTTTCGCTAAAAAGTGACGTTGATGGTTATATACGTTGACGAAATCCCCCGGTTCAAAATCTCCTTCAATATAATCGACTTCGCTTTGAAACACCCACGGATGTCCAAGCTCGAGCCGTTTTTTTCTTTTTCGTTTTAAAAATACATTTGCCATACATCCCACTCCTGACTATATATTCGCTACTTTAGCATACAGGAAGAACACGATGCGCGCAAATGGTGGAGAAAAATATTTGACAATTCCATGAAATATGCTAATATTAGTGACAAAGTGAATGATGCAAATGATTCCACTAGGGGGGCCTTTAGATAGGCTGAGATCAAAGTGTGCCTTTGAGACCCTTAGAACCTGATCTGGATCATACCAGCGTAGGGAAGTGGAAACGGTGCGAAGTGTGTCTTTTATTAATTTCCATCGTTTACAACCACTTTCTTTGCGCAAAGAAAGTGGTTTTTTATTTTTCTTAAGGGGGAGAGGTTATGTTGTTTTCAGAGCAGTTGCGCAAAGCTGTCGATCCGATTTGGGAAGCGAGCTTTCATCATCCGTTCGTGAAGGAGCTCGGGGAAGGAACACTTGATTTACGTTGTTTTCGTTATTATGTATTACAAGATTCATATTATTTGACACACTTTGCAAAAGTGCAAGCGCTTGGCGGGGCGATGGCTGATGATTTACAAACGACCGCAAGCATGGCGCATCATGCGCAAAGTACGTATGAAGCTGAGCTTCGTTTACATGAAACGTTTATGAAAGAGCTCGGCATTACAGAAGAAGAAAAGGCGTCGTTTGTTCCTGCTCCAACTGCGTATGCGTACACGTCCCACATGTATCGCGCGTCGTTTGCAGGACGTTTTGGCGATGTATTAGCTGCCATTTTACCGTGCTATTGGTTGTATTACGAAATTGGTGAGCGGTTAAAACATTGTAAGCCGAATCATCCAATTTATGCACAATGGATTGAAGCGTACGGCTCTGACTGGTTCAAACAGCTTGTCGAACAACAAATTGCGCGTTTAAACGACATCGCAAAAACAGCTAGCGAAAAAGAGTTAGAGCGGATGAAGCAACACTTTGTGATCAGCAGTCAATATGAATATTTATTTTGGGACATGGCGTACAAATTAGAACGTTGGCCAATTGAAGAGGAGGATGTTTATGCAAACGAAAGGGCTTAAATTAACAGACGTATTAACGACCGTTGTGGTGGCGATTGTGTTTGGGATTGTGTATAAAGTGTGGGGACCGCTTTACTATGCGGTAAAACCGCTTGGACTTCATCTTGATCAACTCATTTATGGCATGTGGTTCATTGCGGCAACTGTTGCCTATTTATTAATTCGTAAACCAGGAGTGGCGCTACTTGCGGAAGTGGCTGCGGCATCAGGAGAGTTTTTAGCTGGTTCTGAATGGGGGCTTGAGGTGCTATTTTACGGCTTTGTGCAAGGGTTGCTCGCCGAGCTTGTTTTCGCTGCTTTCCGCTATAAACGTTTTGATGTGGCGGTTGTGTCGCTTGCAGCGGTTGGTTCAACGATCGCTTCATTAGTGCTTGATTTTTACAAAGGATATATCGACCAATTAGCATGGTGGAATTTAACGTTATTTATCGGTGCGCGTTTCATTGGAGCGATCATCATTGCTGGCGTATTTGCTTATTCGCTTGTGAAAGCGCTCGAAGCGACAGGTGTGACGCAATTGTTGCGTCCGACGACAAAAGAAGATTACGACTCGCTTGATAAATAGAAGGTGACATCATTGATCCATATCGAACAATTGCGCTTAAAATTCCCGGGGGCAGAAAAGCGGTTATTTACCGATGTATCGCTTTCGATTAAAAAAGGAGAAAAAGTGTTGCTTTTAGGCCCATCGGGATGCGGAAAATCCACGCTTTTGCAAGTGATGGCGGGCATTATTCCGCGCTCGATCGATGTGCCGATGAAAGCGAGTAAACTGCACATTCCAAATCGTGTAGGCTATGTGTTTCAAGATCCCGATGCCCAGTTTTGTATGCCGTATGTTGATGAAGAAATGGCTTTTGTTCTCGAAAATCTCGGTGTGCCACGTGCAGAGATGGAAGAAAAAATAGCGCACATGCTTCGCCTTGTGCGCCTTCGTCTTCCGCACGTTCATGTACCGATTCAAACATTATCTGGAGGAATGAAACAGCGGTTAGCGATTGCGTCAGTTTTAGCGCTTGAACCTGATGTGTTATGTTTAGACGAACCGACAGCACTTCTTGATGAAGAAGGAACAAAAGCGGTGTGGGAAACGTTAAAAGAAGTGGCGGAGGATCGAACCGTTGTCATTGTTGAACATAAAATTGATCACATTGTTAATTTTGTCGAGCGCATCATTTTATTTAACGAATATGGTGAGATCATCGCTGACGGCGGAACGAATGAAATTTTTTCAACGTATCGTTCGTTTATTACAGAACAAGGGATTTGGCATCCAGACGTGTGGGAAACGTATAAAAAGCCAAAAACAGCGCAACAACCGTATGCACATGGGGATGTTCTTTTACATGTACAGTCGCTTCGCGGCTTTCGACAAAAAGAAGAAAAAATAGCGGTCGACGAGTTAGTGATTCATGCGGGTGAATGGATTGCGGTTACAGGGGAAAACGGTGCAGGGAAAAGTACGTTGTTGCAAAGCTTAATGAAACTTATTCGAACAGAAGGCGATATGTATTGGCAAGGAGAGCTTGTCAAACATGAAGAATTGTTATATGACAACATTGCTTTTGTGTTCCAAAACCCCGAGTTTCAATTTGTTACAAATCGTGTAGATGATGAGTTAGCGTACTCTTTCCGTCTTGAAAAACGTCCAGAGCATGAAATAGCCAAGGAAGTGGAGCAACTGCTCGAACGGTTTCATTTAAGCGCGCAACGGCATTTACATCCATACCAATTGTCGATCGGGCAAAAGCGACGACTAAGTGTTGCTGCGTCGGTGACGGAGCAACATCGCCTATTGCTTCTTGATGAACCGACGTTCGGACAAGATGCAAAAAATACGTTTGCGCTGCTCGAATGGCTTGAAGCGTATCGACAACAAGGAAAGGCAATTGTCATGGTAACACACGATGAACGTATCGTGTCTGAATTCGCGACAAGACGATGGGTCATTGAAAGCGGAAAGATTGTCGCTGATGAAATGATTGCACCGCGAATGCTTGTACGAGGTGAAATAGGATGAGATGGGGCATTGACCATCGCGAAACATGGTTGCATCAAACGAATCCGACAGCGAAATTGCTTTTCTTTTTGCCGATGTTTGTTGTGATTGTTTTTGTCCATAATCCGAACGTACTCATCAACTGGACGATCGGATTTACCGCCTTATTTATGTTGTTTAGCGGTTATCGGATGAAGCATATGCTTTTATTTTTTGCTCCGTTTTTGTTCATTTTCATTTCTACGTCGTCGTCGATGATTTTGTTTGGAAAAGGGGAGACGACGTGGTTTCATTGGGGGCTGATTCATATTACCGAAGAAAGTTTTTACCGCGGCGTTCACCTCGGCTTTCGTACGCTTTTGTTTGCGATTTTCGGATTAATGTTTGCGCTCACGACAAAGCCGGTGCTTTTATTTTACTCGCTTATGCAACAAGCGAAAGTGAAACCGAAATATGCGTATAGTTTTTTAGCAGCTATTCGTTTATTGCCGATCATGTTAGAAGAATTTCAAACGGTTCATCAAGCGCTAAAGGTGCGACGGGCTGCCAAAGCGAAAGGGTTTCGTGGCAAACTTGAATTGGTGAAACGATATGCGATCCCGCTTTTATCACAAAGTATTCGCCGCGCTCAGCGCATTGCGGTGGCGATGGAAGCAAAAGGATTTACAAATGAACGAACACGGACGTTTTATTATGAAGTGACGATGGGGAAATATGACATTTATTTACTTATCGTCATATGCGTTATCGTTGCAGCTGGATATTACGTTGCGGACGTGTTCCCATACGTGGCGATAAAGGATGTGCGGTAAGTATGAAAGAGTTCCATCTCATCTCAACAGGCAATCAGTCGATGGATACGTTTGTTCATATTTCATCGCTCGTCCATTCATATGTTGATTACATTCATATTCGTGAAAAGCATCGCTCAGCGAAAGAAATTAGCATGATTGTGGAAAAACTGCTTCAAGCAGACGTTCCAGCACAAAAAATTATCGTCAATGATCGAGTGGACGTCGCAGTCGTTTATGGCGTTGGCGGCGTTCAGCTCGCTCATCATAGTTTGGCGCCTAAACGAATAAAAGAGAAGTTTCCATTTTTGCGTGTCGGCCGATCCGTTCATACGTTGGAAGAAGCAAAACAAGCGGAAGACGAAGGAGCGGACTACGTCGTTTTCGGACATATATACGAAACGAATTGTAAAGAAGGCTTGAAGCCGCGCGGGCTTTCATCGTTGCAGCAGTTGGCGAGTTACATATGCATTCCTGTCGTTGCTATTGGAGGCATTAAACCTTCTCATGTTCGTGATGTGTTCATGGCGGGGGCAAAAGGGATTGCGGTGATGTCTACTGTATTTGACGCGGATGATCCGCTGTATATGGTTCAACTATATCGGAAACAAATGGGGGCGAATACATGGACGTTTTAATTATTGGGGGAGGCATTATTGGCAGCAGCATCGCTTTTGAGTTAACGAAAAGAGGAGCGTCAGTTGTCGTTATTGAACGTGGTGCGCTCGCACAAGAAGCATCATCGGCCGCAGCCGGAATGCTCGGTGCGCACTCTGAGTTTGCGACAGATCATCCTCTCATTCCGCTTGCTTTAAAGAGTCAAGCGATATTTCCAGACGTCCTCGCTGAATTGTATGAGTTAACGCATATAGTCGTCCATTGGAATGAAACAGGAATGTTAAAACTGGCAACAACGATGGAAGAGTACGAAAAATTAACGGAACATTATGAATTTTGGAGGCGTATTCAATCAACACACGTCCGTTGGTTAACGGCTGATGAAGTGGCGCAAATTGAACCGCACGTACAAAATGAGTACGGTGCGATGTATACGATCGATCAACAAGTGGATGCTAAACAGCTTTCGCTTGCTTTCGCTCGGGCAGCGATGGCAAAAGGGACAAAGTTTTTACCGTATACGGAAGCGTACGATTTTATTGTTGAACAAGAACGTGTTGTAGGGGTAAAAACAACGAGTGGTTCGCTATATGCAAAGCGTATCATTATTGCGTGCGGGGCATGGACGCCAATGTTAGCTGAAAAGTTGCGGTTATCGCTACATATGTATCCGGTCAAAGGAGAATGTGTTTCGGTGATGACAGAAACCCCTCTTTTACAAGCTACTGTATTTGCGAAAAACGGCTGCTACATCGTGCCGAAAGCGAATAATCGACTTGTCATCGGAGCTAGTGCGATTGCACATTCATTTACGAAAAACGTTCAAACATGTAGCGTGCATCAATTGTTAACACGCGCAATGCAAATCGTTCCGGCTATCGCTCATTCCACATTTGAAAAAGCGTGGGCAGGCATTCGGCCGCAAACAGAAGATGGCATGCCTTATATCGGAGCGCATCCACAATATGAGAACGTGTTTATTGTAACAGGACATTATCGCAACGGCATTTTATTAAGTGCGATTACAGGTCGATGTGTGAGCGATATGCTTGAAGGAAAAGAAGTGCCATTTGATATGACACCGTTTTCGCCAACAAGAAAGGGGGAGGGGCATGCGTTGCATCATTAATGGTGAAATGATGGACTTGCCAGCTCACATTCGTACAGTTGCTCAATTGTTGCATCATTTTCATATTCATGAAAAAATCGCAATCGTTGAAATCAATATGGAGATTATTCCGAAAAAGAACTATGAACATAAACAGATTGCTGATGGTGATCGCATTGAAATTGTTCACTTTGTAGGGGGAGGATAATATGTTACAAATCGGTCCGTATACATTTCAATCTCGCTTATTGCTTGGTACAGGGAAATATCCAAATATCGACATTCAAAAAGAAGCGGTTGAAGCGTCGGGGGCAGAAATTTTAACGTTTGCGGTAAGACGGATGAACATTTTCGCACCCGATCAACCGAATTTTTTAGAAAAAATAGATGTAACGAAATATAAACTGCTACCGAATACGGCAGGAGCAAAAACAGCAGAGGAAGCGGTGCGTATCGCCCGTTTAGCGAAAGCTTCTGGGCTTTGTGATATGGTGAAAGTAGAAGTGATTGGGTGCGATCAAACGTTGTTGCCTGATCCTGTCGAGACGTTAAAAGCGACAGAAATGTTATTAGAAGAAGGATTTATCGTTTTGCCGTACACGTCAGATGATGTTGTGCTAGCGAAGCGACTGCAACAACTCGGTTGCCATGCGATCATGCCCGGCGCCTCACCGATCGGATCAGGACAAGGAATTATCAATCCATTAAACCTCCAATTCATTATTGAACAAGCAACTGTTCCGGTTATTATTGATGCGGGCATTGGCGGTCCAGCCGATGCGGCATTGGCAATGGAATTAGGGGCGGATGGAGTATTGCTAAATACAGCTGTTGCTTCTGCGAAAGATCCGGTAAAAATGGCGAAGGCGATGAAGCTTGCGATTGAGGCAGGGAGACTTGGATATGAAGCAGGGCGCATTCCAAAAAAGAAATATGCTACAGCGAGTAGCCCGAGCGAAGGGATGAGCATCGTCTAATGGATCGTTATTCACGCCAACAATTGTTTGCGCCAATCGGAGAAAGAGGGCAGCGATCCATTCGTGAAAAACATGTGCTCCTTATTGGTGCTGGGGCGCTTGGAGCGGCAAATGCAGAGACGCTTGTTCGTGCAGGTGTTGGAAAAATAACGATTGTTGACCGCGATTATGTTGAGTGGAGCAATTTACAGCGACAACAGTTATATACGGAAGAAGATGCGGTGAAACGATTGCCGAAAGCGATTGCGGCTTCTGTTCATTTACGAGCGATCAATAGCGATGTCGTTGTTGAACCGATTGTCGCGGATGCGGACGCCCGATTGATTGAACATATTGTTGGGCGTCATCGCCCCGATGTGATCATTGATAGTACTGATAATTTTGATGTACGTATGATCATCAACGACGTCTCTCAAAAGTATAGTGTGCCGTGGGTTTATGGGGCGTGTGTAGGTAGTTATGGATTAAGTTATGTGATTATCCCAAATGAAACGCCATGTTTACGTTGCTTGCTCGAAGATGTGCCACTTGGTGCTGCCACGTGTGATACAGCCGGAATCATTAGCCCTGTCGTTCATATGGTTGTTGCACATCAAACGGCTGAAGCATTAAAAATTTTAGTAGGTGATAAACGTATAAACCGCAAGCTCGTTTCGTTTGATGTATGGCACGGACAATATCGGATGATCGATGTGCACAAGTTAAAAAAAGACGATTGTTCGTCGTGTGGTAAAAAACGAATATATCCAGCTCTCCAATATGAAAATGAAACGAAATTTGCGGTATTGTGTGGGCGTGAGACGGTACAAATTCGCCCTGCGCAACGAGGGGAGCGTGAATGGGCAACACTTATTTCTTTTTTACAAAAACAAGGCATTCGCATTGAACAAAATGAATATTTACTTGCGTTTACCATTCATCCTTATCGTTTTGTCGTCTTTTCCGATGGGCGTGTATTCATTCATGGGACAAATGATATTCAGGAAGCGAAGAGACTATATTATCAATATTTGGGGTGAAAGAATGGTATATAAAGCATTGACGATTGCCGGTTCCGATAGTGGAGGCGGAGCAGGCATTCAAGCCGATTTGAAAACATTTCATCAATTACACGTGTTTGGCATGTCAGCCATCACAGCTGTAACGGCGCAAAATACGCTCGGTGTACAAGGAGTGTACCCCCTTCCAATCGAAGCGATCGAAAAACAAATCGACTCGATTGCAGTTGACTTGCCGCCAGATGCGGTGAAGACGGGGATGTTATTTAATGAAGAAATTATTGAGCTAGTTGCTCGTAAAATAAAACAGTATGGCTGGGTTCGTGTCGTTGTCGATCCGGTGATGATTGCAAAAGGTGGGGCTCCATTGTTAAAACAAGAAGCGGTAAAAGCGCTACAACGTCATATGTTGCCGCTTGCTTACGTATTAACACCGAACATTCCAGAAGCGGAAGTGTTGACAAATATGCGCATTGAAACATTGGAACAACGAAAAGAAGCTGCTAAAAAACTTCACGATATGGGTGTTCAATACGTTGTCATGAAAGGAGGACATGGAAAAGGGGATGAACTTGTCGACTTGTTATACGACGGAGAACAATTTTACGAATGGGCGAGTCAAAAGATCTATACGAAACATACGCACGGTACAGGATGTACGTTCGCTGCAGCCATAACTGCGCAACTTGCAAAAGGAAAAACGGCATACGAAGCTGTTGACATAGCCAAACGATTTATTCAAAAAGCGATTGAACAAACGCTTCAAATTGGCGGTGGGCATGGACCGACAAACCATTGGGCGTTTCAGGAATAAAAATGTTCACATCATTGACAAACACATTCGTTCTCACCATTGTTAAAATGAAAATGGGGAATATATTCATGGAGGGGAAGAACGAGTGGAAGAACTTTCAATTACGCTAAATATTACGTACGTGTTGCTTTTAACATTTTTTATCGGTACAACGCTAATCGAGTCGTAAGAGTGACTGCGCATATGTGCAGTCGTTTTCTTTTTCAGTTAAATTTGGTATGATTGACGTATATATATTAATGATGACCACTATTTTTTATTAGGAGTGTGAATGTTCGTTGGGAGATTTACCTCTGAGTTTAATGTTTTTACTTATCACTTTAATTTTATTGTCTGCCTTTTTTTCAGCTTCAGAAACAGCGTTTTCGAGCGTCAATAAAATTCGTCTGAAAAATTATGTGGATGAAAAACGACGCGGCAGTAAAAAAGCACTATATATTGCAGAAAACTTCGATCAAGCGCTCTCTACTATTTTAGTCGGGAACAATATCGTGAACATTGCCGCAGCATCCATCTCAGCTAAAGTGGCAACCGATTTGTTTGGTGGCAGCACAGGACTTGTCATTAGCACGGTTGGTATGACGATTTTAATTTTAATTTTCGGGGAAGTGTTGCCAAAGTCATTGGCGAAAGAACATGCCGAGTCGTTTTCGCTTCTTATTTCCGACGTGCTGTATATGTTAATCCAACTGTTTACTCCCGTTACAGCGCTACTTGTCATGTTGAAAAAAGTTGTATCGAAACTTGTTGGTCAGCGAGCAGATGTACCTTCTGTGACAGAAGAAGAAATTAAAGTGATGGTGAACTTAAGTGAAGAAGAAGGAGTAATCGATAATAAAGAGAAAGAACTTGTTCATCGTTCGCTCGATTTTAACGACATTTTAGTTGGCGAAATTTTCACGCCACGTATCGATATGGTTGCAGTAGAAGTGAATCAACCAGTTGAAGAAATTCGCGACATTTTTTTACGCGAACGATATTCGCGCGTTCCTGTATATGAAGGAGACATTGATAACGTCATCGGAATTTTATCGGAAAGCGACTTTTTCAGTCAACTCGTACAAGGAAAAGAAGTAAACGTGCGCCAATTGTTGCGCACGCCGCTATTTGTCGTGGAGTCGATGCGTATTTCCACTTTGTTGCCGGAATTGCAAAAAAGTAAAGTGCATATGGCGATCGTTATCGACGAGTTTGGCGGTACGTCCGGACTCATTACGTTAGAAGACATTTTGGAACAAATTGTCGGCGAAATATGGGATGAACATGATGAGGCGGTAAAAACGTTTCAAAAAATTAATGATTATGAGTACGAATTTAATGCTGAATTGCCACTAGATGAGTTTTGTCATATTTTAGGGATTGATGAGTTAGAAAGCTCGTCCCACACGCTTGGTGGTTGGGTGTTTGAAATGTTTGAACGCATTCCGACCGTTGGGGAGTCGTTTGAATACGAAACGCTAACAGTTACCGTCCGTCAAGTTGAAAATCGGCGCATTCGTAAAGTACTTGTTCGTATTCGCGAGCCAATTGTAGAAAATGTATAAAAAGGAAGGGGCGTTTTGCTCCTTTTTTTATTGACATCTTCTTCAACTTTTATTACGATGAATAAGCATAAAAACCGATAAGAATAATGGGGGTTAGTATAATGAAAAAGTGGCTATTGTTGATCGCGCTATTTATGTTTGGGGCATTGCTTACAGGTTGCAGTCAAAATGAAAAAGAAAATGATTTATTTGCTCAAATAAAAGAAAAGGGAGAATTAAAAATTGGAACGGAAGGCACGTATCCACCATTCACGTTTCACGATGAAACAGGTGAGTTAACAGGATTTGATGTAGAAATTGCTAAAGAAGTAGCGAAGCGTCTCGGAGTGAAACCTGTGTTTGTTGAAACGCAATGGGATGCGATGTTTGCTGGCTTAGATGCGAAACGTTTTGATATGATTGCAAACCAAGTCGGTATTCGTCCAGATCGTCAAGAAAAATATGATTTCTCTAATCCGTATATTACGTCAGCAGCTGTTCTTGTCGTTCATAAAGAAAATCAACAATTGAAATCGTTTGACGACCTAAAAGGAAAAAAAGCAGCGCAATCGATGACGAGCAACTATGCCGATTTAGCTCGTTCGTACGGAGCGGAGGTTGTTGGAGTCGAAGGATTTAACCAAGCGATTGAATTGTTAAGCTCTAAACGAGTGGATGCAACAATTAACGACAAATTATCTGTACTTGATTTTCTAAAACAAAAACCAGACGCGCCAATTCAAATTGTCGCGACACATGATGATGCTTCTCAAAGCGGTCTTATGTTCCGCAAGGGAAGCGACACGCTTGTCGAAGCAGTAAACAAAGCGTTAAAAGAGATGATGGAAGACGGCACGTACGCGAAAATTTCAGAAAAGTGGTTTGGTGAAGATGTATCTAAATAATATGTTGATGGATCCAGAACGGTTAGAAAGATTAATGAATATTGCTGAAAGTTCCCTTCTCCCATTGGCGAAGGGAGCTTTGTTATATACCATTCCGTTAGCCACAATCACGTTTATCATCGGATTAGTCATTGCATTGTTAACGGCTTTAGCTCGCTTATCAAGCATAAAAGCGTTGCAGTGGATGGCGCGGGCGTATGTGTCTGCAATTCGCGGTACCCCGCTTCTTGTGCAATTGTTTATTATTTTTTATGGCTTGCCGACGATCGGAATAATAATTGATCCGTTGCCTGCTGCGATCATTGGTTTTTCATTAAATGTAGGGGCGTATGCATCGGAAATTATTCGAGCTGCGATTTTATCTATTCCAAAGGGGCAATGGGAAGCCGCTTATTCGCTTGGGATGGACGATGTACAAACGTTGCGGCGCATCATTTTACCACAAGCTGCACGCGTGTCCGTTCCACCGTTATCAAATACGTTTATTAGCTTAGTAAAAGATACGTCCCTAGCTTCGCTCATTCTTGTTTCAGAAATGTTTCGGAAAGCACAAGAAATTGCAGCAACAAATTATGAATTTTTGCTACTTTATACTGAAGCGGCGCTTATTTATTGGATTATTTGTTTTTTCCTTTCAATTATTCAAGGGAACATTGAAAGTCGTTTAAGTCGCTACGTTGTTCGATAAACGGATAAGGAGAGCTACGATGTTAATTGTTGAAGGGTTGCGTAAAACGTTTGGAGATCGTGAAGTGTTGAAAGGTGTACATTTAACCGTAAAAAAAGGAGAAGTTGTTGTCATTATCGGTCCATCGGGGTCAGGGAAAACGACGTTATTACGTTGTTTAAACGTATTGGAAATGGCTGATGAAGGAACCGTAACGATTGATGGGAAACAACTTCAGTTTGCAAACAAGCCATCGAAAAAAGAAATCATCAACTTTCGTCGCTTGACGGGAATGGTATTCCAAGCGTATAACTTATTTCCGCACATGACAGCGCTTGAGAATGTGATGGAAGGGCCAATGATAGTTAAACGAATAAACAAACATGAAGCAAAAGAAAGAGCGGAGCAATTGCTTACGAAAGTCGGGTTAAAAGATCAAATGCATATGTATCCGTTCCAACTATCAGGAGGGCAACAACAACGTGTCGGTATTGCGCGAGCACTTGCGATGGAACCGAAAGTATTATTATTTGATGAACCGACGTCGGCATTAGATCCAGAACTTGTCGGTGAAGTGTTAAAAGTGATGAAAGATTTAGCGAATGAAGGGATGACGATGGTCGTTGTGACCCATGAAATGCGCTTTGCTCGTGAAGTGGCTGATGAAGTCATCTTTTTTGACGAAGGAATGATTATTGAGCGTGGTCATCCGGAGCAACTATTTACACATCCGAAACACGAGCGGACGCAACAATTTTTGCGACGTATTCAGTAAAACCCCCAAGCGATTTTCGCTTGGGGGTTTTCAGCCATGTTATTTAGTTGTGTAAGATCCGCCTAATTGTTGTTGCGCCATTGCAACAAGACGTTTTGTAATTTCGCCACCAACTGAACCGTTTGCGCGTGATGTTGCATCTGGTCCAAGGTTTACACCAAATTCTTGAGCGATTTCGTATTTCATTTGATCAATTGCTTGTTGTGCACCGTATACTAATAATTGATTTGTGTTTGCCATGTTCAATCATCTCCTCGTTACATTTTTTATGGTTGGGTTAGCTGGATTTGCACCAGCAACGCGTGATGTTTTTCACGCTGCCAAACTTGGCTTAACCCATCGACTGATGTTTGCTTGCTTGTACTACTATTTTGGGGAAAAAACATGTTATTATTCTTTTTTTTATGTGGTAATTTTTTGTGAAGTGGGAAAGATAATGGAAAATAATAAAGCGAGGGATGAGCATGCATATTTGTCCGTTATGCAACGGTTTACGGACAATCGTTTTTTATTGTGATCAATGTGGGGAAAAATTAAAAGACGAAGGGAAATTAACAGATTATTTTGATGACTACAGTCCGTATATGGATACGGATACGATGAAGATGGTTGATGGATATGCCGATACGAGAAAGCGGCACGTTTGTGTTCATTTGTTTCATTGCTCGCATTGTGATGACGATATCGTTCAATTCATTCAAGAGTAAAAGCCCGCTCAAACGAACGGGCTTATCGATTATTTTTCATTGCTCGAACGGATGCGCAACTCTGTGTTGACATCGAAGAAATGTGCTTTATTCATATCTAACGCAAGGTCAATTGTTTGCCCTGCTTTGACGTCTGTGCGCGCATCAACGCGTGCAACGAACTCTTGGCCGCTAATTTGTGAATATACCATAATTTCTGCGCCAAGCAATTCTGCGACTTCGACATGAGCGCTTACTTTTGTGTTTTGTGATGCTTCAAGAAATACAGGCTCATCGTGGAAGTCTTCTGGACGAATACCTAAAATGACTTCTTTGCCAACGTAACCTTGCTCACGAAGCACTTTCATTTTTCCTTCTGGCACGGCAATTTTTACGTCGCCGATCACGAATACGCCGTCTTGTAGGACGCCACGCAAGAAGTTCATCGCTGGTGAGCCGATAAATCCGCCGACGAAAATATTTTCCGGCTTTTCATACACTTCTTTTGGTGTACCGACTTGTTGAATGACGCCATCTTTCATAACGACAAGGCGCGTCGCCATCGTCATCGCTTCTGTTTGGTCGTGTGTGACATAAATAGTCGTTGTGCCTAAACGTTGATGAAGTTTTGCGATTTCTGCGCGCATTTGTACACGCAATTTTGCATCTAAGTTAGAGAGAGGTTCGTCCATTAAAAATACTTTCGCATCACGTACAATCGCACGTCCTAATGCCACGCGTTGGCGCTGACCGCCAGATAACGCTTTCGGCTTGCGGTCTAAATATTGCTCAAGACCGAGAATGCGTGCAGCTTCGCGAACGCGGCGATCGATTTCATCTTTTGGGAACTTGCGTAATTTTAATCCAAACGCCATGTTGTCATATACGCTCATATGCGGATAAAGCGCATAGTTTTGGAATACCATCGCGATGTCACGATCTTTTGGTGCTACATCGTTCATCCGTTTTCCATCGATGTAAAAATCACCTTTTGAAATTTCCTCAAGTCCCGCAATCATCCGAAGCGTTGTTGATTTTCCGCAACCGGACGGACCGACGAATACGATAAATTCTTTATCTTGAATGTGTAAGTTAAAGTCTTTTACAGCTGTGACGTTGTTGTCATAAATTTTATACACATGTTCTAAACGAAGCTCAGCCATATGTATGCCTCCTTATGCAATCGATTTCATTTGATTTAAGCATATAGAAAAACGAACGAAGCGTAAATGGACAACGTGCACAAAAAAAGAAAACGTTTTCGGGCAATGTGCCTAATGGTGTTCGTGAAGCAAAATCGCTAAATATACGGTTAGTGCCCCTTTAAACTGTTTGATATCAATACTTGTTTTTTCGATAAACTTATCGATACGATATTGCAAACTATTGCGGTGCATATGAAGTTTTTTCGCTGCGAGCGAAACGTTTAAATTGCATTCAAAAAACGTCTTTATTGTTTTCAACATGTCGTGCTCTTGTTTTACCGCCTGTAAAAACATCGTCGCATATGTCATCTCCTCACCGCTAATAAGCAAAAGAGGAAAGACGTCTTCAATACAGTAAACACGTTGAGCGGGATTGTGTTTCAGCCCGACGTGAAAATATCGTTTTTCCGCTGCGAATATACGGGCAAGTTCAACGGAATGGAGGCATTTTTGTCCAATATATGCTCGCAATTGAATGTAAAAATCACTGCATAGCGTGTCGATCCATTCGTGAAGGGTAGAGGCAACGCTTTCTTCTTGTTGTTCAATCACGATCCATTGTTGTTCTGTTTCTGAAATAATCGTCACATCGTAAGGGAAAAGCGACTGGATCGCTTCCGTAAAATCACGTGTGTCAACTGTTCCTTTTTGTATGTAAAAGTAAATAAATCGTGTATGTGTCGAGGGAGGTAATTGTTCAAAAGCATGTTCCGCACCATGAATTAAAAAGCGATACCATGCTTGTTGTTGTTTGTTCATCCAAGTAGTCACTGCTTCATACGGTGTAAACAATGTGGCTAATAGCGCACGTTCTTTTTGTGTGAGCATTTCTTTTTTGATACCGAAAAGCTCACCATGTTCTGTAGAAAACCACTCGTACGCATGTCGTTCATTCACTTGTCCATATTCAACAAGAGCATCTCGATAATATGCTCGTAATTTTTCTAACATGTATGTCCATTCCTTTCGTCTCCCCTCACGACTATTATACAAAAAGCGACGAGAAAATGCTCGCCGCCTCATTTTACTTCATGTGGTGGTTGTTCCGTTTGTACATCACGCGCTTCTTCAATATTCGTGGCGCGATGGCATGAATATACATAGCCTCCCGCCATGCCTTCATTGATCATACGATCGATGTCCCATTCATAATTATCGCGTTCTTTCATCATACATGCCCCCTTATTCATTATTTTGTATGAACGGAAAAAAAGTATACATCATTCACGTTGTGCGCACATATATTCATGACGAGAGGTGAAAATGATGATTGTTCAGCTTTTACATGCATTGACGAATTACGATTTAGATGAAGAGGAAGAAGCGCTTATTCGTTATTTATATGTACTGCACATCGGAAAAGAATGGGATAGAGAAAAGAAAGAGAAAAAAGATGATTGGCGACAACAATTTGAGAAAATGAATATATATAAAGAAGCATGGTGTGCATCAGAACATGCGACAGAACGAGAAGTATTCCGGTTATTGTTATGTAAATGTTTGAAACAGTTGCATAAGCAGTTATCGCACATTTGCGCTCATAGCGGACAAGCCCTATAATGAATGGTTAGAATAGCTTATTGGCAGAAGGGAGATCGTTATGGGGCTTTTTCTTTATTTATTATTTATGATCGTGGTTGGAGCATTTATTGGGGGAATGACAAATTCCCTTGCGATTAAAATGCTTTTTCGACCGTATCGTCCGATATATATTGCAGGAAAAAGACTACCATTCACACCTGGACTTATTCCGAAACGGAGAGAGGAATTAGCGGAACAACTTGGACGTATGGTTGTGGAACATTTATTAACAGCGGAAGGGTTGCGTCGAAAATTAAACGATCCATCGTTCGTTCAAGATATGACGAACTACGTGCAAGAAGAAGTAGGAAAATGGCTACAATCAGATCGAACTGTTGAACAATGGCTGAAGCAATTCGGGATGCCAGATCCGAAACAAGCGGCAGAAACATGGATAGAAACGAAATATAAAACGTTCATGTCGCAATATCGTCAACGTCCGCTTCATGAAATCATTCCAATTGAGGTATTACAAAAAATAGATCATGCTATCCCTTCGATTGTCGATCGCTTATTGCTCCGTTTGCGCACGTATGTTGAGAGTGAGCAAGGAGAGCGTCAAATTGAGCATATGATCAATGAATTTTTACAAAGCCGCGGCATGTTTGGCAATATGCTTCAAATGTTTCTTGGCAACGTTAGTTTGGCGGAAAAAATTCGTCCGGAAATCGTGAAATTTTTACAAAGTGAAGGAGCAAAACAGCTGCTTGTCCAACTATTCATAAACGAATGGGAAAAAGTGAAGGAGATGCGTATACATGAGATGGAGCAAATCATCGATCAAGAAAAAATCGTCGTATGGGTGAAACGTCTCACCGCATTCATTGTACAAGAGCCGCTCCAAAAACCGCTTGGTGCACTCGTTGCACCTTATGTGCGGCATTCATTACCGACGCTCGTTCGTTTCCTTTTACAATTTGCTTCCGAACGCATCGAACGATGGATGAAACAGCTTCATTTGCAAGATATCGTTCGTGAAGAAGTCGCATCGTTTTCTGTTGAACGGCTAGAAGAAATGATTTTAACAATTTCGCGCCGTGAATTTAAAATGATTACATATTTAGGGGCTTTGCTAGGTGGGATCATCGGGCTCATTCAAGGTTGTATCACGTTTTTCGTTCAAATGTAGACATACAGCGGCCGCTTCGATCATAGGGTAAAAAGAAAAGGAAAATGAGAGGAGTGTGCCGCATGGACGTCCTTCAAGCCATTCACGAGCTTTCGATAGCAATTCGTACAAGTGAGCCATTTGCCGAGCTTCGCCGCGCCTACGAGCAAGTGCAGCGCGATCCGACTGCGCACCAATTATTTACGAAATTTCGTGCGCTACAAAAACAGCTTCAACAAAAACAAATGAGCGGATTCCCGGTCAGCGATGCAGATGTCGAATTGTTGCAACAACATTTACATGTTATTGAAATGAATGAAAACATTGCACGGCTCATTCATGCCGAAGAACGTTTAAACGAGTTGTTTGCCAAAGCGATGAATGCGATGATTCAGCCAATTGACGAACTATATGACGGACACTCATAAAAATGGGTGTTCTTTTTTTTACCCCCTTGTCATACGTATGAATGAAGCCAAGACATCGAGGGGGGACGTTCATGTATAAATTACTTGCGCTAAATATTGACGGAACATTATTAAAATCGAATGGCAAGTTGGAGAAAAAAACGAAAGAAGCGATCGATTTTGTGAAGAAAAAAGATGTGTATGTGACTTTGATGACGTCAAGAAACTTTTTATCAGCGAAAAAAGTAGCGAAGGCGTTGAAGCTAGATTCGTATTTAGTGACGTTTCAAGGGGCGCTTGTTGCAAAGTCGTTAGAAGAAAAGCTACACGCCTCTGTCATTCCAGCACAAAAAACGTTCGATATTGTACACGTGCTTGAGCATTTCAATTGCAATATTCGTTTGCTTCACGAACGGTATTCGATCGGAAATCGAAAAAAAATAAAAAACAACATGATTGCGAAGACAATTTTAGGAGATCCATTTTTTTATCCGGCACAATTTGTTGACTCGTTAAGTGACGTGTTGCGCGATGATCCGATTGATGTAATGAAAATCGATGTGTTTTACTCGAAAGAAGATGAATGTGATGAAATTGTTGAAACGATCACACATGCATTTCCAGACGTTTCCCTCAGCGTGAGCGATGGAAAAATTGAATTGTTGCCAACAAACGTTTCAAAACTAAATGGGTTAATTCGGCTTGGAAACGAGCTCGGCATTTCGTTAAAAGAAATGGTCGTCATCGGTGACCATTTGGACGATATGCCAGCCATTGAAGCGGCCGGTCTTGGCGTTGCGATGGGAAATGCTTCAAAAGAAGTCAAAGCTGTTGCTGACTGGGTGACGCGTTCAAACGACCAACTTGGTGTCGCATATATGATTAAAGAACATTTTCGGAAACAACATCGTCCTCAGTTTTTACGTCAAATTCGTACAATAGAGAAAAAATAATTTCCGTTTCTTGACGAGCTTTTCGCTTCTTCTGTACACTTAAATGAGTTTAATACTTCGAAGCGAAAGGTGATTTCATTGCGTATTCATATTTGCGGACTTGAGCCGGTGGATCGTTTTCAACGTTCCCTTGAGGTCATTACCGGTTTATTTTTTGAAGAGGCAACGCTCTCTTTTATGGCGACAGAAGAAGCGGAAGTACGTGTGACGATGGATATACAACAAGGAGACCGGCTCGTTGTTAGTGGTACGTTGCAACATGAACATGGTCGCACGTATGAGGCTTATTACGCACGATCATGGAAGACAGAAGAAGAAAAAGGACGCATGAAACAAGTGAAACATGCGGTTTCCTATATATATTTATCTCTTATGCAACAATATACAGACTTTGTGCAACAATGGGGTATTTTAACAGGTGTTCGTCCAGTGAAATTATTGCATCAAAAATTGCGCTCTGGCTTAACGAGAGAAGAAGCACATCGCGAGTTGCGCGAAGATTATTTAGTGACGGATGAAAAAATTCAGCTTATGCAACAAATTGTTGATCGTCAGTTGACAGTTGTTCCAGATCTTTACGATTTATCGAACGAAGTAAGCATTTATATTGGCATTCCGTTTTGTCCTACGAAATGCGCGTATTGTACATTCCCAGCCTACGCGATTCAAGGAAAACAAGGATCTGTTGATTCCTTTTTATTCGGATTGCATTACGAAATGGAACAAATCGGGAAATTTTTAAAAGAGCGCAACATTCCGATTACGACTATTTATTACGGTGGCGGCACGCCAACAAGCATTACGGCAGAGGAAATGGATGCACTATATGCGCACATGTATCGCGTGTTCCCAAACGTTGAACGTGTACGTGAAATTACAGTTGAAGCCGGAAGGCCTGATACGATTACACCGGAGAAGCTTGCGGTGTTAAAAAAATGGAACATCGACCGTATAAGCATTAACCCGCAATCATATATTCAAGAAACGTTGCGAGCGATTGGACGTCATCATACGGTGGAAGAGACGATTGAAAAATTTCATCTTGCTCGCGAGGCAGGGATGAACAATATTAATATGGATTTAATTATCGGTTTGCCAGGAGAAGGTGTAAAACAGTTTGATTTTACACTTGCCCAAACAGAAAAACTTATGCCGGAGTCGTTGACGGTGCATACGTTGTCGTTTAAGCGTGCATCGGAAATGACGAAAAATAAGGAAAAGTATAAAGTAGCAGATCGTGATGAAATTAATGAAATGATGAAACGTGCGGAACGATGGACGAAAGAAAAAGGGTATGTGCCGTATTATTTATATCGTCAAAAAAATATTCTCGGCAATTTAGAAAACGTCGGTTACGCTTTACCGGGTCAAGAAAGCATTTATAACATTATGATTATGGAAGAGCAACAGTCGATCATCGGGCTAGGATGTGGAGCGTCAAGCAAATTCGTGCATCCAAAAACAAAAGCGATTACGCATTTTGCCAACCCGAAAGAGCCAAAAGCGTATAACGAAAATTACGAACATTACACAAGCGAAAAATTAAAAATGATGGAACAGTTATTTTAGCCCCGAGATGATCGGGGCTTTATCGATGGAATAAAATCAATTTGCCGCTCGATGTTGTACAGCGATGCGTTTTATGTTCAAATTGTTTTTCTTTTAATTTTTGCTCGCCGATTCGTTTTGCTTCGTCATCGTTTGCAGCAGTAAATGTTTCATCAAGCAGTTTTTCTCCCGTTTTTTCAAAAACAGTAAGCGTATATGTCTTCATCTTCCCCACCCCTTTCCTTTGCATGTATTCGCTCATTCACGCTTATTTCCTTCTTTATACGTCTATTTTTCTAGTTGTTTGCATATGTGTAAAGTAAGACAAGCTTAAAGGAGGATGCACATGCTTATTACATTGCTTCTTGCAGGCATTATCATTAGCGGATATATGGCCATCCGCACAGCAAGAGAAGAAAAGAAAATAGATGAAAAGTTGTTAGAAAAAGAAGGAGAAGTGTATATGGAGCGCATTCGGCAAGCGCGCGAGCAACGTCAGAAGGCCTTGGAATAAACAAGGTCTTTTATTTTTTAAAAAATTCACAAAAATTTTTCTTCATTTTTTTATGTTTCATGTTAGGATATATATTATTACATATATGAGGGGGAGAAAGGCGTGAAGCGAGCGTACAATTTTAACGCAGGACCATCTGCTTTGCCGCTTGCTGTGTTAGAGCGAGCGCAAAAAGAATTGCTCAACTTTCAACAAACAGGTATGTCTATTATGGAGTTAAGCCATCGAAGCAAAGAATATGATGCGGTGCATGAGCGCGCAGAAACGTTGTTGCGCAAACTGATGAACATTCCTGATACGCATGATGTGCTTTTTTTACAAGGAGGAGCTAGTTTGCAATTTTCGATGGTGCCGATGAACTTGTTAAAAGAAGGGGAAGTCGGTAACTATGTGTTAACAGACTCATGGTCGGATAAAGCGATGAAAGAAGCGAAAAAAGTAGGGACAACGCACGTGGCAGCTTCGTCGAAAGAAGAACAATATACATATATTCCGACGAATATCGAATTGTCTGAACGCGCTGCGTATTTGCACATTACATCAAACAACACGATTGCAGGGACACAATGGCGTGAATTTCCTAATGTAGCTGTCGATTTAATTGCGGATATGTCGAGCGATATTTTAAGCCGCAATATTGATGTGAGTCGTTTTGCTCTTATTTATGCGGGGGCGCAGAAAAATTTAGGTCCTTCAGGCGTGACGGTTGTCATCATTCGGAAAGATTTGCTCGCAAAAGGAGACGATCATTTGCCGACAATGTTAAACTATCGCACATATAGCGAAAGCCGTTCGTTATATAACACGCCACCAACGTTTGCGATTTATATGTTATCGCTCGTTCTTGAATGGGTAGAGGAACAAGGTGGTGTTCAAGCGATTGAAAAGAAAAATGCGGAAAAAGCTGCGATATTGTACCGTTGTATTGATGAAAGTGAAGGTTTTTACAAAGGGCATGCAAAAAAAGAAAGCCGCTCGCATATGAACGTAACGTTTACGTTGCCGAATGAGGAGCTTACAAAGAAGTTTTTATCGGAAGCAAAAGAAAGAGGATTCATTGGATTAGCTGGTCATCGATCTGTCGGTGGATGCCGGGCATCTATTTATAACGCAGTAGATATGGAAGCGTGTGAAGCGCTTGTACAGTTTATGGAAACGTTCCGAAAAAATATTTTTTGAAAATTTTTATTTTACCTTGGCACTTTAAAGTGCTATAATATTGTTAAACTTGCTTACAAGCTGAGAAGAGAAAAGAATGAGATGAGGAGAGATGAGAAATGAATACGAGAACGTTAGTATTGTTGTCGCTTTTTGTAGGCATTGGTGCAGTTTTGCATACGGTTATTCCGGGGTTTTTCTTCGGAATGAAGCCGGATATGATGTTGACGATGATGTTTTTAGGCATTATGCTTTTTCCGAACAAAACAGCTGTTAGTTTGTTAGCTATTGCCACAGGCATTATTTCTGGAGTGACAACGAGTTTCCCAGGAGGGTTTATCCCGAACATCGTTGATAAAGTTGTGACGGCCACGCTCTTTTTCGGCTTGTTTACGTTACTAAAGGCGAAAGCGACGCCAATAAAGGCGGCATTGCTTACGGCTGTGGGCACGTTCATCTCTGGTGCGACGTTTTTAGCTGTTGCGCTAATCATTGTTGGGTTGCCGGGAGGAGCAACGTTTGGCGGGCTGTTTATCGCTGTTGTCATTCCAACAGCGTTTGTCAATACGATTGCAATGATCGTCATTTATCCGATCGTACAGTCGCTCATGAGACGAACATATACAGTTCCGCAACAATAATAAAAAGAACCCGATCGTTTATGGTCGGGTTTTCCTTATATCGTTCTTACTGTATACGCATGAGCAAAAGAGTGACAGCGATAAAAAAAATAGCAAGACTTCCGAACACGCTTATGCGTTGCTTTAACACTTTTTTTGGGGGATACATGCGTGCTTTATTCAACATAGAAAACGTGGCAATCGTCAAATATAAAAAAATGAACCCAATCGTCGCCGTCGCGATGATCATGTTTGTTCCTCCTAATTTGAAAAGTTATATATTTCAATTTATTAAAAAATTCTAATATTTAATACTTTATTATTTATTGTTTTACTGGCATAATAAAAGATAAAAAGAAGGAAATACGAAAAAGTGGGTGGAGAGATGAAAAGCACGGAACGACATTATTCTGTTAAAGAGGCGATGTTATTTAGTCAAAGGGTTGCCCAATTAAGTAAAGCGTTATGGAAATCAATCGAAAAAGATTGGCAACAATGGATTAAACCGTTTGATTTAAACATTAACGAGCATCATATTTTGTGGATTGCCTACCATTTGAAAGGGGCTTCCATTTCTGAAATCGCCAAGTTTGGTGTCATGCACGTATCGACGGCATTTAACTTTTCAAAAAAATTAGAGGAACGCGGATTGTTGTCGTTTTCGAAAAAAGAAGACGATAAACGAAATACGTACATTGAACTGACGGAAAAAGGAGAAGAAGTTTTATTAAAATTAATGGAGTCGTACGATCCAAAACGGACGTCTGTGCTCCAAGGCATTCAACCTTTATATGAATTGTATGGTAAATTTCCAGAAATGTTAGAAATTATGTGTATGATCCGAAATGTGTACGGGGACGATTTTATGGAAATTTTCGAACGTTCTTTTCAAAACATCGAGCAAGAGTTTGTTGAAGAAAGCGGGAAGTTAAAAAAGAAAGATGAGCAGCAAGAAGAAGTAGCTTCATTCGTTGAGCGTATGTAATAAACGTTGAAACTCTGTCATAAGCGGAACGAATAGCTGTTGTTGTTTTAACGCATCAATCGTCTCAGCAAGGGGAAGGTTCGGATGAAGCGCATTCGCAAACTGTGTAAAAAGCGAGGTGAAGATGACGAAACCTTCCTCTTTTTGTTGTTTATATTGTTCACTTAGTTGTTCGCATAGGCGCAATATGCTTTCCACTTCTTCTTTTGCTAAGCCATAACGGATGACGAGCGCGTAAAACGGCTTTTTTTCCGGTGCGATCATGTCTAACATGAGCGAACAGTAATACTCCAGCTTTTCAATACGTTGTTCAATGCTCATCTTTCGGAACTCCTTTAGCGTACTTATGTGTATTATTTTACAGGAATTGTTGCATAAATGAAATGTCCATTATTGATTTATCGAAAAAATCGTTGTAAAGTAGGGGAGTAAATACATAAAAACAGGAGGGGACTCGTTTGGCGCTTTATTTTATACCCCTTGCGACAGTTATTCTTTTTATCGTTAATCAGCTAACAAATACGCTTTGTATTCAAAAAGAAATTCCAGAAGAGAAACAACCAAAAGTATTTCGTACCATTAATGTCCTTATTACCATTTTACTCATTTCTTCTTACATCGAAGTGTTGTTTGCGTAAAAAAGCTAAGCTGACAGTGTCCCTGTCAGCTTCTTTCATTTAGTATAACCAAGCGGCACCAACGATAATTAATAAAATAAACAACACAACGATTAACGCAAATCCGTTTGCATAACCTGCTCCTGCACCCATAGACGACACCTCCTTTCGTATATGAAGGCGTTGCGACGCTTTGACAATGTATTGTATGTCAAAAGGAGCAAAAAGGTATGGGCGCAGCTTTGCTTTATTTTAGCTTTCGGAAAAAATATGGTATAGTATGTTTTGTGTATATTTAAAGATAGGAGTTGTGAGAACATGAAAAAATGGACAGTTGCCATGTCGGCAGCAGCGATGCTTGCGCTTTCGGCTTGCAATAACGGATCGGATGTTGTTGTCGAAACGAAGGAAGGCAACATTACAAAAGAAGAATTGTACAACGAAATGAAAGAACGTTACGGCAAAGATGTGTTACGCGATCTCGTACATGAGAAAGTGTTAAGTAAAAAGTTTAAAGTAACGGATGAAGAGCTAAATAAGGAAATCGAAAATTTAAAAGAAATGTACGGTATCCAATATGACTTAGCGGTGCAACAAAATGGCGAAGAAGCGATTCGCGATATGGTAAAGCTTGATTTATTGCGCCAAAAAGCAGCGATGGAAGACATTAAAGTAACCGATGAAGAATTGAAAAAATACTACAATGAATATAAGCCGAAAGTGAAAGCAAGTCACATTTTAGTCGACGATGAAAAAACAGCAAAAGACATTAAAGCAAAGTTAGAAAAAGGTGAAGACTTTGCGGAATTGGCAAAAGAATATTCAAAAGATACAGGTTCAGCACAAAATGGCGGCGACTTAGGCTGGTTTGGACCTGGGAAAATGGTGGAAGAGTTTGAAAAGGCAGCGTATGCGTTAAAAGTCGGTGAAATTAGTGATCCAGTGAAAACACAATTTGGCTACCATATCATTAAAGTAACGGATAAAGAAGAGAAAAAGTCATTTGATGAAATGAAAGAAGAAATTGAATTCGAAGTGAAAAAAAGCAAACTCGATACATCGAAAGTGCAATCGAAGCTTGATGAGCTGATGAAGGAAGCAAATGTCGACATTAAAGACAAATCGTTAAAAGACGCATTAAAAAGCGAGTAATAATGACGAAAGAAGGTGTCCGTGCGGGACACCTTCTTTTCATAAAGCTTGTTTGATTTGTGCAGCGATGTGCTGTAACTCATCAAACGTATAGTTGCTTTGATTGGATTTCCACACAGCTCCAAATCCGTCTCCTTTACCGTACCGCGGAATGATATGCATATGATAATGGAAAACGGTTTGGCCTGCAATTTCTCCGTTGTTGTTTAAAATATTGATGCCTTCTGGGGAAAACTGTTCACGAATCGCGTTGGCGATTGTAGGAACAACTTCAAATACACGTTGCGCAAGTTCAGGTGTTAGCTCGTAAATGTTTCCTTTATGTATTTTCGGTACAACGAGCGTATGCCCCTTTGTCACTTGACTAATGTCTAAAAAGGCGATGACATGTTCATTTTCAAATACTTTCGCACAAGGAATGTCGCCGTTTATAATTTTACAAAAAATACAGTCGCTCATGTTGATGCCACCTTTCTTTCCATTTTGTCTTTATTTTACCACACGATCGTCGTTTCGAAAAACGGAAAGAGCAGGATGCGTATCGCATCCTGCCCATTGAAGAGGGATCTTCATGATTACGTGTCTTTTGGGAACACCTCATTTACGAGTAGAATCAGTTACGCGTTTGTGAGTGCGACATTGTTCAAGATGACCATCCCCTTTTCAAGGGAGTGTTTTCGTTGTTACAGGCTAGCTAATGTGCGGCCCGTAGACACCTCATTTCATCATGTTCTTGAACTTGCTTTGTTGCTCACTGCGACTTGCTACTTGTTTGTCCCTCTTCGCTACTTATCATAACCCGTTTTTCTTTTTATTATTCATTTGTTAAAATAAAAAATAATGACGGAAGAAAGGAAAGCGATGATGGCACTATTACAAGTTCAGCATATATTCGGTGGCTATACGAACCAAAATATTTTAGATGACGTATCGTTTACCGTGCAAAAAGGGGAAGTTGTCGCGCTGATCGGGTTAAATGGAGCAGGAAAAAGCACGACAATTAAACATATTATCGGATTGATGCAACCGCGTAAAGGAACAATTACAATAAACGGTATGACGTTTCAAGATGATCCACAAGCATATCGCACACAATTTACATACATTCCGGAAATGCCTGCGCTATACGAAGAATTGACGCTTGAAGAACATTTACGTCTCACCGCCATGGCGTATGGTGTGACGGATCGAGCATACGAACAGCGCGTGCCACAGTTGTTGAAGGCGTTTCGGCTTGAGAAAAAGTTAAGTTCGTTTCCTGCATTTTTTTCAAAAGGAATGAAACAAAAAGTAATGATTATGTGCGCTTTTTTAGTCGATGTGCCGCTTTATATTATTGATGAACCATTTGTTGGATTAGATCCGCTCGCCATTCAAGCGCTACTTCAGCTTATTGAGGAAAGAAAAAAGGAGGGAGCGGGTGTGCTGTTGTCGACGCACATTTTAGCGACAGCCGAGCGATATTGTGATTCGTTTATCATTTTACATGATGGGCAAGTGAAAGCAAGCGGATCATTGCCAATGCTTCAAGAGCAGTTACATATGCCTCATGCCACACTTGATGATATATATATCGAATTAACAAAGGAAGAGACGAACGATGATTGATGGACAACAGTTATGGAAAAAGCGGATGATTGCTCATCTCGCCGAGGTGAGACGGTACGGTCGTTATATGTTCAACGATCATTTGTTGCTCGTCTTATTTATCGGAATCGGGGCAAGTGCGGTATTTTATAAGCGAGCAGTTGATGAACTGGTGTCTTTTCCCTATGCTGTTGTTGCTTCGCTTTTGCTCGCTTTTGCGGTGACGCAAGGTGGAGTGCGGACGTTTGTTAAAGAAGCAGATGCGGTATTTTTTCTTCCGATCGAGCGACGGCTTCGTCCGTATTTTTGGCGTGCTGCGATATATAGTTTTTTTCTTCATTTGTACGTTTCGCTCATCGTATTTGTTGTCCTTTTGCCTTTACATTTTAAATTTTCATCACAGCCGTTGTTTATCGTCCTGTTGGTGATTGTCTTTCTAACGGGATGGAATATGTTCGTTCAATGGCAAGAGGAGGCACGAATTGGGCGAGATCATTTTCATACGTTTGTTCGCTTTTTAACGAATGCAACGTTTTTTTATTTTTTATTTCTCCAACAATATGTGTGGATGTTTGTCCCTTTGTTATTTATGGTTATCCTTGCGCGATATGTGGAGCAAAAAGGACGCAAAAGCGGGCTTCAATGGGAGCAATTGCTTGCTGATGAACGGCGACGAATGCAAGCGTTTTATCGGATTGCGCATGCATTTGTTGATGTTCCTCACATGAAACATACGGTAAAAAAACGGACGTCACTTCGTTTCCTTTTCCGTTTGCTCGCTCGTTTGCATATGCGCCCGTATACGTATTTGTATGTACGTACATTTTTCCGTGCGGGCGATTATTTCGGTTTGTTCGTTCGTTTGACTGCGATCGGTAGCGTCTTTATTTTTACATTGCCTCGCGGTGTGGAGTGGTTTGCTCTTTTATGTTCGTATGCAACAGCGGTACAATTGCTTTCGCTTCGCTTGCACCATCGCGGGCATCCGCTTCTCTCCCTTTATCCGATCTCGTCTGTTGAGGCGCACCGATCGTTTATGAGTGTGTTATTGACTATTGGGGTGAATCAAGCGTTTATTTTTGGTATGGTTGCATATATCGCTCATGGTGTTTTCACTATGTTATCGACGTTTTTCATTGTTTTCATATGCTACGGTGCGATTATCGTTTATATGAGAAAAAAACGGGAAGCGGCTTGAACCGCTTCTTTTACTTTTCCGCATATTGAATGGCTGCAAGACCGAGTGTTTTCGCCGCAATAAGCATCGCGCGTTCATCAAAGTCAAATTTCGGATGATGATGCGGATAAGCGATTGTTGTTGTTTCGGCTTTTGCCCCTGTAAAGAAAAACGTTCCTTTTACACGTTGTAAATAATAGGCGAAATCTTCTCCGCCCATATGCGGAGGAATTTCGACGACATCGGTGACTTCATCTATTTCATGGGCGATAAAGGCGAGAAATTTCGTTTCTTCTTCATGGTTCACAACAGGCGGATAACTGCGGTTGTACGTGTATTCATACGTACAACCGTTGGCGATGCATGTACCTTTAACAATTTGCTCAATTTCTCGTTCAATATCGTCACGTACTCGCTCAGAAAATGTTCGCACTGTTCCGATTAATGTGGCGCGATCGGCGATGACGTTAAATGCGTTGTCGGAAACGAAAGAGCCGATAGAGACGACAGCAGGTTCAAGCGGATTGACGCGACGGCTAACGATTTGCTGCAAATGTAGTACGAGTTGCGAGGCGGTAACGATTGCATCTTTTGTTTTGTGCGGCTCTGCTCCGTGACCGCCAGAACCTCGGATGACGACTTGGAATCGGTCTGCCGCTGCCATAATCGGTCCTGTCCGATATTGAATGACACCTGTTGGCGCTGTCGCCCATATATGTGTGCCGAAAATGGCATCTACTCCTTCTAAACAGCCGTCTTCAATCATCGCCTTTGCCCCGCCTGGTGCGTATTCCTCTGCATGTTGATGGATGCAAACAATCGTACCTCTCCAATGTTCACGTAATTCATATAGCGCTTTGGCAAGAACGAGAAGCGTGGCCGTATGCCCATCGTGCCCACATGCGTGCATGACACCCGGAACGGTTGATTTATATGGCACATCTTTTTCATCTTGAATCGGAAGGGCGTCAAAATCCGCCCGAAGCGCTACTGTTTTTCCGCCTTGTTGGCCATGAATAGTTGCGACGATCCCGTTTCCTCCAACATTTGTTCGCACAGGAATGCCAAGTTGTTTATAGTAATTGGCAATATATGCGGCTGTTTTATACTCTTGAAACGATAGTTCGGGATGTTGATGCAAATAACGGCGAATCGTAACCATTTCGTCGTAATATTCACGAAGCTTAGCAAATAGTAATGTTTTCACGTGAACCGCTCCTTCTGTTTTTTTTCATTATACCATCGTTGACAAATGATCGAAAACGGGTTAATATACCCATATACGTATTTAGGAGGAGCATATATGGGCACGTGGATCAATGTTGTTCTAATTATTTTGCTTATTTATTTTGTTGCAGCAAAAATGTTGCCGACAAAAGGTGTGGAGCATATTACACCAGATGAGTTAAAAGAAAAATTAAAACAAACGAAAGACCGCCAATTTATTGATGTACGCACACCTGCGGAATATCGTGCGCGCAACATTCGTCAATTTAAAAATATCCCGCTTCATCAGTTGGCTGATCAACTACATGAGCTCGATCGCGAGAAAGAGACGATTGTGATTTGTCAAAGTGGTATGCGTAGCAATCAAGCGGCAAAAATATTAGCGAAAAATGGATTTAAGCGCGTCGTGAACGTGCGCGGCGGCATGAACGCTTGGAATGGATAGGGCTGACGAAATGTCAGCCTTCTTTTACAACTGCATATGTTGTCACATAGGATGGACGCGGAAAAATGGACCGTTGTTGATCGATTCCTTTTTCTGTGCCACGTTTTTGGTGCGCTTTTTCGTAAGCTTTAGACTGTTGCCAACGACGAAAGGCACTTTCATTTTCCCACATCGTCATAATGACGTATGTATCGCTTTTTAACGGACGTAACACGCGAATGGCGACGAACCCTGGCTCTTTCTCAATTAACCGTGCCCGCTGTTGAAAACGATGTTCAAATAACGGTCTTCCTTCGTCCGTGACCGGAATATTATTGCAAACAACAAACGTTCCCCCAAATGATCCGACGGCATCAAGCACTTCGTACGGACGCGGCTCGTGAAAGACGCTTGTTCCTTCTGTTTCATGAATAAGCATACCATTATCTTCATCGTATACAAGCAACATACGCTCATTTGCGTATTGGCTACGCAATCGTTGCAAATAGTCGATTGTGCCATTTGTCATAAATACGTACACCGATATCATCCCCTTCCTTTTCTTGCTCATATTTTACCACTTTCTTTTCTTCTTGGCGATTTCATGAACGTTGCACATTATTACTACCCAGACGGTGAAAAAATCGGTATAGTTGTGTTAGTGGAAACAAATAAACAATTTCGCTACACTATAATATAAGCGATTACATAACATGAAAGGATGGACATGATGATTAAAAACGATACATTTTTACGTGCCTGTCGCGGAGAAGCGACGGAATACGTTCCTGTTTGGTATATGAGACAAGCAGGGCGTTCGCAACCGGAATACCGCGCGTTGAAAGAAAAATATTCGCTTTTTGAAATTACACACCAACCAGAGCTATGCGCCTATGTGACGCGTTTGCCTGTTGAACAATATAACGTCGATGCGGCCATTTTATATAAAGATATTATGTCACCGCTTCCAGCGATCGGTGTCGATGTCGATATTAAAGCGGGTATCGGACCAGTTATCGACAATCCGATTCGTTCGCTTGCCGATGTCGAACGTCTCGGTGAAATTGATCCAGAAAACGACGTGCCATACGTGCTTGAAACGATTCGCCTATTGACGAAAGAGCAACTGACTGTTCCGCTCATCGGTTTTGCTGGTGCGCCGTTTACATTAGCGAGCTATATGATTGAAGGTGGCCCTTCGAAAAACTATAATAAAACGAAAGCGTTTATGTATGCGGAACCGAAAGCATGGTTTGCCCTTATGGATAAGCTAGCGGATATGACAATTCGTTACGTGAAAGCGCAAATTCGTGCCGGGGCAAGCGCCATTCAAATTTTTGATTCTTGGGTTGGTGCAGTCAATGTTTCTGATTATCGTCAATTTATTAAACCGACGATGGAGCGTATTTTTACCGCGCTTCGTGACGAACATGTTCCGCTTATTATGTTTGGAGTTGGCGCAAGCCATTTAGCGAAAGAATGGCACGATTTGCCGCTTGATGTCGTCGGTTTAGATTGGCGCTTATCGATTCGTGAAGCGCGCGAGATGGGGCTGACAAAAGCGTTACAAGGCAATTTAGATCCAGCCGTATTGCTTGCCCCATGGGAGGTTATCGAAGCGCGCGTCAAACAAATTTTAGACGAAGGCATGGCGCATGAAGGTGGGTACGTATTTAACTTAGGGCATGGCATTTTCCCACAAATCAAGCCAGAAACGTTAAAACGACTTACAGCGTTTATCCACGATTATTCAGCAAAAAGAAAAGGATGAATAAACGATGTCAAAAAAAGTAATGGGATTGCTTGTCATGGCGTACGGCACGCCGTATAAAGAAGAGGATTTAGAGCGATATTACACGCACATTCGTCATGGTCGCAAACCGTCGGAAGAGATGCTAGCCGATCTTCGCGAGCGTTACGAAGCGATCGGAGGCATCTCACCGCTTGTAGCTATTACAAAACAACAGGCGGAAAAACTTGCCGAGCGACTTAATGAAGTACAAGATGAGATTGAATTTCGCATGTATTTAGGATTAAAGCATATTGAGCCGTTCGTTGAAGATGCCGTTCGGCAAATGCATGAAGACGGAATAGAAGAAGCGGTTTCGATCGTATTAGCGCCGCATTTTTCGACATTTAGTGTCAAATCATACAACGGACGAGCAAAAGAAGAAGCGGCCCGTTTAGGTGGACCGAAGTTGACGTGTGTGGAAAGTTGGTATACTGAACCGAAATTTATTCAATATTGGGCAGAACGGGTAAAAGAAACGTATGCTTCGATGTCTGAACGAGAGCGGGAAAAAGCGGTGTTGATCGTTTCCGCCCACAGCTTGCCTAAAAAAATTATCGCAATGGGAGATCCATACCCAAAACAACTACAAGAAACAGCCGATTTCATTGCGAAAGAAGCAGGTGTTTCGGAATACGTCATTGGTTGGCAAAGTGCAGGCAATACGCCAGAGCCTTGGCTAGGTCCTGATGTGCAAGATTTAACGCGACAACTATATGAAGAAAAAGGGTACGAGGCATTCGTATACGTTCCAGCAGGATTTGTGTCCGATCATTTAGAAGTGTTGTACGATAACGACATTGAATGTAAACAAGTAACAGATGAACTTGGCGTCAGTTACTATCGCCCGCCGATGCCAAACGCCCATCCACAGTTTATTGACGCCCTTGCAACAGTTGTTTTAAATCATTTACGTAAAGAAGGCGAGTCATTATGAAAAGGAAAGTCGTCATTATTGGCGGGGGGATGACGGGACTTGCGGCAGCGTATTACTTACAAAAAGAAGCGCGCGAAAAACAGTTGCCCATTTCGTGTGAATTAATTGAAGCGAGTCATCGACTTGGCGGAAAAGTGCAAACGGTGTATCGCGATGGTTTTGTCATTGAGCGCGGACCGGATTCTTTTTTGGCACGAAAAATGAGCGCCTCACGCCTCATTCACGAAGTCGGGCTTGAGAAAGAGCTCGTGCATAATACGGCAGGTCAATCATACATTCTCGTCAATCGAACGCTTCATCCGATTCCAGGCGGAGCGGTGATGGGCATTCCGACGAAGCTGGCACCGTTTGTTGTAACGCGACTGTTTTCGCCATTTGGAAAGTTGCGAGCTGCAGCTGACTTTGTTTTGCCACCGTTAAAAACGAAGGGGGACGTATCGCTCGGGCAATTTTTCCGCCGTCGTCTCGGAAATGAAGTGGTGGATCGCCTCATTGAACCTTTATTATCAGGCATTTATGCAGGCGATATTGACCAACTTAGCTTAATGGCAACGTTTCCTCAATATTTCCACTTAGAGCAAAAACACGGAAGTCTCGTGCTCGGCATGAAGCGGTCGATGCCGAAACAAAAAACGAAACAAAAAAGCGACAAAGGCATTTTTCAAACGTTAAAAACGGGGTTGGCTTCGCTTGTTGATGCGATTGAGCAAAGGTTGGAAAAAGGAACGGTGCATAAGGGAGTCCGTGTTGAGCGGATTGAGAAGGTTGAGGAACGATATGTGTTAATGTTAAGCAACGGGGAGAAAAAAGAAGCGGATAGCGTTGTAGTCGCTGTTCCGCATCAATCATTGCCATCGCTTTTTCCGAATGAAACAACGTTTTCTTCTTTTGAAACGATGCCATCGACGTCTGTTGCAACGGTCGCATTAGCGTTTCCGAAAGAAGCGATAGCGAAGGATATGAATGGAACGGGATTTGTTGTTTCGCGCGATAGCGATTATACAATAACTGCATGTACGTGGACGCATAAAAAATGGCCACATACAACTCCAGAAGGTTATGTTTTGTTGCGTTGTTATGTCGGACGTCCTGGGGATGAGGCGATTGTTGATCAAACAGACGAAGATATCGTTCAAGTCGTGATGGACGATTTAAATAAAGTGATGAACATTACGATGAATCCGATGTTTTCGATTGTGACACGTTGGAAACAATCGATGCCGCAATATACGGTTGGTCATCGTGAACGGATGGAACGGGTGAAACAACATATGCAACAACATCTTCCAGGCATCTTTTTAGCAGGAAGTTCGTATGAAGGGCTTGGGCTCCCGGATTGCATCGATCAAGGGGAAGAGGCAGTTAAAAAAGTATTGCATTATTTAGCTTATACGAAAGAAAAGGTGTCGCTATAAAAGGCACCTTTTTTCTTGCAACTACAGATCATATGTGTTACGATATAAAACGAAATGACCAAAATGTTCATTTAGTCAAAATAAAGGATGAACGCCTATGTCAGATAAAAGAAAACAAATTATTGAAGCGGCAGCGAAGTCATTTTCGCTTTTTGGCTATAAAGCAACGACGATGGAGCAAGTAGCGAAAATGGCGAATGTCGGAAAAGGGACGATTTACACGTTTTTTAAAAGTAAAGAAGAGCTGCTTGAAGACATCGTTTCTTCGATCATTTCTGAAATTAAGCATGAGGCAGACGCGGCAATCGATCAACGCTTATCGTTTAACGAAAACGTGCAACGTGCTTTGCAACGTATTTTTACGTTTCGCAAAGAACATGAGTTGACGATTAAGCTGTTACAAGAAGTGCGCGATATCGGCACGCCAGCTGTACGTGATGTGATGAAGCGACTTGATCGTGAAATGATCGCTTATGTGCGGGAAAAAATAGAAGAGGCGATGGCAAAAGGGGAAATTCGTTCGTGCGATGCAGAGCTAACGGCGTTTTTAATGTTCAAGATGTATATCGCGTTACATGTCGATTGGGGAAAAGAGCATGAGCCGTTGTCGCAACAAAAAATTGCCGAACTGTTTGATTCGTATTTATTAAAAGGATTATCTCGATGATGATCCTTCTCTTTTTTGTGTAAAATGACTAAATGAACAAATTGGTCAATATTTTAAAAAGGGGGTTGAGCAAATTGTTTATAAAAGAAATAAAAGCGGTCACGTCCAATCGGAAAGTGCTTATTCCGATTATCGCTGTTTTATTTATTCCGCTTTTATATAGTGGTATGTTTTTATGGGCGTTTTGGGATCCGTACGATCATTTAGACGATTTGCCTGTCGCTGTTGTCAATAATGACAAAGGTGCGACATTTGAAGGAGAAGAGCTCCATATTGGTGATGATCTCGTCGACAAGCTAAAGGAAAAGAAACAGTTTGATTGGCATTTTGTAAGCCAAAGTGAAGGGGAAAAAGGATTAAAAGAGCAACGGTATTATATGCTGATTGAAATTCCTGAAGATTTTTCTAAAAACGCAACGACGTTACAAGATGATCATCCGAAAAAGCTTCAACTTATTTACAAGCCAAATGAAGGGTTTAACTTTTTATCTGCCCAAATCGGTGGAACAGCAGTAGAAAGAATTAAAACAGAGGTAGCAAAAACATTAACCGAAACGTACGCCGAAAACATGTTTGAAAACGTAAAAACGTTGGCGGACGGACTAACAAAAGCGAGCGACGGGGCAAACAAATTGCATGACGGATTGATAGATGCAAAAGACGGAACGAACAGGCTATATGATGGGATGACGCGCATCGTTGATGGACAGAAGCAGTTGCTTGAGGGCACTAAACAAGCAGAAGAAGGAACTTCGGAGCTTGTCTCTGGTGCACGTGATCTATTGGAAGGAATGAAAGCGCTCGATGCTCGCATGCCACTACTTTTACAAGGCTCAGAGCAATTAAGTGGCGGGACGGAACAACTAGTTACATCGCTCGCCGAGTGGCAACAAGGAGCTACGCAAGTTCAAGCGGGTGCCACGCAAGTGACAAGTGGATTAGAGCAACTCGTTGCGCAACTTAATACGCTTATTGCGCAGACGTCAGATCCAGTACAAAAAGCGGTATACGAGCAATTAAAACAACATGTTGAGCAATTATCACTAGGGAGCAAACAAGTAGAAACAGGCGTTGTACAGTTAAACGATGGAGCTAAAGCGTTACAAGTAGGTGCGACGTCTTTAAGCGAAGGGGCAAAGCAACTACATGAAGGGCATGTGGCTCTCGATAGCGGCGTAAACGAACTGCTTGCTGGACAACAGCAACTTGTCGGGGGGATGAATCAACTGCAAGATGGTGCGCATCGGTTAGCGGATGGTGCACAACAATTAGCGAACGGAATGAATGAACTAACAAACGGAACTGAAACATTGCAAGATGGAATGAATCAGCTTGCAGACGGTTCAGGAGAACTAGCAGATAAATTGAAAGAAGGTGCTGAAAAAGCAAGCAACGTTAAAGCAAACGAAGACGTATATAACATGTTTGCCGAACCGGTGAAAGTAAAAGATAAAAAAATCAATGAAGTGCCAAACTACGGAACAGGGTTTACACCATATTTCTTGTCGTTAGGATTGTTTGTTGGTGCGCTTTTACTTTCGATCGTTTTTCCACTTCGCGAACCGGCTGGAGTGCCACGCTCACCATTTCAATGGTTTTTTGCGAAATTTGGTGTACTCATTGGCGTGGGGGTGTTACAAGCGCTTCTTGCGGACAGCGTATTGCTTTTCGGGCTTGATTTACAGGTGAAAAGCGTTCCGTTGTTCCTTTTATTCAGCGTAGTGACAAGCATTACCTTTTTATCAGTCATTCAATTTCTCGTGACGGTTTTTGGAGATCCGGGACGATTTATCGGAATTGTCGTCTTAATTTTACAATTAACGACAAGCGCAGGTACGTTTCCGCTTGAGTTAATTCCACGTGCATTGCAACATTTTAACGCATGGCTGCCGATGACATATTCTGTTTTCGGATTTAAAGCGGTCATTTCAAGCGGTGATTTTGCGTTTATGTGGGAAAACGTCGGCAAATTGCTTATGTTTATCGTCGTTATGATGGCGGGAACGATGACGTATTTTACGATCCAACATCGTCGCCAATTCACAACAATTGTGGAACAAGCTTCTGAAGCGTAATAGGCTTCGGAAGCTTTTTTTCTATGAAAAAATTTTTAAAAAATTAACTTGCATATACAAGATGGGGCGAGTATAATATGAATATGAAAACGATTTCATTCGTTTCTTTTCGATTGAAACAAGAGGGGGAATGGGAGGATGGCGACAATTGAAGATGTCGCCAAGCTAACAGGGCTTTCACGGACGACGATTTCGCGCGTCATAAACAATCACCCGTACGTGTCAGAAGAGAAACGAAAGCTCGTGCTTGAAGCGATGGAAAAATTAGGATATGTGCCTAATTCATCGGCGAGAAGTTTGCGGAATCAAAAAACGAGCATTTTAGCGCTATTTATTCCGCGCATTACGAATCCATTTTTTAGTGAGCTTGTCGAAGCGACAGAAATGGCGGCTACGGAACATGGCTATCAGCTCATTATTTGTCAAACGCGCTATTCGCCAGAAAAAGAGTTAAACTATATGAATTTATTAAAAACAAAACAAGTCGACGGAGTCATTTTAGCTTCCATTCAAAACGAGTGGAAAAAGCTAAAGCCGTTTTTACAGTACGGGCCGATTGTTCTTTGTAACGAGTTTGATGACTGTGCAAACGTTCCAACTGTTCGGCTCGATCAAGTATATGGGGGATACATAGCAACGAAACATTTACTCGAACAAGGTCATACGAAAATCGCCTATTGTTCTGGTGGCTATCGAAGCAATGTCGCAAAATCGCGGGAAATCGGTTTTAAAAAAGCGTTAGCAGAATATAAACTGACATTCGATGAACGATACGCTTTTCGCGATGCGTTTCACATTGCGGATGGAAAGCGCGTATTTCATCAAATGATGGCGCTTTCAGAACGACCGACGGCTGTATTCACCGGAAGCGATGAAGTAGCGGCCGGCATTATATCTGAGGCGTTAAGATGTGGCTATCGCATCCCTGAACATTTAGCTGTTGTTGGTTTTGACAATCAAGCGATTACTGAGCTAACAAACCCGACGATTACAACTGTGCATCAGCCAGTCAAACAAATGGCTCAAAAAGCCGTCGACCTTATCGTAGAAAAAATTCAGACAAAAAGGTATGACGTACAAGAAATTTATGAATTTCCACTTCAGTTGATTGTACGTGCGTCGACAGTTGGTAGCAAGCTTCATAAAAATGAAGCTTGACATACATTTTATCTTAATTCAATAAAGGGGGACTTTTTTATGAAGAAGGCAACGAAATTTTCTTCTGCATTGTTAGCGCTTACGCTCGGCTTGACAGCTTGTTCTGGCGGTCAAGACACAGACAAGAAGGAAACAACGGATAAGAAAGACGATGCAAAAAAATCTGAAGAAGTTGTAAAAATTGTGTACGCTCGCGGTAAAGATGCAACAAAAGCGACAGAAGAAATCGTCAAAGCGTTTGAAGCAAAATATCCAAACATTGATGTTGAATTCCGCGAAATGCCTTCAGACACAGGGGCGCAGCACGATGCATACGTCACGATGTTAAATGCGAAGTCGTCTGAAATCGACGTCATGGATTTAGACGTTATTTGGCCAGCAGAATTTGCACAAGCTGGATATGTTCTTCCGCTCGATCGTTTTATTGAAAAAGACGGCATTGATTTAAATGCATATAACCAAGGTGCGCTCGCAGCTGGAAACTTTGATGGAAAACAATGGGCGATGCCAAAATTTATTGATACAGGATTATTATTTTATCGTAAAGATATCGTACCAGAAGATAAAGTGCCAAAAACATGGGATGAATTGTTAGCCGCTGCACGTGAGTTTAAAGGACAGGGCGGTACACAATTCGGATATTTAATGCAAGCGAAACAATACGAAGGATTAGTATGTAACGCCATTGAGTTTATTGCGGCATACGGTGGAAAAATTGTAGACGAAAACAATAATGTTGTTGTCAATAGCCCTGAAACAATTAAAGGATTAAAGAAAATGGTTGAAATTGCAACATCTGACGTTGTGCCAAGCAACATTACAACATTTACAGAGCCAGAATCTCATACAGCGTTTATTGAAGGACAATCGCCATTTATCCGCAACTGGCCATATCAATATGCGCTAGCGAACGATCCAGAACAATCAAAAATTGTGGATAAAGTCGGCGTTGCGCCACTACCAGCGGGCGATAAAGGTTCAGCGGCGGCATTAGGCGGATGGATGACAGCGATTAACGCATATTCGAAAAATAAAGAAGCGGCTTGGGAATTCGTGAAATTTATGACTGGTCCAGAAGGTCAAAAAATTTCTGCGATTTACGGCGGTTTAGCACCAACGCTTCCAGAACTATTTAAAGACGAAGAAGTGTTAAAAGCGAACCCATTCTTTGCAGAAGAAGGATTTGTTAACGGATTAAACGCAGCGGTACCACGTCCAGTTGTACCAAACTACCCAGAAGTGTCCGAAATTATTCAAATTAACGTATCAAAAGCGATTGCTGGACAAATTACAGTCGAAGAAGCAGTTGCGAACATGGAAAAAGAAATTAAAGCAGTTATGCAGTAATTGCACGTTAGCCTTCAGCCTCATATAAGTGCTGAAGGCTAAATCCTTTGCATAAAGGGGGAACAACGAGTGAAAAACGAAAAAAAATCGGAGCGTCGTTTAGCTTACATTCTTGTTGCTCCGTCGCTCTTGCTTATTTTGGCGGTTGCGATTTGGCCGGTCATTCAGTCATTTTATTTCAGTTTATTTGACTATCGTCTCAACAACCCAGCGAAGTCCTCTCTCCATCTTGATTACAGTTTAAACTTAGAGCGATATTTAGAAAGTTACCCGTTTTTAATGAATGCGTTAAATCAAGAAGTTGCTCAAGCGACAGGTGAGGAAAAAGAGAAGCTCACGTCATTACAAGAGCGACTCCAACAAGTCGATGAAGAAATTCGTGCCGATGAAGACGTGGCGAAACGGTATGAACAAGTAGATGAAATTTTAAATAATTTTGAAGTACCGAGTGAAGAAATAAAAATTGTCCCAATCGATGAACAAGCGGCAAAAGATTTAATGGAAACGATGCAAGATGCTAAACAAACGTTAAAAACACTAAATGAAAACGGACAATTGAAGCAAGGAGATAAATTAACAGGGCTTGCGAACGGATTAAGCGGAGCGGTCATTGAACCGAACTTTGTCGGTTTAGCTCATTATAAAAACTATTTCAGTGATACACGTTTATGGAAAGCGCTTTGGAATACGACGATATTTACTGTCATTTCTGTTGCGCTTGAATTAGTGCTCGGTTTAGCGATTGCGTTGCTAATTAATAAAGCCTTTTTCGGCCGCGGGCTTGTGCGGGCAACGATTTTAATTCCGTGGGCGATTCCGACAGCGGTATCTGCATTAATGTGGAAGTTTTTATATGACGGACAAAACGGGATTGTCGCTAAATATTTTGCGGATATCGGCATTATCAATAATATGAGTGAACTATTAACGACAGGTGCAGGAGCGATGTTTGCTGTCATTTTCTCTGACGTGTGGAAAACAACTCCATACATGGCATTATTATTGCTTGCTGGTTTGCAAACGATTCCGAGCTCCTTATACGAAGCGGCATCGATTGACGGAGCGACAAAATGGCAACAGTTTGTCAAAATTACGTTACCGCTTTTAAAATCAAGTATTCTCGTTGCGCTTTTGTTCCGTACGCTTGATGCGTTTCGTGTGTTTGACTTAATTTTCGTTTTAACAGGTGGAGGACCAGCGAACTCGACAGAAACGATCTCGATCTTAGCGTATAAAGTCATGTTCTCGCAAACAAACTTCGGTGGCGGTTCAGCGTTAGCGGTGATCGTTTTCATTTGCGTAGCGATCATTTCGACAATTTACATTAAATTTTTAGGTGCTGACCTCATTTCTGACCGAAAATAGGAGGTGCAACGATGCAAAAGAAAGCCGGTCCATTGTTTTACGTGTTTTTATTTATTTTCGTTTTTTTAGTCATGTTTCCATTTTTATGGATTTTATTAAGTTCGATTAAGCCGTTAAGTGAATTATTTGGTGAAGAAGCGTTTAATTGGTTTACGAGCCATCCGACGTTAAAAAGTTACGTCTCTGTTTTCGTCAATTATCCGTTTTTAAAATATTTATGGAACAGTACGGTGATCGCGACAATTACAACGGTGTACACTGTGTTTGTTGCTGCGTTTGCCGCATATGCGATTGCTCGTTTAGATTTCAAAGGAAAATCGGTCATTCTTGGCATCGTGTTATCGGTGTCGATGTTTCCGCAAATTGCGACCATTTCGCCGATTTACATGTTTGTGAAAAAGTTTGAGTTAACAAATAGTTATTTAGGGTTGATTATTCCGTATACGACGTTTGCATTGCCGCTTTCGATTTGGTTATTAGTGACGTTTTTCCGTAAAATTCCGTTTGATTTAGAAGAAGCTGCGAAAATGGACGGGGCAACACCGCTTCAAACGTATTTTAAAGTCATTTTACCATTAGCTGTACCAGGTATTTTTACGACATCCATTCTCGTTTTCATCGCCGCATGGAACGAATTTTTATTCGCGCTAACGATTAACACAGCTGAGAAATATAAGACCGTGCCAGTTGGTATTGCGATGTTCCAAGGGCAATATACGATTCCATGGGGCGAAATTTCAGCAGCAACGGTCATTGTGACGATTCCGCTCGTCATTATGGTATTATTATTCCAACGTCGCATCGTATCAGGTTTAACATCTGGTTCTGTAAAAGAATAGAGGGGAGAGGAATAAACATGTGGTGGAAAGAAGCAGTTGTATATCAAATTTATCCGCGCAGTTTTAAAGATTCAAATGGGGACGGAATTGGCGATTTGCGCGGCATCATTGAAAAATTAGATTATTTACAAGAGCTTGGCGTCGATGTCGTTTGGTTATCGCCTGTATATAAGTCGCCAAACGACGATAACGGCTATGACATTAGCGACTATCAAGACATTATGGACGAGTTTGGAACGCTCGCTGACTGGGACGAACTGCTTCACGAAATGCATGCGCGCGGCATGAAATTAGTGATGGATTTAGTCGTCAACCATACGTCAGATGAACATCATTGGTTTATTGAATCGCGCAAGTCAAAAGACAATCCGTATCGCGACTATTACATTTGGCGACCAGGGAAAGACGGAAAAGAGCCGAACAATTGGCAATCGTTTTTCAGCGGTTCAGCTTGGCAATATGATGAAGCGACAGGGGAATATTACTTACATTTATTTTCGAAAAAACAACCAGATTTAAACTGGGAAAACGAAAAGGTGCGCGAAGAAGTTTTCAACATGATGACGTGGTGGCTAGACCGCGGTATTGACGGATTCCGGATGGATGTTATCAACCTATTATCGAAAGTAGAAGGATTGCCTGATGCCCCGGTGACAAATCCTGACGATCGTTATCAATGGGGCGGTCAATATTTTGTGAACGGTCCGAAATTAATGGACTATTTGCGTGAAATGAAAGAAAAAGTATTAAGTAAATACGACATTATGACAGTCGGCGAAACGCCAATGGTCACAACAGATGATGCGATTCGATTTACGAACGAGCAAGATGGCGTCATGAACATGTTGTTTCAATTCGAGCATATGGATGTTGACGCAAAACCGGGAAGTCATCTTGGAAAGTGGGACATTCAACCGTGGAAATTGACCGACTTGAAAAAAATTATGAGCAAATGGCAAGTTGAACTGCACGGGAAAGGTTGGAATTCTCTTTATTTAGAAAATCATGATCAACCGCGTTCTGTTTCACGTTTTGGTGACGACAAAACGTATCGTGTAGAAAGTGCAAAAATGTTAGCGACATGGCTACATATGATGCAAGGAACGCCATACATTTATCAAGGACAAGAAATCGGTATGACGAACGTTTCTTTCCCGTCCATTGAATATTATCGTGACGTGGAAACGATTAACTTATGGAACGATGTTGTGGTAAACAAAGGGTATGATCCAGACAAAATATTAAAGGCGATTCATTATCGCGGTCGCGACAATGCACGTACGCCAATGCAATGGGATGCGACAGAACATGCCGGGTTTACAACAGGCACTCCGTGGATTAATGTAAATCCGAATTATCGCGACATTAACGTCGAACAAGCGTTGAAAGATGAAAACTCGGTGTTCCATTATTATAAAAAACTCATTCGCCTTCGAAAAGAACATCCGATTATCGTATACGGTTCATACGAGTTACTTCTTGAAGATGATGAACAAATTTATGCGTACGTACGCAAGTTCAACGATGAACAACTGCTCGTTATTACAAACTTTAGCAGCGAGCAACCGACATTTACGTTGCCGTCACATATCACGTTCACCGAAAAACAATTGCTTATTAGCAACTATACGGTCGATGAAAATGAATCGATTGACACGATTACGCTTAAACCGTATGAAGCACGTGTATATAAGTTAAAGTAAAAAGCAGCCACGCAGGCTGCTTTTTACTTTAACAAGAAACGTTTAAACATTGCACGCAAACGTTGCCGTAACATTCATGTTGTTCTTCCATTTCTTTGCCGCACTCACAACATGTTTTTGGCGGCAACTTTTTATAAAATTCAGACATTTTTTCTAACATCATTCCCCATCCCCTTCACTTTTGTTAATTTTATTGTATTATAACAGAATATCATATGTCAATAGTTGTTTTATAACATTTGCGTGTGTGAAATTTGTTCAGAAATTTGGTATTGTGTAGTTGTACACATTTTTGCAAGGAAGGTGAATACATATGAAAGTGACAGTGATCGGCTATTGGGGAGCATTTCCGAAAAAAAATGAAGCAACGTCATGTTATTTAGTTGAACATGACGGGTTTCATCTGTTAGTTGACTGCGGAAGCGGAGCGTTAGCCCAGCTCCAAAACGTCATTGACATTGAACAAATTGATGCAGTGATCGTATCGCATTACCATCATGATCACGTAGCAGACATCGGTCCGCTTCAATATGCTCGACTTATTAAGAAAAATTTAGGTGTGGATTTGCCGGAGTTACCGATTTACGGTCATTCCCTCGATCGTGATGGATTTGCACGCCTTGCGCATAAAGGGGTGACAAAAGCGGTCGCGTATGATCCAAATGAGACGCTTCATATCGGTCCGTTTACGATTTCGTTTATGCGAACAGAACACCCAGCGATTTGTTATGCGATGCGAATAACGGCAGGAGGAAAAACGGTCGTGTATACTGCCGATTCAAGCTATTTGCCACAGTTTGTTCCTTTTGCGAAACAGGCACATTTACTCATTTGTGAATGCAATTTTTACGCAGGACAACATGCGAAACAAGCAGGTCATATGACGAGCGAAGAAGCGGCGACGATCGCCCGTGAAGCTGAGGTTGAAACATTGTTACTGACGCACTTGCCTCATTTCGGCAACGTTGAACAACTTGTCGACGAAGCAAAAACGATTTTCCGTGGCGATGTGCAATTAGCAAAAACAAGATGGACATGGGAAGGGTAGCGAATCGCTGCCCTTTTGTTATAATACAGAATAAAAAATTTGAAAATTTTTTGAACAGATGCTTGACGATAGATTGAAAAGTAGAGATAATATGGTTGTGTTAGAATTTTCTTAAAATTTAGTAACACGTGCTAGGAGGTGGATGTTAAAAGAAAATGATAACGCTTACAATTTAAAGGGGGTATTTGTTTGATTGTGTTTTACCTCATCTTAGCGATTACAGTCGTCAGTTTATACGTTGCTTTTCGTAAGCAAAAACCTTTCTTTTTACTCATTCCGTTCTTGTCAGTCTTCGCTTACTTTTTATTTGAAGTCATAACGTTCCCAGCACCATTTTTAGAAACGGTCAAATTTATTTTTAACTTGGGGGTGTGTTTGTTTGAAACAAATTGATAAAAAAGTGGCGGATGCGTACTTCCGTGAGCGTGTGCGGTTAATTGTTATTTTTTTGATTATTTGGTTTATTGTGTCGTTTGGCGTCGTTATGTTCGCGGAGTCATTTAAAAATATGACGTTTAACGGTTTCCCATTCCATTACTTTATGGGGGCACAAGGAGCTGTTGCGACGTTTATCATCTTGTTGTTTATTAACGCGAAAGTAAGCGACAACATTGATAAAAAGTACGGCATTAACGAAGAGAAAAACGAACAATTAAGCGCAGGCAAAGCGCTTGATCATTAAGAGAACAAAGGGGAAGGGGGAGCAATATGGATACACAATTTCTCGTGTCTTTATCCATTATTATCGCATCATTTGCGTTATATATTGGGATTGCAATTTACAATAAGGCGAAAGAAACGTCTGATTTTTACGTCGCAGGTCGTGGCATTTCCCCGTTTTCAAACGGAATGGCGATTGCGGCGGACTGGATGAGTGCGGCCTCCTTTATCGGTATGGCCGGTACGATTATGTTGTTAGGCTATGACGGTCTTGCATACATTATGGGGTGGACAGGTGGATACTTATTATTGACATTTTTACTTGCCCCACAACTTCGCAAATACGGTCGTTATACGGTACCAGAGTTTATCGGCGATCGTTTTGAAAGCCATTCAGCTCGCGTAATTGCAGCGCTCTGTACGATCATTATTTCATTCGTTTATTCGATCGGTCAGCTATCCGGCTCGGGCGTCGTTATCGGACGTTTGCTTGAAGTAGATGCAAAAGTCGGTACGATGATTGGTGTTGTATTAATTGCGTTTTATGCGGCGTTTGGCGGAATGAAAGGAATTACATGGACGCAAGTAGCGCAATACGTCATTTTAATTATCGCTTACTTAATTCCGGTCGTTTTCATGTCGCTTCAATTGACAGGAAACCCGATTCCGTGGCTTTCTTACGGAAAAATTGTCGGTCAGTTTCAAGAGTTGGATCAGCAATTAGGCATTTCACAGTATGCAGAACCATTTTTGAAAGGTAGCAAATGGCAGTTTCTTGCTCTTATGTTTACATTAATGGCTGGAACAGCGGGTCTACCGCACGTCATCGTCCGTTTCTATACGGTATCAACGATGAAAGCAGCCCGTTGGTCAGGGGCATGGGCACTTTTATTCATCGGGTTGCTCTACTTATCAGCGCCTGCGTACGCCGCGTTTTCACGCTTCATTTTAATTAAAAATGTTGTCGGTCAAAAAATTAGCGAATTGCCAGCATGGACAGAAAAGTGGATTAACACAGGGAAGTTGCAAATTGCGGATGCAAATGGCGACGGTATTTTACAATGGCAAGAGATGGTCATTAGCAACGACATCGTCGTTATGGCGACGCCAGAAATCGCAAATCTTGGCATGTTTGTTATCGGCTTAGTCGCAGCTGGAGCGATGGCGGCAGCATTATCAACAGCAGGCGGCCTAATGATTGCCATTTCGTCTTCATTTGCCCATGACATTTACTATCGTATTTTACGTCCGAATGCGTCAGAGCAAAATCGGTTACTTGTTGCGCGCATTTCAATTGTTACTGCGACAGTGTTAGCAGGTTTAGTTGCATTAAATCCACCGGGTGTTATTACACAAATTGTTGCATGGGCGTTTGCTATTGCGGCAAGCACGTTCTTTCCAGCGCTTGTCCTTGGTGTATGGTGGAAACGTTCAAACGCTGCAGGTGCCATTGCAGGAATGCTTGTCGGCTTAGCCGTTTCGCTTGGCTACATTTTAGCGGCAAAGTATGGCGGATTTTCTGTTGCAGGAATTGTTGATACAGGGGCAGGAATTTTTGGAGCAGTTGCGGCCATGTTAGCGAATGTCGTTGTTTCATTAATGACGAAAGAACCTTCACAGTCTGTTCAAGAAGAAGTGTATGATCTTCGTTATCCAGAGCAAATGACATACAAAGACGGTCAAGTGTGGATGAGATAATGTGTTCGGCATCTGTATATACAGATGCCGTTTTTGTAAGGGAGGGGATATTGATGCATCCATTATTTCATGGATTGCCACAATCCGAAATCGAACAGCTTATCGCTGCATGTGAACAAAAGACATTTGATAAAGATGATCTCATTTTAGGGAAAAATGAGCAGCGTAAAGGGCTTGTGTTGTTGCTTGATGGGGTGGCAGAAGTATATGTTGAGCATGAAGGATATGACGAAGTGCTTGAAGTGGTGCAAAAAGGCGGAATTATCGGATTTTCAAGCTTAGCTCATTTTTTAGGTGTATCGAAAAGCGATGGAAAAGAAGAGCTCGTTGCGGTACGGGCGGCGGAACGATGTGAAGTGCTGGTCATGCCGTTTTCCGTGTTAACGCGGTTATGGGATGATCCGAACGTACATGACTATTTACTTGCGCAGGCGTGTGTTCGTTTAAAAGATGTATATGTGTCGCTTGCTGAGCAAATTAAGCAAGCGCGTAAATTCGGGGACGCTACATCGTTTGTTGTTCCTGTGCAAGATGTTATGATTCGCGACGTTGTGACCCTTCCGCCGACGGCAACCGTACAAGAGGCGGCGAAAAAAATGGCGGCGACTCATATTAGTTCGATCGTCGTGACAGACGAACAAACGTTATGTGGAATTTTAACGGAAACGGATCTTGTCGAGCGTGTGCTAGGGCAATCACTTCCGTACGATACGGTTGTTGAACGAGTGATGACAAAAGACGTCGCGACGATTTCGCGATTTGCGTATTATTACGATGCGCTTGCGCTAATGATTGAACGTGGGGTGAAACATTTGCCTGTTGTAGATGACGGAAAAGTGCAAGGTATCGTGACGTTTTCTGATTTAATGCGAAAGAAAAACGAAAGCATGATGCGCACCATTCAACAAATCGATCATGCAGATGAACAAACGTTGCCAAAAGTGAAAACGGCAATTTACGAGTTGTTAGCAACGATGTTGCGCGATCAAGTGCCGATTGCCCAATGTTTACATATGATTACGAAACTGTATGATCGGCTCGTATTGCGTTGTTTGTCGTTAGCGTTGGACAGAGTAGGGGAGCCTCCATGCCGATTCGCTTTTTATCAAATGGGATCAAGCGGCCGAGGAGAGCAGTTTTTACTGACGGATCAAGATCATTTTCTCGTGTATGAAAGCGAGGAGCATCGTTCGTACTTTGCGAACCTTGGCAAGGCGATTGTGCACATGATGGAGAAAGCGGGATATGAGCGATGCAAAGGAAAAATGATGGCGAGCGAAGAAGCATGGCGCGGTTCATTAGAGACGTGGAAAGACCGATTGCGTGAATGGATGATTCATGCGACAAACGACAATTTGTTGTTGGCACAAAACTTTTTTTCATATCGATTTGTATATGGGGATATGGATTTGCATCGCACGTTTAAACAACAAATTCGCGAGCAGTTAAACCGCGCGAAAATTTTCTTTTTTCGGCTCGTGGAGATGGAAAAGCAAAATGAAATTCCGACGCTTGACCGCCCGATTCGTTCGATTTTTGGACTTGAGCGGAAAACGATTGATATGAAAAAAGAAGTGCTATTTCCGTACCACCATAGCGTGCAAATTTTAGGATTAATTCATGGCGTTGTATCTGGCACGCCGTTTGAGCGAATCGAAAAATTAAAAGAAAAACAAATGTTATCTCCAGCGTTTGCGAAAGATGTACAAAAAGCGGCAGAAAACGTGCTAGCCATTTACATTCGCCATAAATGGAATCACTACAAAGCAAATCAACCGTCTTCGTCTGTTTTATCGTTTACGACGATGACGACGCGTGAAAAAGATGAGCTTATTTTAAGCTTAAAAACGTTAAAACAGCTACAAACGCAATTATTTTCTTATTTTTAAGGGGGATGATGATGTTTTTTTTACGCAAGGCGATTGATTATAAGTTAAATGATAACATTCCATTATCGACACCAATTGATGACGTTGTTTTTACCGTATTTGATACAGAAACGACGGGATTTGATGTAGCGACAATGGATCGGTTAATCGAAATCGGTGCGGTGCAAGTGAAAGGAACGAACGTGCTTGAAAACGAGACGTTTCATACGTATGTGAACCCAAATCGTGATATTCCACCCGTTATTGTTGAACTGACGAATATTACAAAGGAAAAAGTTCAGCATGCGCCGATGGCAATTGAAGCATTGCAACAATTTTTCCAGTTTGTTGAACAAAAACAAAGTGTATGCTTTGTCGGTCATTACATTTCATTTGATTTATTTGTGATGAAACACGAATTGCGCCGTGAAAAAATGAAATTTCGCAAACCGACGTTTATCGATACGCTCGACTTAATTGGTTTTATTGCACCGTCATATGATATGCGCGATTTAGAGCGATACGCTCAAGCGTTTGGCACACGTATGTATGAACGTCATTCGGCGATCGGTGATGCGCTTACGACTGCGTATTTATTTGTGGAGCTATTAGAACAATTTCGCCTGCGCGGTTATCGAACGTGGGGAGAACTGTTGCGCGCTACAGATAGCCAAATGCGGTCGTTGTCGTTTTAACAAGGGGCAAGTCCCCTTTTTTATTTTATGGTAAAATATTGATAGAGAAGTAGATGTCTATGAGAGATAAAACATACCTTTGTATTTTTAGGAACAAGGAGAGGATTAGCATGTTTAATCATGTGTTTAAAAGTAATCGCAATCTTAATCATAAAATCGTTATTGAGTTAGATGAAAGATATTTTGATAAAAACAGCTTGATGCACGCCGTTATCCAACATTTAAAAAGTGAAGGAAAGCAATGCGAAATGATCGATGTGAACACGTTATTGCTAGACGGAAAAAAGTATCATTTATACGAAACAAACGTGGCCGCGACATATTGCCCTCCGGTACAACGGGCGATTTTAATCGAAAGCGATTGAATCACTTATAGCAAGCTTGCTGTTCATTGGTTGTGAATAGTAAGCTTTTATTTGTTTTTAAAAGATGTCTCGCTTGCCTGTTTTTTTATTTTAAAATATAATACATTTAGAATTTTTTTAATTTTAAAATGAATGATCATTCATTCACTAAAGGGGTGGGGAAGATGAATTTAGTTTCACGGTTACAGCAAATTGCTACGGAGAAGCCAAATAAGCAGGCGTATATGTATGAGCAAACGTCTGCAACGTACGGTGAATTAAACGGAGCGATTATGAAGTTTGCGAGCGGGCTCGCAAAGCTTGGAGTAAACAAAGGGGATCATGTGGCACTTTTGCTAGGCAATTCACCGTATTTTATTGTCAGTTTGTATGGTGCCATGTGTGCAGGGGCGACAGTCATTCCGATTAACCCAATTTATACGGCGGATGAAATTCATTACATTTTAACGAACGGCGATGTAAAAGTTGTCATTGCGCTTGATCTTGTCATTCCGACGTTTATGAAGCTTGACGGACGCTTGCCAAATGTCGAGCACATGATCATTTGTGAAACACCGCAAGGAAAAGAACACGGGATCGCTGTGCCGGCAAAAATGAAATCGTTTACAAATGTGCTGGCGATAGGTGATGTTCCGTTCTTCGGGCCAGAGCTTCACGATGATGATGTGGCGGTCATTTTATATACATCCGGAACGACCGGAAAACCAAAAGGAGCGATGTTAACGCATAAAAATTTATACCGTAACGCCCAAGATGTCGCGGACTACTTAAAAATTAATGAAGATGATCGCGTCATTGCGACGTTGCCGATGTTTCATGTCTTTTGTTTGACAGTGGCGCTCAATGCCCCGCTTATGAACGGCGGAACGGTGCTGATTCTCCCAAAATTTAGCCCAGCGGAAGTGTTTAAAGTAGCACGTGAACAAAAGGCAACTGTTTTTGCAGGCGTACCGACGATGTATAACTTTTTATATCAATATCCAGACGGAAAAGCGGAAGACTTTGCACATATGCGTCTATGCATTTCAGGCGGTGCGTCAATGCCTGTTGCATTATTGAAAAACTTTGAGAAAAAATTTCATGTCATCGTTTCCGAAGGGTACGGTTTATCGGAAGCGTCACCGGTGACGTGTTTTAATCCGCTCGATCGCCCGCGTAAACCGGGATCGATTGGGACGAGCATTATGAACGTTGAAAATAAAATTGTCAATGAATTAGGGGAAGAAGTGCCTGTTGGGGAAGTCGGGGAATTGATCGTGCGCGGTCCGAATGTGATGAAAGGATATTATAAAATGCCGGAAGAAACGGCGCATACGATTCGAGATGGATGGCTATATACAGGCGATTTAGCGAAAATGGACGAAGAAGGATATTTTTACATTGTTGATCGGAAAAAAGATATGATTATTGTTGGGGGATACAACGTATATCCGCGCGAAGTGGAAGAAGTGCTGTATAGCCATCCAGACGTTGTTGAAGCTGCGGTCATTGGTGTACCTGATCCGAATTTTGGTGAAGCGGTAAAATGTTATGTCGTAAGTAAAAATAAACAGTTAACGGAACAACAGCTGATTGCTTATTGTAGCGAACATTTAGCAAAATATAAAGTGCCAAGTTCAATCGAATTTTTAGACGAGTTACCAAAAAATACGACGGGAAAAATTTTAAGACGTGCGTTAAAAGAGCAAGTCATCTCTCAAAGCGGTGCGATGTGAGCACCGTTTTTTCATTTACTTTTTAGAATTTACTTGATATTTAGAAAATATATTTGTATAATTTAACGCATAAAAGCATAACAGCAAAAAAGTAAGGGGGATAAAAATGAAGTGGTTGAAAACGTGTGGAGCGCTGCTGCTTGCCGGTGGTGTGCTCGCTGGATGTTCTGAAGAGAAAACGACGAAAGAAACGAGTGGGGAAAAAGAAAAAACATATAAAGTCGGTGTGACGCAAATTGTTGAACATCCATCGCTTGATGCGGCGTTTAACGGATTTAAAAAGGCGCTTGAAGAGAAAGGATTAAAAGTCGAATACGATGTGCAAATTGCGCAAGGAGATATGAACAATAACCAAACGATTGCCAACAACTTTGTGGCAGATGGCGTCGATTTAATTTTCGCCAATTCGACGCCGAGTGCGCTTGGTGCATTAAATGCAACGAAAGACATTCCGATCGTCTTTACGTCTGTGACGGATCCGGTTGGCGCGAAACTTGTACAGTCGATGGAACAGCCGGGCGGAAACGTGACAGGAACGACAGACACACATCCAGATGCGATTCCAAAAACGGTGCAATTTATTGATCAATTTGTCGATGGAAATCGCGTCGGGATGATTTACAACGCTGGTGAACAAAACTCCGTCGCGCAAGTGGATGCGGTGAAAAAAGCGATGGAGGGAACCGATTTAACGATTGTACCTGTGTCGGTGTCGACGTCGGCGGAAGTGAAGCAGGCAGCGGAATCGTTAGTCGGCAAAGTGGATTGTTTTTATGTTATTACAGACAATACTGTTGTTTCCGCACTTGAATCCGTCATTCAAGTTGCAAACGATCAAGACATCCCGCTTTTTGTTGGGGAGTTAGATTCGGTCAAACGTGGTGGTTTTGCGGCATACGGCTTTGACTATTATGATATTGGCTACGAAGCGGGTGTGATGGCAGCAGACATTTTAGAAGGGAAGAAAAAGCCGGCTGAACTTCCGGTGCAATATCCGCAAAAATTAAAACTTGTCATTAACAAAAAAGCGGCAGAAGAGATGGGAATCACGTGGCGTAGTGAATGGGATAGCATGGCGGAATTTATCGAATAACGCAAAGGATGGATCGTATGATTACAGCATTGTTTAGTTCTGTAGAAGCAGGGTTGTTATATGCGCTCATGGCGCTTGGTGTGTATATATCATTTCGTATTTTAGATTTTCCTGACTTGACGGTGGACGGAAGTTTTGTGACGGGAGCGGCTGTTGCTTCCGTCCTCATCGTCGCTGGTGTCAATCCGTTTATCGCCTCGCTTGCAGCGCTTGGGGCGGGCTTTATTGCCGGATGTATGACGGGTCTTTTGCATACGAAGGGGAAAATTAATCCGTTATTATCAGGGATTTTAATGATGATTGCTTTATATTCGATTAACTTGCGCATTATGGATAAACCGAACGTCCCGCTTTTACAACAAGAAACGGTCATGACAATCATTACGAAAGCGTTTCAACGTCTCGATCAAGCTTTGGCAACGGTTATTCCTTTCGTTCCGAAAACGTGGGGAATTATCGTTTTTGGGATGTTGTTAGTTGTTATAGTGAAAGTTGTTATTGACTTATTTTTAAAAACAGAAGTCGGTTTGGCGCTTCGTGCAGTCGGGGATAACAAAAAAATGATTGCTAGCTTTTCAGGTAATACCGACCGTTTAACAATCATGGGGCTTGGGCTTTCGAATGCGCTTGTTGCGTTTTCGGGCGCGCTCATTGCGCAATATAGCGGCTTTAGCGATATTGGCATGGGAATCGGCATGATTGTCATCGGTTTAGCATCGGTCATTATTGGGGAAGCGCTATTTGGGGCGAAAACGATTGTACGAGCGACGCTTGCAGTCATTTTCGGAGCCATTGTATATCGTATCGTCATTACGTTGGCGTTGCGCGTCCAATTTTTAGAAACCGGTGATGTGAAGCTAATTACAGCTTTGATCGTCATTTTAGCGCTCGTCGTTCCGCAAATGATCGCGGCGCGTGCTGAAAAACAACGGAAAGCGAGAAAGCGGGGTGCAGCCGTTGCTTCAACTCAAGCAGATTACGAAAGTGTTTAACGAAGGAACGCTCGATGAGAAAGTGGCATTAAAACATATTGATCTCTCGCTTCACTCAGGCGACTTTGTCACCATTATCGGCAGCAATGGGGCAGGAAAATCGACGTTGATGAATATTATTTCAGGAAGACTTGTCCCTGATACCGGTGAAGTGATGATTGACGGGAAAGATGTGACGACGATGAGTGAACATGATCGCGCCCGTTACATCGGTCGCGTCTTTCAAGATCCGATGGCAGGAACCGCACCGAATATGACGATTGAAGAAAATTTAGCGATAGCCTATAACCGAACAACAAAGCGGACGCTTCGTTTCGGCGTGACGAAAAAGCGACGTGAATTTTTTAAAGAAGCGCTTGCAACACTTCAGCTTGGGCTAGAAAATCGTCTGCATGCGAAAGTGGGCTTATTATCTGGCGGAGAACGGCAAGCGTTGTCACTTTTAATGGCGACGTTTACGCAACCGCATGTGCTCCTGCTTGACGAGCACACGGCAGCGTTAGACCCTGCACGCGCTCAATTAATTACCGATTTAACGAAACAAATTGTTGAAACAAATCACCTAACGACCCTAATGGTGACGCACAATATGGAGCAAGCTGTCCAATTAGGAAATCGGCTTATTATGATGGATGGTGGGCAAATTATTTTTGAAGCAAGTGGAGAAGAAAAGAAAAAGTTGACTGTTGAAGTGCTTCTCCAAGAGTTTCAGCGCATTCGCGGTAGCCAATTTGCGAGCGATCGCGCAGTGCTTGTATAAAAAAATCCCCGAGTTACATCGGGGGTTTTAACGTGTCCATTATTTGTTTTAATGATGCGATTGTGCTTGGAAGTTGTTCAAGCGAGACCGGGCGGCTAAAGTAAAAACCTTGCAATTGTTCACATTGTTTTTCAATTAAAAATTGCGCTTGTTGCTCTGTTTCGACTCCTTCAGCCGTTACAGTTAACTGTAAGTTATGCGCTAAAGAAATAATGGCACTTACAATTTCTTTGCTTTTTTCATTGTTTATCATGTTTTGAATAAATGAGCGATCAATTTTTACTTCGTCGATCGGGAAGCGGTTTAAATATTCAAGCGATGAATAACTGACACCAAAGTCGTCTACCGCAATCGAAAAGCCGAGCTTTTTTAAACGCTCTAACGTTTTCACAACTTGTTCCGGGTTTTTAATAATCGTTGTCTCAGTAATTTCCAAAATAAAGCATGAAGCATCGCAATGTTCTTCTTGTAAAATATGTTGAACATCTTCGACAAGATGTTCGTCTAAAAATTGTTTGGCAGATAAGTTGATAGCGATTTTCATGCACCCTGCTACGCTTTGACGCAAAAACGCAACATCGCGGCAAGCTTGGCGCAACACCCATTTTCCAATGTCGTAAATGGCGTCTGTTTCTTCCGCCATTGGAATAAACTCAGCGGGACTGATAAATCCATACTGCGGGTGCTTCCAACGGACGAGCGCTTCTACGCTAAACGAGCGCGTATGGAAATTGACTTTTGGTTGATACAGTAAAAAAAGTTCCCCATTTTCAATAGCAGATGAAAGGGCATATTCGAGCTGCATTTTTCGTGTAAAAACGTTTGACATATGCGGCTCGTATGTTTTAATCACATTTGTTCCTTCTGTTTTCGCGAAATATAATGCTTTTTCCGCATTGTTCGTTAACGTGTCTGCACATAGTTGCGCATCGTACGCGTAACTAATGCCGATGTGAACGCCGATTCGAATGGATTGATCGCCGATTGTGTAAGGTTCTTGAAGTGTTTCTTTTACCATATTAGCAAGTTGCTTTACTTCATCTTGTCTGTCGTATGAAAGGGCAATCGCAAATTGATCGCCACCTATTCGCGTCCACAATGTGTGGGGATCCACAACTTTGTTAAGACGTATCCCAATTTGTTTTAATAGCTCGTTTCCGTTTTCATAACCGAGAAAGCTATTAATGAATTTAAATTGGTACACATCGACTAAAAGAATAGCGACTCCTTCATGTGTAAAAAGAAGGTCAGTTACTTTTTCGATAAACTCGGTTCTTTCTGTATCTGCTTCTTCTTTTTGATTTACAGCAATCGGTTCGATCGGTTTGATCATCATTAGTGTCGTCCGATTCGTTTCATATGGGAATGGAAGTACGTCAATTTGTACGGGGATCATTTCACCGTCTTTTGCTGTGATGGTTTGTTGGACTGTGTTGATCCATTGTTGAATCGGCTTATGTCTTAAATCGTCGAGCGTCGACGCTTTAAACATGCGAAGGGCAACGGAATTGGCGTATGTGATTTCATTGTCTGTTCGGATGATGATCGCTTCAGGAAATGCTTCAACAATGTGGCGATGCAATTTTTCGCTTTGTTTGAATTGCTTTTGTGTCTGAATCAAGTCGGTAATATTTAAAAGACTAGCAAATCCTGCGATAATGTTTCCGTTTTTGTTTAACAGCGGAGAAGCATTGACGGAAACGTATATGTTCTTATTGTTTCTCGTCTTCATTGTCAGACGAATGGCGTGTAACGGTTTTCCTTCGCTTAGCCGTGCCAACGTTTGTTCGATATTTTCTTTGTATGCTGGAATGACATCAAATAATGTTTTCCCGATGATTTCTTCTTTTCGTAATTCAAATAAACGTTCTACTTCTTTGTTTATACGTATAATCCGTCCGAATAAATCAAATAAAATAAACGCTTCTTGTGAATGTGTGAATAAGGAATCAATTAATTGTTGAGCTTCTTCTAGCTGTTCTTCTTTTTGTAGGACGTCAGTAATTTCGCGCGTACATGCGACAATATGCGTCACTTCATTTTTTTCGTTTAAAATCGGGATTAACGTAGACTCCGCAAAACGCATTCCTTCGACGTTCATGCGATCGCGAAAGGTAACGAACGATTTTGTTTCCCACGCTTTCATATACTGTTCGTTTAAATGATTCGCAACGTGATGGTCGTATATATCTTCGATGCATTTTCCGATATCTTTTTCCGTCAAACTTGCTAAATGGAGAGCGGCGGGACTGACACGTTCATAGCGAAAGCGTGGTCCTTCTTCCACTTTCATTAAGAAGACGATATCAAACAGCTGATCCATGATGTTGAACAAAAACTGTTCGTTCGTAAAAAGGGCATGTGGGATATGTATATGTTTTTCCACGGCAAGCCCCTCCCTCAAAGAAAAATAGAATATATGTCTATTATTGTCGAAAAATGTTGATGTTTCAATATAAAATGAAGAGGTCACTAAAAATGGTTCATCACCAAAAGATGTACTTGCATCTGCCATTAAAGTATGTTAGCTGTTTCTAGGCGAACCCGCAAGGCAAAACGATGGATATTTCTGTATCCGTACCCCCTACGTTTGATTAGCTTGATCTTGTTATTCGTTCCCTCCATTTTTCCATTCGAATAAGGTGACAATATGCACGATATGATTTCATCTGTTCGTTTGACAAGCGATTTTGCGATGGCACGTACAGCCGAACAAGGACAACATACATATCGGTAAATCCAAGCCTCCAAACGTCGTTTCGCCTGTTGCTCGTCTTTACTTTTGGACACATAGCGAAAATGTTGGAGCGATTGGTAGACCGACTTTAGATAATCGCTTTCATTACACCATTCTCGTATGATTTGACGTTCTTCCTCTGTCAATTTTTCTGGGCATTGGCTCAATAAACGGCAAACGTAACGAACATTTCCGTGTTTCTTGCCTCCTTTGTCCAAATATTTGCGACAACGTTCTAAAGCATTCGTAAACAGCTGAATGACATGGAAATAATCGACCACGTGAGTCGCCTCTGGACAAATTTCTTGAATCGCTCTTTTCATCGCTGGAGCCAAATCGCTCACGACAACCTGAACAGAACGAGACACATGAGCCAATGCACGCCCAATGGCTTCCTCGTTCTTTCCTTCTTCAATGGCATACACTTCTCCCGTGTCGGCATCCATGACCGCCACTCCATAGTCATGCCCTTTTCGAAACGCAAATTCATCGACACAAACCGCCTTCGGTTGGATATCATTCGATAGGAAGGAAGGGGCATGGGTATAAAACCAACGTTCCACGGTCGTGTAAGGAAGCTTGAGCATGCGAGCTACCGCCTGTATGGATGTCCCGATACAAGATTGCGCCACCCATCGCTGAAAAGCATTCGTTGCCACACTTCGAGGAGGGATCCCTGGATAGGACGTGCTGAACGTCGCGCCACACGTACCACAACGTCTGCGCTCGACAGGAAGTTCAATCCAAAAGATTCCGATTCGCTGAGCATAGCCATGCATCCACTGCTTCTTTTTGCCTGTCATTTTGATCGTGCGCTTCAAGCACACAGGACATAATGGGCATTGTTCGGGGAGAGAAAGTTCAAAAATCCAACGTTCTTCTTCTTTTCGTACCTTTTGAATCAAAACATCTGGTAAATCGATGAGTTCTTTGATAAACTGAGAGTACATGCGAATTTTCCTCCAATGGTTTGGTTTGGTCACCTTTACCATACAGGAAAATTCGCATTTTTTGTACTCTCTATTTTCTCTATGCACACCGATCTTCAATGATCAAGTACAACTTGTGGTGAAGAGCCATATATTCGACAAAAATAGTAAAAAAATGCAAAAGGAATCGACAAAATGAATCACTAATATGTTACGTAAAGAAAAAAGGGAGTGGATGTTAGTGATTCGGATGTTCATGGGGAAAATATTAAAATCAACAAAAAGCTATGATGTAACGTTATTTCAAACACCACAATTTGGTCAAACGAAAGGCTATCGCCAAGTATATCGATTGACGGTGAGTGGTGAGGATCATGATGACGTATTAGCTGAAGTTTATCGCATGTTTAATGTTCCAGATTTAGTACCGAAAGATTATCGTGCGCGATATGTTAGTACAGGTGATATATTGCTTATTGATGAAGGGATATACGGTCAATTTTTTTATCGTTTAAGCTCGGATGGATGGGAACGTATTCACCGTATGCATGTGCGTTAAAAAATGTCTTTAAATGTTCACAAAATTGTGCTATATTGTATATAGACAATGAGCACAAGGTTAGAGTATGATAAAAAATTCCCCTTGTGCGTGCAAGGGGATTATTTTTTTCGTTTATCAGCATTGTACTCTTTATCGTGTGCTTCAGCTTCAGCGATCAATGTTTCTTTCGGAACATGGTTATTTTTCTTTGGGCTATTGATGCGGTTACGATGTTTTTTTCCCAATTAGAAACCTCCTTTACGTGTAGTTACATCCATTAACATCGACAACATCATAAAAAATATACATACAGGGTGGGAAAAACGATGTTTGCATTTATGATTTCTTCCATCGTCGGAATTGTTGCGATTTTTTGTTCCTTGTTCATTAAATTCGAATTAGAGCGGCTCATTGGGCGGAGAAAGAAAATTTTCCTCCTTCATTTGGCGAACATTAGCATCACTAACGTGGTGATTGCAAGCGCTTACTATGTGTTTAGTGGAATGTTTGAAACAAGTGAGCACCCATTTTACCTCATTTATTTAGCGTCTTTAGAAGCGATGTTACCAATTTATGTTGTTTGTTATTTAATATATGAACATTATGAGCAAGCAAAGAAAAAATATGTTGTAAGTGAAGATAAAAAGGTTTTATACGTGAAACCAAAGTATTTTCGCAAAATGTCGTAAAGAGGGGAATCCCCTCTTTTTTTATTACATGAAAAACAATGCTTTAGTGAAATATAGGAGTGTGGTATAGTATATATGCAACGATAAAGATTAAAGGAGGATACATATGAGCGTGCATATTGGAGCAAAAGAACATGAGATTGCAGATAAAATTTTACTTCCAGGAGATCCGCTTCGCGCAAAATACATTGCCGAGACGTTTCTAGAAGGAGCTACTTGCTATAATCAAGTTCGTGGTATGTTAGGATTTACAGGTACATATAAAGGCCATCGTATTTCCGTTCAAGGAACAGGTATGGGTGTACCATCTATTTCTATTTATATTACAGAACTTATGCAAAGCTACAACGTTCAAACATTAATTCGCGTCGGAACATGTGGTGCTATTCAAAAAGATGTAAAAGTTCGTGATGTCATTTTAGCGATGACATCGTCAACCGATTCCCAAATGAATCGCATGACGTTCGGAGGAATTGATTACGCTCCGACAGCTAACTTTGACTTGTTAAAAACAGCGTACGAAATTGGAAAAGAAAAAGGATTACAACTAAAAGTTGGCAGTGTATTTACAGCTGATATGTTTTATAATGAAAATGCACAATTTGAAAAACTGGCACGATACGGTGTACTGGCTGTAGAGATGGAAACAACAGCGCTTTATACATTAGCCGCTAAATTTGGCAGAAAAGCATTATCGGTATTAACAGTAAGCGATCACATTTTAACAGGGGAAGAGACAACGGCTGAAGAGCGCCAAACAACATTTAACGAAATGATCGAAGTCGCTCTTGAAACAGCGATTCGCCAATAAACTAAAAAATAAAGAAAGCTCCTGCGAATCATTTTCCTCGCGGAGCTTTCTTCTATTCGTGAGGGAGAAAAAGATGAAAAAATGGTTATGTTGTTTTTTGATAATAACTAGTGGCTGTCAATCCTTTGGATCACTTGAGCAAGAACAAAAACCGTCTAAACCCCCCGTACAAGTTGAAGAGCGATCTTCTGAAACACCAATGCCATCTTCCGAAACGAAGGAACAAGAAGAGCTTGTACTTGAAGAACAATTTTGGAATCAAATCGAAGTGCAAAATGGGGTAAAAGTTATTATGAATCCAGATAATGTACTAGCTTTAGTAAATAAAGAACAGCAATTACCAGCTGACTACAAGCCAGCTGACTTAGTCATTCCAAATGTTCCGTTTACATTTAAAGAAGCGAATATCGAAAAACGTCACATGCGTTCGGAAGCTGCAAAAGCGTTGGAAGCGCTGTTTACAGCAGCGAAACAACAACAAATCGAGCTATATGCTGTATCAGGATATCGCTCATATGAGCGGCAGCAACAACTATTTGCCTCCGAAGTTCAACGATTAGGGGAAGAGAAAGCAGTTGTTGCTGTGGCGATGCCCGGAAAGAGTGAACACCAAACAGGATTGGCGATCGATATTACAAGCCCGAGTGTTCAATATGCTATTACACCCACATTTGGTGATACACGAGAGGGAAAGTGGGTAGCTCAACATGCACATGAATTTGGTTTTATTATTCGCTATCCGAAGGGAAAAGAGCATATTACGAAATACCAATACGAACCTTGGCATTTGCGTTATGTTGGTAAAAAAGCTGCCAAAGTTATTTATGAGAAACAAATTACGTTGGAAGAATATTTTCAAATCGTAAAAAAAATATAAAGTTACACACATTTGAATACACAATATTTTTCAAATACATGTGCTAGTTTTTTAGAGATGTATATATATAATTCCGATCGATACACGGCGATTAGCGCTTGACGGAAATGCATTTGTTTAACGAATAAATCAATCTGTTTCTTGGCGTATTTCATTGCCTGATGTTGTGAAATAATTTGTTTTTTTATAATTTTTAATTCGATCTCTGTCAATAATGACACAGAAAAGCGAAGGATTGCAGCCTCTGTTTGGCCGATAAATTGCGAAATCATCGTTCTCATTCCTCCTTCGAGCGTATTTACAATTTTGAAATATACTTTACAATACATTAACATATTTCGTTTAAAAAAAATGTCGGAATGTGCGCCGAAATTTCGACAAAAAGGGAGCTACTGTGTGAAAGTAGCTCCCTTTTTATAACACAATTGCTGCGATCCATGCGAAAATAATAACAGGAATATTGTAATGAATAAAAGTTGGGACGCATGTATCCCAAATGTGATGATGTTGACCGTCAACATTTAAACCCGATGTTGGGCCGAGTGTGCTATCAGAGGCAGGTGATCCAGCATCACCAAGTGCACCAGCAGCACCAATAATCGCAATCGTTGCCATCGGACTAAGCCCAAGTTTCATACAAAGCGGAACGAAAATGGTTGCAATAATTGGAATGGTAGAAAACGAAGACCCAATTCCCATTGTGATCAGTAGTCCGACAATTAACATAAGCAATGCACCAAACGTTGCGTTATGACCAATAAGTGAAGCAGCTTGTTCAACGAGTTTTTCAATATGACCAGTTCGTTTTAATACATTGGCGAAGCCTGAGGCACTTAACATAACAAACCCAATAAACGCCATCATGCGCATACCTTCTGTTAATAAACGATCACTTTCTGCTAAACGGATACATCCGCTTAAGTAAATGACGACAATTCCTGCAAATGCTCCAAAAATCATAGAATCGAGAGCAAGTTGCACAGTTAAAGCAACGATGACAGCAATAACAGCAAACCATACCCCACGTCGTTGAAACGACGAAGTTCCTTCACTTTCTAGTTTTACTTGTTTATACGTACGCGGTTTTCGATATGTGAAAAAAGCAAGAAGCAAACCGACAATCATTCCAAGCGAAGGGAAAAACATCGCTTTTGGAATATCTGATTTTGCAACAACCAACCCACCTTGAGCCATGTTTGATTGTACAATGTCATGAAAAATAGCCCCAAATCCAGTCGGCAACCACATATATGGAGTAATTAAACCAAACGTAATTATTGATGCGACTAACCGACGATCCACATGCAACTCATTTAAGATGTGCAAAAGTGACGGAATCAAAATAGGAATAAACGCAATATGGATTGGAATTAAGTTTTGTGAAAAACAAGACATCAATAAAATGAAAAGAAGAACAAGTGCTTTGGAATATTGTGTCCTTTTTTCCTCCCCTTGTTTTCCAACGATTTTTATAATCACATGAACAATGGCATTCGGCAATCCTGTTTTTGAAATAGCGATGGCAAACCCACCTAACAAAGCATAACTTAACGCGACTTCTGCACTATTCCCCAGTCCTTCTGAAAATGATTCAACCGTTTTGGAGAGACCAAGATTTCCGATCCATCCTCCTACTAATGATGCAATTAATAACGAAAATACGACGTTCATTCGCATTAAACTAAGAATGAGCATGACGAGTACTGAGATGACAACTGCATTCATAATCAAGACCTCCGAAAAAACACTTTAGTTTGATAAATTGGTAGAGTGATGAAACATTAAACACTTTATCACATTTTTTTATTAGACGTCAACAGTAAATTTGGTTAAAGGCAATGTTATTGCACGTTTCCTACTGTTCTTCAATGAACCAATTTTGTTGCTATAGACCCACATCATGGGTGCTTGGTACAATGTTAACGCAAAAATGTTCAAGAAGTTGGTGAATATATGAGGCAATTGAAACCAGAATTAGGGGCATGGGTCAGTATCGGCTCGTATATTATTCTCTCTTTAGCTAAGTTGTACATCGGATATATGTCAAATTCTGAGGCATTAAAAGCTGATGGGTGGAATAATTTTACGGATATTCTTGCCTCTACCGCTATTTTAATTGGATTGCTTATTGCAAAAAAACCACGCGATGACAACCATCCATACGGCCATTCCCGAGCAGAACACATTTCATCTTTAATTGCAGCGTTTATCATGATGTCAATTGGAGTGGATGTGTTAATAAATGTGATGCAAACGTTAAAAGAAGGGGAGTATGTCAAACCGGATTGGATAGCGGTATGGACAGCGGGTGCTTCAGCTATATTTATGTTTTTCGTATATATATTTAACAAACGTTTAGCGATGATGACAAATAGTCAAGCACTTGCTGCTGCGGCTAAAGACCATCTATCTGATGTACTTGTTAGTGTAGGCACAGTTGCTGGGGTCATTGGCGCTCAGTTACATATACGTTGGCTTGATCCTGTTACGGCGTTTGTTATTGGATTTATGATTTGTAAGACAGCATGGGATATTTTTAGAGAAGCTTCCCATACATTGACGGACGGTTTTGATGATAATATGTTAAAGCAATATAAACAAGAAATTGAACGTATTGACGGTGTGGAACAAGTAGTAGACATTAAAGGAAGAATGTATGGCAATGAAGTGGCCATCGATGTTACAATTTGTGTTGCCCCCTATTTAAATGTTGTGACAAGTCATGATATTGCAGATCGAGTTGAACAACTGCTCGAGCAAAAATATGGAGTCGTTCATGCACACGTTCATATTGAACCATACAAACAAAACCACATGTTTCGCGGGGAGTGAGAGAAAGAAGGGAGTTACAAAATGGAGAATAAAAAAATAGGGGCGATTTACGCTCTATTTGCCTATGTATTATGGGGAATATTGCCTTTGTACTGGAAAATGCTGCAACATATTAGAGCAGAAGAGATTTTATCTTATCGAATCGTCACTTCTTTTTTATTTATGGTGGCATTGTTATTTATTCAAAAAAGCTGGTCTACATTTTTGCGTACATGTCAATGGTTATGGAAAGAAAAAAAGCAAGCCGTAGCGTCCGTTATGGCAGCGTTTCTTATTAGTGCCAATTGGTTTATTTACATATGGGCTGTCAATCATGATCATATGATTGAAGCAAGTTTAGGGTATTACATGAATCCATTGTTAAATGTCGTATTAGGAGTTATTGTGTTAAAAGAACGACTTTATAAATGGCAAGTTGTATCATTTATTTTAGCGGCTGTTGGTGTGGTGTTTATGACAGTTGAATACGGTAAATTCCCATGGATTGCATTGTCGCTTGCTTGTAGTTTCGCGTTGTATGGCCTTGTGAAAAAAGTGATCAAAGTTGATGCGACAATCGGTTTAACGATAGAAACGATGTTTGTTGCTCCTTTTGCTCTAGCATGGATTATTCATTCATTTAGTCAATGGCATGGGTCTTCTTTTTCGTTGACAACAATGTTTTTGCTTGCGGGTGCTGGCCCCGCAACCGCTCTGCCACTTTTATATTTTTCGAAAGGGGCTCAACATATTTCGTTAACTGTTCTAGGTTTTTTACAGTACATCTCCCCAACATTAAGTTTATTGCTTGGTGTGTTTTTGTTTCACGAGCCGTTTACAAACGCTCATATGTATGCATTTAGTTGTATTTGGACGGCTTTGCTTTTATTTTCACTTTCAAGCACATGGGAGAAACGAAGAGAAAAATCATTAAACGTATAACGTCTGTCGGTGAGACAGGCGTTTTTTTACCCATTTTTTCAAAAACCATAACGTTTTCCCTAGTCGTTGAATAGGTTGTTAGTACAAGAAGGAGGTGTCAAAAGATGAGTGGAGGACATCATCACGGCGGTGGTTTCGCGTTAATTGTTGTATTGTTTATTTTGTTAATCATTGTTGGTAGTGCTTATATTGGTGGCTGGGGATATTAATTAAACGATAAAGGAGGAAATGTATCATGTACGGATATGGCTATGGATATGGTTATGGTTATCCAGGATACGGAAAAACGTTTGTGCTCATCGTCGTACTTTTTATCTTGCTTATTATCGTCGGTGCAGCTTGGTGCTAAAAAGCAAGAGGGGGCTCCCTCTTGCTTTTATATATGTTTCCATTTTTGTCGTAACCGTACGAATAACAATATAGCGCCTGAGGCTAGACCGGTAATAAGACCGATCCAATATCCAAACGGTCCAGCAGTTGTATAATGAGCGAATATATATCCGACAGGCAAACCAACGAACCAATACGATACGAGCGCAATAAAAAACGGAAAACGAACGTCTTTGTATCCACGTAATGCGCCTTGAATAGGGGCAGCAACAGCATCAGAAAATTGGAAAAATAAAACGTATAACAAAAACTGTTTCGTCCATTGCAAAACGTGTTTATCATTCGTATATAGGAAAGCGATCGGTTCACGAAATAATAGTAGAACGATAGAGGCAACAATAGCCATCATTACAGCAGATGAAATACCGATGATACAATACTGTTTTGCGTGCTCTAAGCGACTAGCACCTACTTCAAAACCAACAATAATGGTTAAAGTAAGTGAAACGCTTAGTGGAATCATATATAAAAGTGAACCGAAATTTAATGCCGCTTGATGAGCGGCGATTGCTGTTGTTCCAAATTGACTCATTAACAACGTGACAGCAGAAAAAATACTCGTTTCAAAAAAGATCGCTAGTCCAATAGGTGTACCGATCAAAATTAATTGCTTCCAAATGGATAACGAGATCGGATGAAATTTCTTAAGTATATTGTACGTTGAAAAAGGTTTACGAAAGCGAACGAGCAAAAACGCACATAGTAACAAGCAACAATACGTGATGCTTGTGGCATATCCTGCACCGACTCCCCCGAATGCGGGGATACCCCATCGTCCGAAAATGAATATATCGTTTAGTAAAACGTTTAAAGGGAGTGAGCATAACGTTAACATCATTGTAACCTTTGTTTGACCGAGGGCATCCATAAAGGAGCGGAGAACGTAATAAATAAAAATTGGGATAATGCCAATACATAATGCTTGTAAATATTGATGGGCAACGATTTGAACATTGCTCTCGATATACATGGTTTCCAATAAAATAGGGACGAGAAAATAAATAACTGTCAACACAAAGCAGGCAAAAACGATTGCCAAGTATATTGTCTGCTCGACTGTTCGAGAAATACGCTCATGATCTTTTGCCCCAAATGCTTGGGAAACGATTGGAGTTAGACCTGTCAATACTCCGCCAATTCCTGTAAATATAGCAACCCAAATGTTTGAGCCGATGGCTACACCTGCTAAATCAACTGCGCTATATTTTCCTGTCATTGTCACATCAAAAAAGTTCATCATATATAGGCTGATTTGGGTAAGAAAAACAGGAAGTAGTATATGTAAGAACTGTTTTATTTTTTCTTTTAACGTAGATGTTTCTTTCATTTTTTCCTCCAAAAATACGTGTAAAAATATAGACAGACGATATTATAACATATCATTTTTGCATATTCATAGATAATCCTCTTGCTTTTCATGTTATGTTTTGTTACATTGAAAAAGTCGTTTTTTAATTATAAACATCAGGTGAGGTGACGAGTATGCAATTATTACAAACGATCGTATCATTTTTAAACAACATATTATGGTCGTACGTTTTGATCGCACTTTTAATTATCGTTGGGTTGTACTTTACGTTCCGCACAAAGTTTGTTCAATTTCGTTATTTCGGTGAAATGTTCCGTGTCATTACAGAAGGGCCAGAAAAAACAGGTGCGATTTCGTCGTTACAAGCGTTTTTTATGAGTACAGCGTCCCGCGTTGGAACAGGTAACTTAGCCGGTGTTGCGTTAGCGATTTCTGTCGGTGGACCTGGTGCGGTATTTTGGATGTGGCTAATTGCTCTAATTGGGGGGGCATCAAGTTTTGTGGAAAGCACACTTGCCCAAATTTATAAAATAAAAGATAAAAATGGTTATCGTGGAGGCCCAGCGTATTATATCGAGCAAGGGCTCAAGAAACGTTGGCTTGGTATATTGTTTGCTGTTTTAATTACGTTTTCATTTGGTCTTGTATTTAACTCTGTTCAGGCAAATACGATTACGTTCGCGTTTGAACATGCTTTTCAAATGGACCGTACAGTGATTGGTGTTGTGCTTACTATTTTAACTGCCTTTATTATTTTCGGTGGTGTGCATCGTGTAGCGAAGGTATCATCTGTTATTGTTCCAGTGATGGCGAGTTTGTATTTATTGATTGCGTTTTATGTTGTCTTAACGAACATTACGGAGTTGCCAGCAGTATTTTCTTTAATTTTCAAAAATGCATTTGGTATTGAACAAGCCGTTGGTGGAGGCTTTGGCGCAGCGATCATGATGGGAATTAAGCGCGGTTTATTCTCAAACGAAGCTGGAATGGGTAGTGCGCCAAATGCTGCCGCAACAGCAGAAGTTTCACATCCTGTGAAACAAGGGTTAATTCAAACATTGGGCGTATTCGTTGATACATTAGTTGTTTGTAGTGCGACAGCATTTATGATTTTATTATCAGGCGATTATATGAAAGAAGGTCTTGATGGAATTACTTTAACGCAAACAGCGTTAAGCACACATATTGGCGAATGGGCAAAAGGATTTGTTGCAGTAAGTGTGTTTTTATTCGCATACAGCTCAATTATCGGAAACTACTATTACGGTGAAACAAATATTGAATTTATCCGGTCAAGCAAAACATCGTTGCTTATGTATCGTCTTGCCGTATTAGGAATGGTCATTTGGGGTTCTGTGTCAAGCATTCAAATCGTATGGGATCTAGCTGATTTATTTATGGCATTTATGGTAATCGTGAACTTAGTTTCGATTTTCTTACTCGGCCGAGTTGCTTTTGCAGCATTAAAAGACTATATGACACAACGAAAACAAGGAAAAAATCCTGTATTTTACGCGCGGAATATCGGTGTAGACAATGAAGTGCAATGTTGGAAAGAAAAACAAGTAAACTTGAAAAAAGAGGCGTAAAAATGAGGCTGCACGATTGCAGCCTCATTTTTTTAGATAAGCAGGTAGTTCAATAATAAAACATGAACCGTGACCGAGTTCACTTTGTACACGCATCGATCCTTTATGAAGTTCAACAATTTTTCGCGACAAAGATAAACCGAGACCTGTCCCCGTTGGTTTTGTCGAGAAAAATGGATCGAACACATGATGGATAATGGTAGAAGGAATTCCAGGTCCATTATCACGCACATAAATTTGAACAAGGTTATTGTGCAATTTTGTTTCAATATTTACACGTAACGATTTTTCTGTTTTCGCCTCAATCGCATTGCGAAATAAGTTAATGAGCACTTGCAACAGTTGATTTTTATCGATATAAACAGCGTAATGTTGTAATTTTTCATCTAAATCATATGAAAGTTCTACATTATGAAGAAGTGCTTCACTTTTTAGTAAAAGGTCTACATCATTTTGGATGAAGTGATTTATTTGAATCCATTCTGCTTTTACTTCATTTGGTTTTGCGATGTTTAAAAAGTCTGTAATAATATCATTTGCTCGATCAAGTTCAGGAATTAAAAGTTGATCAATAAGAGTAACAATATGTTCTGGCAATTGTTCTTTTAAAAACTGCAAATACCCTCGCACAGTTGTTAACGGATTTCGAATTTCATGGGCAATCCCTGCCGCAATTCGCCCAGCGATCGCCAGCTTTTCTGCTTCTTTCATTTGATTCAGCGATTGAAACATACTAATAACGCGTTTAATTGATCCATCTTCGTTATATAAAATGCGTGTATTAACGATGCCGTAATATCGATCAAGTACTTCACAATTATAAAGTGGTTGTTTTGTCCGCAACGTTTTTAACGTCATAATTTGTTCATCGGGAATATTCAACAATTCACGAATATGTTTCCCAATAATCTCGTCTCGGTTTACTCCAACATCGTTTGCCGCTTGCAAGTTGCATAATGTAATGATTCCTTCAGCATCAACAAAAACAATATGATGAGAAACGAGATCAAAAATAGGAGCTAAAAATTGTTCCACTTGTTCAAACGGATAATCTTCTTGTAAATCAATATTCCATTTTAGGATCGATGTTTGGTTGATATCCTTTTCTATTGTTTCAATCGTTGGAGAAGGAGCATTTCTTTCTTTTTTTATGACTTTTCCGAGTTCATAATCAACGTATGAAAATGGAAAATTAATATGTTCAACAAAACGTTTATATAATTTTAGTTCTTCCTCAAGTTCATTTATTTTTTGTTTTAGTTTCTCATAACTCTCCATGTTTCTAACTCCTCATTTCCACTATTTCTATGTTGAAGTTTAACGCAAAATGAATGAATCGACTAGTATGTAAATGAAATTTTATAAAACTATGTTCTAAATGAAAAATGTGATAAACAAAAATAGAAATGAAAAAGAAACAATGAGAAGGGGGAGAGAACATGACACCTCAGTTTATGTCTTTCATTGCCCCTTATGTTTATCAAACGTAACAAACGATTAGAGGAAAAGAAGTAGTGATTGAAACAGTGCGTGGAAACGTACACGGTACAGTCGAAGACGTGAAGCCTGATCATATTGTGTTGAAAAGTAACGACACCCTCTTTCTTGTGCGTATACAGCAAATCGTTTGGATTATGCCGAAATAAAAGGGAGAGACTACATGTTTACAAGAATAAACAAACTACAAACAGATCATCCTGTTGCACGAGAAATGATTGGTTATTTACTTGTACGAGGAGGGGTTCACGTCATCGCATATGCCAAAGCTCTTCAAATTGTTACAGGGGTTGACGTAAAATGTTACTAATCCCAAATTTGAGTAACGATAAATTTGATGCAGCAAAAAAGTATGAAGCACAAGGTTGGCATAGAAAATTGTATACATTTAGCGAACATAATTATCAAGATGTAAAGCAAATTTGGAAAGGAACACATCCGATTGATGGAGGACAACTTGAAGTTATTCAAGGAACGCCGGCTGGAGCACCGCTTCCCGACTTAGAAACAGTAGAAGAAACATTTGCCCCAGGTATTTCATACGAAGATTTTCTTGAAATAGCGAAACGTCTTCAACGATCTGCTGGACTGTAACAAGCTGTGCCGAGCGCATAGCTCTTTCTTTTGCACTTTTTAATTAGTTAAACTATGTTCTAAATAATCAATATAAAACAAAAAAAGAAAACAATAGGCAATTGATTGCACCTCTGTAAATCAAATATAATAAAAAGGACACAAAGGAGGATGAAAACCATTGATTACGTTGCAACATATTCAAGAAGCTCAACAACGAATGCAAGCAGTCGTTCATAAAACCCCTCTTGAATTTTCACAAACATTTAGTCGTTTATCGAATAATCGTGTATACATGAAGTTAGAAAATTTACAGAAAACAGGTTCATTTAAAGTACGAGGATCCTATAACAAAATTATGTCATTAAGTGAAGAAGAAAAAAGTCGCGGAGTCATCGCAGCTTCAGCAGGGAACCATGCTCAAGGGGTTGCTTATTCAAGCAGCATGATCGGTATCCCATGCACAATTGTCATGCCTAAAGGAGCTCCATTAAGTAAAATTCAAGCGACACAAAGTTATGGGGCAAACGTCATTTTACACGGAGACGTATTTGATGAATCGTTGGAATATGCTCGAAAGTTGCAACAAGAAACAGGAGCAACGTTTGTTCATCCCTTTGACGATCCAGCTGTGATCGCTGGCCAAGGTACAATCGGGCTAGAATTATTCGAACAACTAGATCATATTGACGCAGTGATTTGTCCGGTTGGAGGAGGTGGTTTGCTCGCTGGTCTAGCCGTTGCGATGAAACAAAAAAACCCCTCTATTCGCGTATATGGCGTTGAGTCGACTGCTTGCGCGAGCACGACAGCAGCGAAACAACATAATCAGCCCGTTATGATTACTCCATTGAATACAATTGCAGATGGCATCGCTGTAAAACGAATTGGAGATTTAACGTTTTCATACATACAAAAATATGTCGACGATATTGTTTGTGTCGAAGAGACGGATATTTCACGAACGATGTTATATTTACTCGAACGAAACAAATTGCTTGTCGAAGGTTCGGCAGCTTGCTCACTAGCAGCTTTATTGTACAAAAAAATTCCACTTGAAGGAAAAAATATTGTCGCCATTTTAAGTGGTGGGAATGTCGATGTCACACTCATTTCACGCATTATTGAACGAGGACTCGTTGAATCAGGACGCTTCGTCACATTTTCAACGGTCATATCTGACAAACCGGGACAACTAAATAAATTGTTGCGCATTATCGCGGATTTAGAAGCTAATGTCATGTCCATTGATCATCAACGGATGGGAACGAATGTTCTTCCTGGACAAGCCGAAATACGTTTTTCCCTTGAAACAAAAAATAGGGAGCATATTGATCAAATTCAACGTGTGTTAATCGAATCTGGTTACACCATTCGTCGTCTTGATTAAAAGGGTAAAAGACATATCTTTTTCTCCCCATGTAAAACAATGCTTTCAAACTCACGTATTTTCTACTATTATTAAATTAAATAAACGCTTGATTTAAAGGTGGAGAGAAAAATGAAAAAAATGGAGTTTTTTATCGTTCCACATCCGAGGGGAACTGTGCGGGTAGATGTATACAAAAAAAACGGGTCTTACGAAGCGCACGCCAAGTTTAAAGATGTGGCCACGGCGCAAGCGAGCGGAAACGATAAACATCTGGCTGTATTACAAGCGTTACATGAGCTTGCTAAATTTTTGAACAAATATAAAGGATCTTGAGGGAGGAATAAAAGATGATTCATTTAAACTGGCATGAACGTCCAACGATTAAAACAGTTGTATGTAATCATACGAACGCAGAGAAATACATTGTACATAACGTATTAACACCAGGCAAAGAGTACGAAGTGAAAAACGAAACAGATGATTTTTATTTTATTATCGATAATCGTGGCAAAGTCGGTGGATATTATAAGCATTATTTTACAGAAAAAGCGGTGTAATGCCGCTTTTTTTCATTTTCAACACATTCATTTCAAATAAACTTCACAATTATGTAGTACATTGAACTACGGATTGAACGAAAAAGGGGGGATTTTCAGCAATGAAAAAATGGATCATTCTACTGATTGCAGCCTTTGTTTTTGGATTAACGGGGTGCAACAACAATCAAGCAGAGGATAAGCAAGAAGAAACAAAACAAACAGAACAAAATATGGAACAGTCAAATGAAGAGGATGTATTCGCGAAAGCAGCAATGGCTGAACCTGATGAAAACACTGTATGTGTGTTTTGTAACATGAAAGTATATCCAAAAGAAAATGAACTCGGCAAATTCACAGCGAAATCTGTGACAGAAAACGGTGACGTCTTGTTTTTTGATGACATCGGGTGTTTATTTAACTACGAACGCGATCACGGTGAAGCTGCAAAAAAATATGTACGCGATTACAACACATTCGAATGGATTGAATTACAAAATGCGACAGTAGTGAAAGCAGACATTAAAACACCGATGAACTACGGATATGCGTTTTTTGTAAAGAAAGAAGATGCTGAAAAGTTTGTAAGCGAACAACCAAATGCAACGATCGTATCTTGGGAAGATGTTGATCAAGTTGCTCATGAGCGTTATATGAAAAAGAAACAAATGATGCAAAACAAAAATGATGGACAAGGTCACGGTCATGGCGACAATATGCAACAAGATGGTCATCAAGACGGAAATATGAACAACGATGGACACAGCCATAATTAAAAAGCTGCCTTTTGGGCGGCTTTTTAATTTTTTGAAAACTACAATTAACGTATTGTTAGATATAAATCAGAAATATATACATTGAAATGAAATGGTGCTTAATGAGTATAGAATTCCCAAGAATAACATTTCACCATTATTCTACGCTTCTTCGTTTGTGACGAAATATTTTTGTAAAAAAGAAAGGAATGAAGAGGATCGATAGAGAATGATATCCATGAAATTAACATTTTATAGAAAGGAATGAAATTATGAAAGTCAAAAGAATTTTATTACTTATTCTCGGTCTAGCTTTTTTACTACCAACCATCTTAGTTAACGCCCACTCAGATCATTATAATCCTAATGGATATACTGGGGCACAAAACCTTAAGTATTGGCGTGATGCTAGTGTTTCCAGTGCGGGTTACCATAATCGTGCAGACACCGCATATGCAACTTGGAATAACATTTCTTCAAAGGTTGCTATTTCACAAGTCACTTCTGAGCCTACATATTATAGCATTGTTGTTTATGCAGGAACTATCTCCGGCTCAACCGTTTATGCTACCGCAGATTATTGGACGTATGGCTTTTTCGGATGGCGTCAAGTAAATCCGGAGGATGCAAGGGATCGTTCAAGAATTCGACTCAATACACCTCAAATGAACACACTAACTTCTGCTGAATCAACTGACGTTATCATTCACGAATTTGGACACGCACTAAGCTTGAGACATAATGACAATTCAGGTGCCTCTGTAATGAAGGAGTATGAACTAACAACATACGGATCCCCTCAACAGACGGATAAAGACCATCTAAAACAAAAATGGGGAAATTAATAGATGAAAGGAGATATTACGAATATGAAAAAAAATAAGATTATTATTATTTCAATAGCTCTGTTAGGTTTTATTTCTCTCGGTTCAAGTCTATGGTATATGTCGGCTGATAAAAAAGTAAGTTTATCAACTATTGATGCTAAACAAGTATCCTTTAACACAGTAGATGAAATGGTTACCTTTTCTCAACTTGTTGTCACTGGAAAACCAATTGAAAGTGAGAACTTCGTAACATTCGATGAGAGAGGGTTTACAGTAGATGCGTATACAATTACTCAGTTTAAAATAAATAAGGTCCTTGAAAATAGAACTACTCACGATTATAAAGCTGGGGATATTATCAAGGTAGCTGAACCAAGCTACGTTTACGATAATGGTATTATGCCCGGAAAGACTAAATTTTCAATTAATAACTACCGAAACATGGATAAAAACCATAGCTACATGCTACTTCTTGTGCCCGATTTTAAATACGATGATCTGTACGTAATTTCTGGTGTCAATGAGGGTAAACACAACATTGATATTCCTGGTAATGATGGCGAAAAAGTTGGCGTGCCTCAAGAAGCAAAGAATTATAAATTTAAAGAGGAATTAATGAAAAAATTTAATTTAAAGTCATTCTGAATAAACACTCAGGTTAGTTAGAAGCACTCGGTCTGTTCTTTTGAGCCGAGTGCTTTATTCAATTTCAAAAAATATTTATGACTATTTACAAAAACCGTATTATTTAATATAATACAGTTATTACAGTTGGTACAGGTAGGGAGGAGGTGGAGATGTGTTTGATCTTGATTTACGAAGCAGAAAACCGATTTATGAACAGCTTATAGAAAAAATGAAAGAGATGATTATTCACGATGTGCTGAAACCGAATGAGCAACTGCCATCTGTTCGTTTGCTCGCTAAACAGTTAACAATTAATCCTAACACCATCCAAAAGGCATATCGAGAGTTAGAAAGAGAAGGGTATATTTACTCTATTCCGGGCAAAGGAAGTTTCGTCGCCAACAAAAAAGAGGCGATTTACGATGAAAAAGTAAAACAGCTAGAAGAAAGCATATTCAAACTATGTCAAGAAGCATTTTATATCGGGGTAAAAAAAGAACATATTTTTTCGATTGTGGAACGTGCACAAAGCACGATGCGAGGAGGAGAGGAAATTGATTCAAATTAATCATGTAAGCAAGCGATTTGGAGAATTAGAGGCGATTAAAGATGTGACATTTTCCGTCCCAAAAGGGTCGATTTATGGATTACTTGGATCAAATGGTGCTGGAAAAACAACACTGATGAAAATGATTGCGGGTATTTATAAACAAGACAAAGGAACGATTACTATTGATGGTGAGCCAATTTTCGAAAACATCAAGCAAAAAGAGCGAATCATTTTTTTACCTGATGCGCTTTATTTCTTCCCACATACAACAATTCGACAAATGGCGGACTTTTATCGTCATATATATCCAAAATGGAACGAAGAACGTTTTCACAACATGAAAGAACTATTCCCAATTGACCTAAACAAGAAAATTCATCGGATGTCAAAAGGAATGCAGCGACAAGTTGCATTTTGGTTAGCATTTTCCACTATGCCTGATGTGCTTATTTTAGACGAACCACTTGATGGACTAGATGCTGTTATGAGACAAAAAGTGAAAAACGTTTTATTCCAGGACGTAGCGGAAAGAGAAATGACCGTTGTTATTTCCTCGCACAACTTATTTGAAGTAGAAGATTTATGTGACCGTATTGGCATGTTACACCACGGTTCGTTCATCATTGAAAAAGAGCTAGATAATTTAAAAACCAATATTCATAAAGTCCAAGTGGCATTTCATGAGCAAGCTCCTTCTTCTTTTTTTCAACACATGGATGTTATTTATCAAGAACAGCGTGGTAGTGTTTTACTTTGTATCGTTCGCGGAAAAAAAGAAGACATCATTGCACATATTCAAAAGCATGAACCAATTTTGTTTGATTTATTACCATTAACGTTAGAAGAAATATTTATTTATGAAATGGGGGAACAAGGATATGCCATTGAAAACATTCTTGTTTAATCGTGGAATATTTACTCAAATTGTTCGCAACGTCGGTTGGGTCTCGCTTATTTATTTCATCGGTTTACTTTTTGCTTTGCCTATTCATATTTTTATGATGAGCGAAAACAAAGATTGGCTTATGCATCATCAAACAGGGCGCATATTCGATATTGGAAGTATCATTCAGTTTTCCCTGATGTTCACACTCCCTATTTTACTCGCTATTTTTTTATTTCGTTATATGCAAGTGAAGCGATCAGCTGACCACATGCATAGTCTGCCAATCAAACGGGAGGTGCTGTTTCTTCAACATATTGTTGTTGGAATAATTATTTTAATCGTGCCCATCACAATCGTTGCAATATGTTTAATCGTCATGAAGCCGTTCCTTCCGATTCCTTTATATTCATTTAAACATGTAGCTATTTGGTTTGTTAGTACCGTTGCGATGAATTTATTATTATTTTCTGGAGCTGTGTTTGTTGGGATGCTCACTGGTATGTCCATTTTACAAGGCATGTTCGCCTACATTCTCTTTTTCTTCCCTGCTGGAATATTTATTTTACTTATATTTAATTTGAAATATCTTTTGTACGGCTTTGCATACGAATATTATTTATCTTCTAGCTTGAATGAGATGATTCCTTTTATTCAAGCACTAAATTGGGAGACAGAACGAATCCAACCGCTCGAAATATTGATATATACTGTGCTGACTTTTATGTTTTATGGACTTAGTATATGGTTGTACAAAAAAAGACATGTTGAAATGGCAACCGATGCAATTGTCTTTCGTCCACTCCGCCCGGTATTTACATACGGTTTCACGTTTTGTGTCATGCTTGTCGGTGGAGCATATTTTGGACAGATGCAGCAAAAGATGAGTTGGGTGATTTTTGGATACGTATTTTCATCATTATTTGGTTACATCATCGCCCGCATGATTTTAGCAAAAACGTGGCGTGTATTTAATCGTTGGAAAGAATACATGGGATATGTGGTATTTATGAGTATCGTTGGTTTATTATTTACATTTGATCTATTTGGATATAAGACGTACCAACCGTCATTAAACGAAATTGAACGAGCATATTTCGGTGACCACATATACTTTTTTGAAAACGATGAAATAGACGAGGAAAACGCCTTTTACTACGAAAAGGAAAATATCAGAAATATTTATTTATTTCATCAACACCTTATTGAACAACGAACATATCCAGGTAACGATAGACGGAACGTTGTTATCGGCTATGACTTAAAAAATGGAGAACGAATCGTTCGCGAATATACTGTTCCAACGAATTTATACAATCAATTTTATAAGCCGATTTTTAATTCCATTGAGTTTAAAAAAAATCATTATCCAATTTTACGTAAGACGAATTTTGAAGACATTTTACAAATTCGAATTGGTTCGGAAGATAAAGTCGTTCGCTTGCAAGATCGTGCTGATATTGAATCATTTTTAACAGTCTTGCAACAACAACTTTTACACGAAACGTTTGATGAAACTACAACAAATCGCAGTTGGGGTACAATTAGCATTTTGTATGAAAAATACGAAGAACAAGGAATAGAATGGAAAAAATCGTACCATCTGATTGAACAATGGCTACAAGATCGCGGTTTATTACAACAAGCGAGAGTGACAGCTGATGATATTGCTAAAATCAAAATTATTAAAAACACAAAACAAGTTCCACAGTATGACTGGACACCTGAAATGGTTGAGCGAGAAGAAGCAAAAATGGTCGTTCACGATAAAGAAAAGATTGAACAATGTTTACAAATGGCTTCTTGGGGAGAAGGAGATTATATTTTAGGTATTTACTATAAAAATGGCCGTATTGACATTCAGTCCTTTTCAAAACATCTTGTTCCTCCATTCGTTGACTAAAAGACCTGTACGTTCAGGTCTTTCAGACTGTTGACAAAATGGTTGGAAGACACCTGTCTTTCAACCATTTTGTTCCATTTGGGCATTTGTCTCCCTTGATGAACCGACGAAAATAACGACATACATAATTGAAAAAGAGGAGAGATACCCATTCTCCATAGGCAGTTTGCTAATTTCTTTAAATTCATCGCAGCACAAACAAGCATCGCCTGCATCTG
>NZ_JAIWYK010000439.1:0-397 GCF_022030075.1 Anoxybacillus sp. LAT27
TGGGTGAGCAGCTTTTCCTTCTCCACGGAATAGCGGTAGGTTTCCTTCAAAAAAATGGCGAAAAAGAGCAAACACAGGAACAGACAGGTGACCATGAGCGCGTCCATCGTCTCACACCTTTATATTGGTTACTTTTCGGACCAGCACATAGGACAGGATCGTTCCCAGGATAAACACGCCCAGCAGGATCAGTCCGAAGCCGGAGAACAGCGGATCGATAAACCCCTTGTTCATCGTGTTCATCATCAGCACCAGGGCGATCGGCATGATCGGTACCAGAATGGAGACGTAGCGCTGTTCGGCGGTCATCGTCTTGATCTCCTGGTTGACGATCCGCCGATCCTCCAGCGTTTCTGCCATCTCCTGCAGCACTTCGCTGAGGTTCCCTCCGGCGCGC
>NZ_JAIWYK010000088.1:0-464 GCF_022030075.1 Anoxybacillus sp. LAT27
GCCGCTTTTTTCTTCGCCAATTCTTCTTCGCTTATTTCCCCTGTCTCCGCAGCTTTTTGTTTCGCCAATGCTGCTGCTTTCGCCTTCGCCGCTGCCGCCGCTTTTTTCTTCGCCAATTCTTCTTCGCTTATTTCCCCTGTCTCCGCAGCTTTTTGTTTCGCCAATGCTGCTGCTTTCGCCTTCGCCGCTGCCGCCGCTTTTTTCTTCGCCAATTCTTCTTCGCTTATTTCCCCTGTCTCCGCAGCTTTTTGTTTCGCCAATGCTGCTGCTTTCGCCTTCGCTGCTGCCGCTGCTTTTTTCTTCGCTAATTCTTCTTCGCTTATTTCCCCTGTCTCCGCAGCTTTTTGTTTCGCCAATGCTGCTGCTTTCGCCTTCGCTGCTGCCGCTGCTTTTTTCTTCGCTAATTCTTCTTCGCTTATTTCCCCTGTCTCCGCAGCTTTTTGTTTCGCCAATGCTGCTGCTTT
>NZ_JAIWYK010000089.1:0-408 GCF_022030075.1 Anoxybacillus sp. LAT27
TGGACGCCTGTTCGTCATAGAAGCCCATCCCCTGTTCGTACTTCACACCCTTGCCGACCGGCCAGGCGAGCGGCTGCGGGTTGCCCGCCACCGGTACCGCGCCGTCCTTGCCGGCGGATTCATCGGCGGGAATGGCGGTGCCGTCCTGCGGTGTCGTGACGGCCACGCCGCCGTTGTCTGCGGTTTGTCCCGGCACCGTATCGGTGACGCTGCTCTGGTACCACATCACAATAGCGAGAATGATTGCTGCGGTGCCGATGTAGATTGCCGGAAACGCCCACTTCTTGCCCAACATGTTTTTCCAGGAGCTTGCCTTTTTAAATGGAATCGGTTGATTTTGATTTTTTTGATCTTCCATTGTATTCATCACCTCATCCCTCAGTATCGCCAGTTTTTTGGCGGATAAAC